>CAIQUX010000107.1 GCA_903875055.1 uncultured Bacteroidota bacterium
CAAAGGATTTTCAGGTCAGACTAAAAACCTGTTTGAACGCTATCAGCCTATCCTGAAAGGATTGAATATCGAAACCGATTTTGATTTAGGTTCAAAGGCGCATATTACACCGGGAATCGGCATTGTGAATCGTACCATGGATAAAGGAAGTATGGATGCCGTCGTTGGAACCATCAATAACCTTCCCATGAAGGATCGTTTTATTCCGACCTATAATATGTATGCTGCCACCTTGTACAACACACTCAATGCAGGCAATTTTACATGGTATGTCGAAGGGGCTTTGAAATCGCAGGAAGCCTTGGCGATTCCGAATGAAGGTCTTCGTAATAAAAGCGGCGATGTGGTCTACACGACCTTAGGATATTCGATGAATAAATTCGGAGTGAATGCCTCCGTAAAACGTACAGAAAATTTTGTGATGCGCACCTCTCCTAATGAAGTGTTGCTCAAAGGAATTTTCAACTGGCAACCTATCATAGCTCAAATACGTCCTCAGCGTCTGATAGCACGGTACACACCACCTTCGCAAGACTTATCGGAACTGGCAGGTAATCTCAACGCCTTTTACACTCCCAATGATAAATTGAATTTCAATCTGGCGTATACCCGTATCAATACCTTGAAAGATGAAGTATTGTATCGTGAAGTGTTTGCAGAAACAGAAGTCAGAAGTATTAAGAATGTGCTGTTGCATCTGGGGATACAATATCTGAATTACAATCAATCTATCTATCAGGTGAAGAACATTGATGATTATCCGATTGTGAAGGCCTTTACGCCTTTCCTCGAATTTGGTTATAAGATCAACAAAAAGAATTCTATTCGTGCCGAATTGCAATATATGAGCACCAAGCAGGATTACGGATCATGGGCCTTTGGTTTGTTGGAATACAATATTTCACCTACCTGGAGTTTTGCCGTTTCAGATATGTATAATGCAAAACCTAATAAGACACATGTCAGTGCAGCACATCATTATCCGAATGTGTTTGTAGCTTATACCAAAGACGCTCATCGCTTCACCTTGCAATATGTGAAACAGGTCGATGGTATCAATTGCACAGGCGGTGTTTGCCGTTACGAGCCAGCCTTCAGCGGATTTAAAATCGGTGTAACTTCAAGCTTCTAAAAATAACATACGAATGAAAAAAATAATCTTATTTGCGTCCATAATTTCTTTATTTGCCTCATGCAAAGAGCAAGTACCTGTAGGTTTGGTATTGGATGGCAACACACTCGTCAAAGACACTACCTATGTCGGTGCAGTCGAAGCACCAAGCACCAAGTCGATATTGATAGAAGAATCTACCGGAAATAAATGTTCTAACTGTCCGGCAGGTAAGGCACAGATCGATCAAATGGTGGCAGCCAATCCGACAAGGATCAAAGTGATGGCTCTTCATTTCAAGGGTCTTGAAGAAAATTTTCCTGCTGAAAAATATTATTCACTTGAAAACCCTGACGTACGTAGCCTGATCTCCTATCTCGATGGGGATCAGGGACAACCTTGTGCAGCCTTTGATCGGGTGAAAGACGCAAGCGACAAATACTTTATCGTTCGCGGTTCCGGTGGAAACTGGTCTTCCGCACTAAGCAATGAATTAAGCAAGACTTCACCCGTCAATCTGCATATGTCTTCAACATATGATGCAGGCAGTAATCTGGTAACCTTGAACACAACCCTTGCTTTTACAGACACGACCTCAAGCAAAATATTTCTTTCCTTATTTGTATTGGAAGATGGCCTCGTAGGAACACAAGATTCTGCGGCTTTCCCAACTGTACAAAAGATTGAAGATTATGAATTCAATGATGTGTTGCGAAAGGCCATCAGTCCGGTAATAGGTTCGCCTGTACTAAGTACGATGGCTTTGATTGAAAAAGGCAGAGTATTCAGACGAACTGTTATTTTTCAGCCTGACGGCGTCTGGAATAAAGATAAATGCAGAATTGTGGCGGTGGTGCACAAGTCAGAGGCGAACGACAAGAGTGTTCTTCAGGTAGAAGAAGTCAAGATGAAATAAGCATCTGCTTTATTGAGTTCGATTCAGACCTCATTATTCAGTATCTCCTTTACATTATTTTTATGCGGCTTACTTCATAGTATTCTTTACTTTTGCTGCTCATCTATCGAATCTCATGTTTTTAATTATCCGAAAAATAGTTCTTCCCGCGATGTGCGTTCTTGTTTTCCTGAATGCCTGTAAGAATGATGATGC
>CAIQUX010000108.1 GCA_903875055.1 uncultured Bacteroidota bacterium
ACCGAAGAAGAGATAGAAATCATGCCAATAGTTCCTCTCACAGAAGATGAGATGACTGATGAGGAAAAAAAATCCTTACCAAAAGATTTGATCGTACTCCCCCTGCGAAATATGGTATTATTTCCGAATGTGGTGATACCGATTACGGTCTCCCGTGAAAAATCAATCAAGGCATTACAGGAAGCAGAAAAAACTGGCAAGCATATAGGGGTGATTTCACAAACCGATGCTAAAAGTGAAAACCCGACCTATGATGATATCAATAAGATCGGTACCGTAGCACAAATCATTCGTCAGATTAAAATGCCTGATGGAAGTCTGACCGTCTTCATGCGCGGTCGCCTTCGTTTCAAGGTGAATCACTGGATACAAGACGAGCCTTATTTCAAAGCCGATGTAACCTATTTGGAAGACACCGTACCGGCGATGGACAATGAATTTGCTGCCATGATTGCCACTGTCCGTGATATGGCTGAACAAATCATGCGAAAGTCGAGCAATGTGCCGCCAGAAGCCAGTATTGTACTGAAGAATATTGAGAACATTACCTTCCTGAATCATTTCATCGCCTCTAACCTTAATTGTGATACCAAAGAAAAACAGGCCCTGCTGGAAGAAAATGATTTTACCAAACGTACCGAAGATCTTCTTCGATTGTTACAGGTTGAATTGCAGCATGTGGAACTGAAAAATAAGATCAGCGATAAGACCCGTGGAGAACTTGATAAGCAACAACGCGATTATTTTCTCAACCAACAGATGAAAGCCATCAAGGATGAACTCGGCGGGGATTCCAATGACAGGGAGGTCAAAGATTTACAAAAACGTGCCGAAGGAAAAAAATGGAGCGAAGCGGCAAAGGAAATGTTTACAAAAGGTATCGAGAAACTGGAGCGTATGCATCCGTCGACACCTGACTATTCGACTGTCTACAATCATCTTGACCTGTTGCTTGATTTGCCTTGGGAAGAATATACCGAGGACATCTATGATATCAAGAAGGCACGCAAGGTGCTGGACGATGATCATTATGGCATGGATAAGATCAAAGACCGCATCCTTGAATATCTAGCGGTGCTGAAATTAAAAGGAGATATGAAATCGCCTATTCTTTGCTTTATCGGGCCTCCGGGAATCGGAAAGACATCATTAGGGAAATCTATTGCGAATGCTATCGGTCGAAAATATGTGCGATTCAGTTTGGGTGGCTTACATGATGAAAGCGAACTTCGTGGTCATCGCAAGACTTATATCGGTGCCATGCCGGGCCGTATCATCCAATCATTACGGAAAGTAAAATCAAGTAACCCGGTTTTCATTTTGGATGAGATCGATAAGATAGGCCGGGATCATCGCGGCGATCCAAGCAGTGCTTTGCTGGAAATTCTGGATCCTGAGCAAAACAATTCCTTCTATGATAATTATCTTGAGTTGGAATATGACTTATCAAAAGTGCTTTTCATAGCCACAGCCAATAGTTTGGGTGATATACAACCTGCTCTTCGCGACCGTCTGGAAATCATTGACCTCAGCGGTTATGCGGTGGAAGAGAAAGTTGAAATCGCAAAGAAACATTTGGTACCAAAGCAAAAGGAAGCGCATGGACTCGATAAGTTTTCTATCAAGATTACCAATCCCGTGTTGAGTAAACTCATTACCGAATATACCCGTGAAAGCGGTGTACGTGAACTGGAACGACAAATCGCCAGCGTGATGCGCAATCTAGCCATGAAGGCCGCAATGGACGAAACACTGAAGTCATTTGAAGTGACAGCAGCTCTGGTCGAAGAAGTCCTGGGCAAACCAAAATACACCAATGACCTGTTCAACAAGCCTAATCCTCCGGGAGTGGCGATTGGATTGGCATGGACTTATGTGGGCGGTGAAATCTTATTCATCGAAACCAGTATCAGTAATGGCAAAGGTGGATTGACGCTTACAGGAAATCTGGGTAATATCATGAAGGAAAGTGCCAGTACGGCCCTCGCCTATATACAAGCTCACACGACGGATTTGAAAATTGATCCCGCCTTTTTCGACAATAACAATCTGCATATTCATGTTCCTGAAGGAGCTGTGCCTAAAGACGGTCCAAGTGCCGGTATCACTATGATGACGGCCATTGTCAGCGCCATTACCCATCGCAGAATCAAACCTATGCTGGCCATGACGGGTGAGATTACTTTACGTGGTCAGGTATTGCCAGTGGGCGGTATCAAAGAAAAAATACTGGCTGCCAAGCGGGCCGGCATGAAAGAAATTATTCTTTGTGCACAGAACGAAAAAGACGTGATTGAAATCAATCCTGGCTATATCAAGGGATTAAAGTTTCATTACGTGAATGAGATGCAAGATGTTTTGAAACTGGCCCTGGAAAAGTAAGATAAATATGGACCGCTGACCATTGACCGCTGTCGATGGTCAGCGGTCTTTTTTTTAAACCAGCTCGATTAAGGTAATTTCAGGGAGTATACCCACCCTACCCGGATAACCGAGAAAACCATATCCGCGATTGACATACAGGTATTGATTCTCCTTCTGATACAGACCCGCCCATCGTTTGTACGCGTATTGTATAGGGCTCCATTTCAGCCAAGGAATTTCAACGCCAAACTGCATACCATGTGTGTGTCCGCTGAGCGTTAGATCGATATCCTTAAATGAATTGGTTGTTTCGCTGTCCCAATGCGAGGGGTCATGGCTCATCAATATCTTGAACGGATATTGTTCAGCTCCCTGATACGCGTTGTGCAAATTTCCGTAGGAATGGAATCCTCTGGATGCACTGATATTTTCAACCCCTATCAATCCGAATTGTTCACCCTCTTTTTCAATAGCCACATGCTCATCAAGTAAAAGGCGCCAGCCTAGTTGCTCATGAATTCCCTTCAAGGTTTCAAGATTTAGACGTTTTGCTTCTTCACTTTCCCAATGCACATAATCGCCATAATCGTGATTACCAAAAATGGAGTAAACACCTAAAGGTGCTTTCAACTTAGAAAATACCGAAATATAATCCTCCATCTCATCACTCTTATTATTCACCAGATCGCCAGTAAACAGAATCAGATCGGGTTTTTCAGCGAGGATCATGTCGACGCCTTTCTGAACTGCAGCCACATCATTGAAACTGCCACTATGGATATCTGAAATCTGAATGATCTTCAATCCCTTGAATGCTTTCGGCAAATGACCAAAAGCAAGTTTCAGTTTTTTAATATTGTAATTGTAACGATTGCTCATGCCATACAACATAGTTCCAAACACGGTTCCTCCGAATAATAATGCGAACTTGGTGAGAAATTCAGACCGGGTCATCCCGCTTTGCACCGACAATGGAGTACTTTCTTTCGAATAGAATAAGCCTATCAAATAATAGACTAATCGACGACCATCATCCAGCAATAAGAAAACAGCGATTAAAATTTTAGAAAGCAGCAAGCCCATGAAATAGACAATCACCACATTTCTTAACCCCTTATTCATATCGGCCGTACGAAAATAATCGAAGGAGAAGAGCATCGCAAACCAGATGACGGTAAGCAAGCCGTAAACCCCTAAGGTGATTTGCCGATAAGGCAATTTCATATTCCGCACCGCAAATTTGAACGCACTGAAGGCATAATACTCGATGAGCAATACGACCAAAATAACAATGACAAATCCAAAGCCTTGCATTTTTCTCATAGCCTAGTAATTGATATAACCTTTAAT
>CAIQUX010000109.1 GCA_903875055.1 uncultured Bacteroidota bacterium
ATTACCAACTCTCTAATACGTCCCGTTATTTTCAATCACAAAAAAGCCAAGACTGTCTATAGCCGTTGAGCCAATATTTCCTTTGAGATACATGGTATAAAAATAACCGGATTTAAACTTAACATAGCCCGGTTGTGTGTAATAAGAAGTAGAACTGCCAGTATTGCTGGCATTAAAGGTCAGAGAATCGATACTGTAGATATTGTAATCGCTGTATTGGCCATTGGAATAATTCCTGAACAGAACGGTAGTGTCATTGCCTTGCCGGATATCGGTGGCAGGTGCATTATTCGAAAGATGAAGGAAACGAAGTTTGCAAAACGAACCTTTAGGTGCACTGAAATCCTCGTCCAAAAGTTTTATATTCACACTATTGGCCGAATCATAGAGGAAGACCGAATAGTTATTTCCTTGTACCATCATCAGGGATGTATCTGCAATGAGATTCCCCGCAGACGTTTTGATTTGTATCAAATGTGTGGTGCTGATATGACTGCTGAACAAACTGTAATTGAGGTATTGGATATCGGTGGCAAAAACCTTTTTATAATCGATATAAACATTGATATCACCCGATATGGATGAGGCATTGATGAATCGTATTTTGGAAATACTATCTTTTACATTATGTCCCTTGCAGGCAAACAACAGAGCAGCTATCATGAGGAAGGAAAACGCGTGAATTGTCTTTTTCATGTATCAAATATAAAATAAAAACAGGCAATTCACAGCATCGTGCGGTCATTCAAGTCCTGAGCAAGGTGGGCAATTGTTTTTACTGGAAAAACGGTGGATGCATAAGCTGATTCAGGAAGTAAGGGAACACACCGGGTTTCAACACAATAGGGCAGATCAATCCGAAAATGGCGCCCCATAAATGTGCTTCATGACCGATATTGTCATTTCCTTTTTTACCCATGTACGACGAATACGCCACATACCCGATAGCGAATAAGATGGCGGGTAATGGAATGAAGAAATTGACATACAATATTTGCCATGGATTAAACAAGATGGTCGTAAACAATACCGCCGAAATGGCTCCGCTGGCTCCTAAGGCGCGATAATAATAATTGTCCTTATGCTTGAAATACGAAGGCACACTTGAAAAGATGAAGGCCGCCAAATAGAAAATTGGATAGACCAGATTGTTGTCGAATATTGATCCGAAAGTTGATTCGACAAAAGGACCGAAGAAGAACAAGGTCAGCATATTGAATATCAGATGCTGGAAATCGGCATGAATGAAACCGTGGGTAATGAAACGCCACCACTCGTTTCGGTCTTTCATTTCCTTCGGATAAAAGATCATCTTATGGATGATATCCGTGTTTTGAAAACCGGCATAGGATGTCAATGCGGTGACACCTATGAGGATATACGTAATGGTTGAATTCCCCATGCTTTATTTTGAATTGTATTGTTCCAGCGCCTTCTCAAGGCAGTCCATGGCATGATTGATATCGTCGGTGTTTAAGACATAGGCAAAACGCACTTCATTGACACCCAAACCTGCTGTGGCATAAAAACCTGAAGCAGGAGCCATCATCACGGTTTGTCCGTTGTAGGAGAATTCCTGTAATAACCATTTGCAGAAATCTTCGGCACTGTCAACGGGCAATTTGGCCATGGCATAAAAAGCACCACCCGGGTTAGGACATAATACACCCGGTATCTTATTCAATCGGCTAACCAAGACATCGCGACGTTTTTTGTATTCTGCCTTGACCTCATCAAAATAATCGGCTGGTAAATCGACAGCGGCTTCACCAAGAATCTGAGCAAAGCTTGGCGGACTTAAACGGGCCTGTGCAAATTTCATAGCGGCATCATACACAACCTTATTCTTGGTGATAAAGGCGCCGATTCGTCCACCGCAGGCACTATATCGTTTTGAAATGGTATCCAATAAAATCACATGCTGATCCATGCCTTCCAGATTCATAGCAGATATATGCACATGTCCGTCATAACAGAATTCGCGATACGCTTCATCAGAGAAAAGATACAGATCATACTTAAGACAGATTTCTTTCAACACATTCATTTCGTCTTTTGAATACAGATAACCGGTAGGGTTATTCGGATTACAGATCATGATAGCCTTCGTGCGTGGCGTAATGTTTTTTTCAAAATCTTCGATTGGAGGTAATTTAAAACCATCTTCGATACTCGATGAAATTGGTTTCACTATTGTTTGCGAAGCCACTGAAAATCCGTTGTAATTGGCATAGAAAGGTTCGGGAATGATAATCTCATCACCGGGATCCAGACAAGTCATCATAGCAAATTGGATAGCTTCACTACCTCCCGTGGTGACGATGATCTGATTAGGTGTCAGATCGATATCAAATCGTTTGTAATACTCGGTCAGTTTCTTGCGATAACTTTCGAATCCTGCGCTATGACTGTATTCAAGAACGGTCATGTCGGTATGTCGGACTGCATCGAGTATGGCTTTAGGTGTAACGATGTCGGGTTGTCCGATATTCAGATGAAACACTTTGGTGCCTCTTTTCTTGGCTTCTTCGGCGAATGGTACCAGCTTACGGATAGGAGAGGGCGGCATCTGTTCACCGCGATGAGATATCTTAGGCATGTCATGCTTTTTTTATTGAGCGGACAAATATACAATGTGGAAGTGAGATAAGGTTGGATTCGCATTGTGAGATTAAGGAATTGAGAAAAAGCATGTATTGATCTTTGTTAATTAAGTGAATCATCCTTTCTCTAATCTCTTATGTGACATCTCTTATCTGCAAGGAGAAATCCTTGCCATTAAACTTCTTTGACCTAAATTTACAACGTATGCTGAAACGCTATTTTTTGTCGAATCTGCTGGTGATGATTTTGTTGAATGTATTGGTCAAGCCGGTGTGGATTTTTCTGATTGACCGCAATGTACAGCTTACCGTAGGTCATCAGGAATACGGCTTATACACAGCGTTGTTAAGTCTGACTGTGATTTTCAATATCCTGCTCGATTTCGGTGTCACCAATTTCAATAATCGCAGTATTGCCAACGACAGCAGTCTCATGCATCTTTCCCTTCCGAATATGATTGCGGCCAAGGGGCTTTTTTCATTGATTTATTTTTTCATCATCTTTCTGGTAGCCTGGTTCTTTCAGTATTCAGGTGATGCCTTGTATATCCTCTTCCTGTTGGGAGGCGTACAGTTTTTAAATTCTTTTTTACAGTTCCTTCGAAGCAATGTGTCGGCCAATCACGATTTCAAGATCGACGGCTTGCTTTCAGTCCTTGATAAATTCGTCATGATAGGTGTTTGTGGCTTTTTATTGCTGAATCAGGATTATAAGAACCGCTTTGTCATCGAATGGTATTTATATGCGCAATTGGGGGCTTACTTTCTTTCTATCATCGTGTCTGTCATCATTATCGTAAAGCGCTATGCTACCATCGATTTTCAACATTTTTCATGGAAGGAAATGAAGTCGTTTTGCATTCGAAGTATTCCATATGCCTTGTTGATTTTGCTCATGGGCGTGTATATGCGTTGCGATTCCTTATTGCTCGAACGTATCGACGGGCCCGAGATCAATAGCATTTATGCAGAAGCGTACAGGATATTGGATGCACTGAATATGATTGGTTTCTTGCTGGCAGGCATACTGTTGCCTATGTTCACCCGGCTGATTGCCCGACAGATGCCAGTACACGAGATTGTTAGAACCAGTGCCAATATCATCATTGCGTTATCGCTTTGTATACTGGCGCATAGTATGTTATACAGACAAGATATCATGTTTTTGCTCGACAAGCATGCCGCAAGCGATCTGCCACTCATCTATTTGTTTGTTATATCAGCTTTCCCTGCCTTTTGTGCCATTTATATCTATTCTACCTTACTCACAGCCAATGGTGATATCTTCCTGCTGATACGAATTGCATTGACGGCTTGTGTCATTAGTATCAGTTTGAATCTATTGCTGATACCTCATTTGCATGCAGTAGGAACTAGTATTGCAGCTCTTGTGGTGTTGACGACCGTCGCATCTTGCTGTATCTATTTCAGCATCAAGCGTTTCGGTTTACAAGTCGATCTGCGTTGGATAGGGAAATTTGTCCTGTTGTTCGGCGCCTTATTCTTGTTGAATATGGTATGTAAATACCTGCAGGTGCCTCTTTTCCTTTCCATTCTGATCAATATGCTTGCTTTCCTTATGCTTGTATACGCCATCCGTTTATGGGATAAGGAAACAATTCTTTCGTACATCAGGCAATATAAATCGACGGAATAGCGTTATGGACTGAATTTTACCGCTTTGCCTTCAAACTATAACTTGAAGCGTTTGGTATAAAATGATATATTTGCGACTTAATTTTTTTAGATGGAAAACAACCACCTTTCGTTCAATTTATTCGGTGTGATACGTACAGCCCTGAAATGGAAAACCTATATCATCGGTCTGGCCATTGCATCTTCCCTTGTCGCAGCTGTGTACTTTTACATGCAGAAAAATGAGTACAAAGCCTATGGCTCGTTTTTCCCGGCATCGGCTGTCATGAGTGGTCGTATCAATCTGTTCAGGGAAAACCAACAGGAATGGATTGATTTCTTTGGTGGTGAAAATGAAGTGGACAGGGCCTTCGTAATCGGTAATTCAGCTGATGTGGTTTCGTATCTGATCGACAAATTCGATTTCGCCAAACATTATAATATCGATGTCAAGAATGATCCCGACGGATCTAAAAAGGTTTATAAGCGTTTTGCCAAGAATTTCTCGCTTTCACGTTCCGGATATAAGCATCTTGAAGTGAGTTTTGTAGATGAAGATGCCGATCTGGCGCATAAAGTGGTGAATGAAGCGATGAACAGGACAGAGGAAATGTTACGTAAATTGTATGAGCATGTCAATACCCAATTAGCCGCTGCCATCGATAACCGAAAAGATTCCATTTCAGATCAATTGAAAATGTATACTGATTCCCTGATTCAACTTCGTGTGAAGTATAATATCTATGATATCGTGAGTCCCGGAAGAAGCAATCTCATGACGGGAAGCGCCAAAGGAAGTGGCGTGAATTATGCCACTGGATTGGAAGAAATACAGAATATCGAAGAAGTGAAAGATAAGCTGGCCATGAATAAGGCCAAATATATTTCCTTGTCGAACGAATTCAAGACCGCTACGTATAAAGGTTTCCC
>CAIQUX010000110.1 GCA_903875055.1 uncultured Bacteroidota bacterium
CTGTAAAGGGCGTTTGCTTTTAAACCCAGTTCCCAACTCATTTGATAACATTCCTTGATTTCATCAACGTTGGCTTCATTCGGAAGGTTGATCGTTTTTGAAATAGCTCCGCTGATAAACGGTTGCGTAGCGCCCATCATACGAATATGTCCTGAATGATGGATATAGCGTTCACCTTTCTTTCCGCATTTGTTCGCGCAATCGAATACCGGCAGATGTTCATCTCTCAACAGTGGCGCACCTTCCAGCATCATGGTACCGCACACATAATCATTGGCTTTTTCTATCTCCTCATCTTTGAACCCTAATTCATCCAGAAGAGAGAATAGCGGGCTCATATATTGCTCAGGTTTGAAACCAAGTCGTTGCAGACATTCTTCACCCAAATTGTAATGATTGAATACGAAGGCAATATCGAATGAACTTTCGACAGCCGTATCGAGTTTTTTCAATTCTTCAGCGATGAACCCTTTGTCGCTCAGCGATTGATGATTGATGAAAGGGGCTCCTGCAAATGTGCCATGTCCTTTGGCATATTTGACAATCGCATCATTTTCCTTATCAGAATAGCCCAGATTTTTCAATGCGGTAGGAATACTCTGATTGATAATCTTGAAGTAACCACCTCCGCTTAATTTTTTAAACTTCACCAGTGCGAAGTCGGGTTCAACTCCGGTGGTATCACAGTCCATTACCAGACCGATAGTTCCTGTTGGAGCGATCACCGTAGCCTGTGCATTTCTGTAACCATGTTTTTCACCCATTTGTACTGCATCATCCCAGGCCTTGGTTGCTGCTTTCAGCAGATAGTCGGGACAATATTTTGCTTTGATACCCTGAGGTTTTATTTCGATTCCGTCAAATGCATCTTGTGCGTCATACGCTGCAGCTCTATGGTTGCGCATCACACGCAGCATGTGTGATTTGTTCTCCTCGTATTTGGCAAAGGTGCCTAAGTGCTGCGCCATCTCAGCCGATGTCTTATAGGATACACCTGTCATAATAGCGGTTAATGCTCCAGCGATGCCTCTGGCTTGCTCGCTGTCGTAAGGAATTCCCTGAACCATCAGCAAGGAGCCAAGGTTGGCATATCCTAAACCAAGCGTACGATAATCATAGCTCAATTGCGCCACTTCTTTTGAAGGGAATTGCGCCATCAAAACCGAAACTTCAAGTACGACAGTCCAAAGACGTGTTACGTATTCATATCCTGTCACATCGAACATGTTTGATTCTTCGTTGTAGAATCGTCGAAGATTCATAGAGGCCAGATTACAAGCGGTGTTGTCGAGGAACATATATTCGCTGCATGGATTCGACGCACGGATTTTTCCACCTTCGGGGCAAGTATGCCACTCGTTGATGGTCGTATCATACTGAGTACCGGGATCGGCACAACGCCATGCGGCATAGGCGATCTGGTCCCATAAATCCTTAGCAGGAATTTTCTTCATCACTTTTCCGTCGGTACGGGCTTTCAATTCCCAGTCCTCACCATTCTGTAAGGCATGGAAAAATTCGTTCGGAACGCGAACTGAATTATTCGAATTTTGTCCGCTGACTGTTCGGTAAGCTTCACCTTCGTAGTCATTACTATATCCGGCTGCGATCAGGGCGGCTACTTTTTGTTCTTCTTCAACTTTCCAGTTGATGAATTTTTCGATTTCTGGATGGTCCATATCGAGACAAACCATTTTGGCTGCACGACGGGTTGTGCCTCCACTTTTGATAGCGCCGGCAGCACGATCACCGATTTTCAGAAAACTCATGATGCCGCTTGATGTGCCACCACCGCTCAATTTCTCACCTTCTCCACGGATATTGGAATAGTTGGTTCCAACACCGCTGCCATATTTAAAGATACGTGCTTCACGTACCCATAAATCCATGATACCGCCTTCGTTTACCAAGTCGTCGTCAACACTCAGAATAAAACAAGCGTGAGGTTGAGGTCGCTCGTAGGCATTTGTTGATTTGCAAAGCTCGCCACTGGTCGGGTCAACATAATAATGTCCTTGTGCTTTGCCTGTTATGTTATAGGATGAATGCAATCCGGTATTGAACCATTGCGGTGAGTTTGGTGCGCAACTTTGATTGAGGATGGTATAAACCAATTCATCATAGAAAATCTGGGCATCAGATTCACTATTGAAATAATTGTATTTTTCACCCCATGTTCTCCAACAATGGGCCATACGATGAGCCACTTGTTTAATAGACGTTTCGCGTCCGAGACTTCCATCAGGTTGGGGCACGCCTGCCTTACGGAAATATTTTTGAGCCAGGATGTCGGTGGCGATCTGACTCCAATGAGAAGGGACTTCTACATTTTTCATTTCAAAGACCACTTCGCCATTTGGATTTCGAATAACTGACGTTCGATAATCATACTCGAACTGGTCGTAGACGGGGGCGGAGTCGTTGGTATAATAACGGTTGAATTGGAGTCCTTTTGCCGTTGTATTTTTTTTACTCATACTTTTGGGTAATTTCTTTTGGAAGGGTAAATTATGGGGGTTATTTCCTCTCTATCTTTTGATAGTCAATATTTTAAGTTCGTCTGCGAGTCTTACTTCAAGATAAAAAAGGAAATTGCTTTCTTCTCAGATTGCGGTACGAAGATATTTTTCAGGAGGTACTTTGTTGTTTTTCTTTATTCACAGATTGTGCATATTAACTTGCGTTTCTGGCATCATGCAGCAAAATCAATATGTATAACGATGTGAATAAGTAAAAAAATATTTTATTGAATAAGTGACAGGTTTAGCAATGTATTCGCAACCTGTTTTTGCGACCTGATTTTTCAGTTCAGAATTTAGATTTAGCCCGAAAATAAGTTCAACATGAACGATCGTTTGATAGATCTGGTGCATGAGGCAAAAGGCAAGATCGGACTACCTTATCAGCATGCACATCTAATGATTGAAATGGCGCACCCGAACACGTTTGAGTTTTGACTAATTTCAGTTACTTTCGCTCCTGCATGACGTTTCCATCTATTTCACTGATCATACCTTATTATAATGAGGCCGAGCGCATTGACTTGATGTTCGAAGGGATCGGTGAATTTGCTGATAAATGGGCAGGTGATTATGAAATTATTCTGGTTGATGATGGAAGCAACGATGGCAGTGAAAGGCTTATTAATGAACATCGGGTCTATCAGCGCATAATGAAGGAACAAAGAATCACTTTATTACAGCAGCCCAATTCTGGTAAAGGCGGGGCCTTGAAATTGGGCGTAGCGAATGCGACTAAAGACTACATACTGACGTTGGATGCCGATATGGCCACCTATCCGATCGAATTGAAAAATTGGCTAGAGCTAAAACATACATTCCGATCAGATGAATTATTGATTGGTTCAAGGGAATTAGAGCAATCCGTCATTCATGAGGTCCTTATGCGAAAATGGATAGGAAACATATTTAATTATCTGATTCGAAAAACTGTTGGTCTGCCATTTCGTGATACGCAATGCGGATTTAAGTTATATCCGGCGGTTATTGCGAAGGAAGTTTTTTCACAGCTTACTACCTTTGGCTGGTCTCATGACGTGGAAATTCTGCTTCGGGTCCTCAGGTCTGGTTATTCGGTTGTCGAAATGCCTGTCAATTGGACAGCTGTGAAAGGTAGCAAAATCCGCGTAATCAAAGACAGCTGGATCATGTTTTGGGAGGTTGTGAAAATAAGGAAGGATTTAGGGATAAGGCATAAGCCGTAAGGTACAAGCGTGTTCGTATTCAAGAATTTTTCTATCTAAATATTATTACCTGTATATTCTAAATCGCAAAATCATAGACGGTTGACTCGGCATTTTCTTTTGCCTTTTACCTTACGACTTATGCCAACCCACTTTATTTTACCTTCGATATTTTAATCGCATTCGTTGGGAGATGCTCTTTCACTGGCGTACTTCCTGTATTGATCACCACATCACCCTCTTTCAATAATCCTTTGGATTTGATGATTTCAATCTGATCGTTGATGATTTCATCCAAACTATTTTCTTTGTCATAATAAAAGGCTTGAACTCCCCAACTCAGACTGAGCTGATTGACCAATGACTGGGTTTTGGTAAAGATATATAAGCGAGATTTTGGCCTGAAACTTGACAACATGAAACCCGTAAAACCACTCTGTGTCATTCCTATGATTGCGTTCGCATTCACATCATCAGCTATCTTGCAGGCGTTATAGCAAAGGGCATCCGAGAGAAAGGATGGGGAATGTGACTGAGGAATCAGATTTTTGTTGTAGACGATTTCTTCTTTTTCCACTTCGGCAATGATTTTGCTCATGGTCTCCACCACCAATGACGGATGATTCCCCATGGCTGTTTCTCCACTAAGCATAACCGCGTCTGCTCCTTCCAATACGGCATTCGCTACATCAGTGATCTCACTTCGGTTGGGTTTTACTCGGTCTATCATACTCTCCATCATTTGCGTGGCAATAATGACAGGTTTAGCACGATGTATACATTTTCGGATGATGTTTTTCTGTATCATCGGTATCTGCTCTACAGGCAGTTCAACACCGAGATCGCCTCGGGCTACCATGATGGCATCGCTTGCTAAAATAATTTCACGGATATGTTCGATGGCTTCCGGTTTTTCTATCTTGGCGATGATTTTAGCATTGCTCCCCTTTTGTTTTAAAATAGAGCGTAACTGATGAATATCATCCGGTTTGCGTACAAAGGAAAGGGCCACCCAATCTATATTTTGCGATATGATAAAATCGATATCTATGAGGTCTTTTTCAGTAAGTGCAGGTAAGGATATTTTTGTTTCGGGCAGATTGATTCCTTTTTTTGAACTTAACAAACCTGGTGTGGTGACTACAGCAGAAACGTCGAAGTTGCTGTGTATTTCAGAAATACGGACTTCAATCTTCCCGTCATCGATCAATATCTTTTCCCCGACTTTGACATCGCTGTGAAAATTAGGATAAGACAGATAGACTCGCGATTTGGTGCCGATGCATTTTTCCGTGGTAAAGGTTATGGTATCTCCAAGCAGTAATTCTACTCCATTATTTTCAACTTCACCTATTCTTAGTTTAGGTCCTTGAAGATCGGCCAGAATCGCTATGTTAAACGGGTATTGTTCGTTTATTTTTGTAATGATATCGATCACACTGGCATGGTCTTCATGTTTGCCATGCGAAAAATTCAACCTGAAGACATCGACCCCGGCATTTACTAATCCGATGATCTTCTCGTACGTATTGCAGGCCGGGCCTACGGTTGCTATGATTTTTGTTTTTTGATTCTTGCGTTCTGTCATGTTGCAAAGTTGAGTGATTTTACGCGGGTATCAAAATGAAGTTTTTATCAATAAGAAGTTGGGCAAGTGTTGAATGCAAAGTTGAAAATGCAGCCATAAGACTAACAGAAGATGATTGCGCCGGAATTGATTTACTTGTCAAAAGGGCCTTCACTATTTATAAATCAACTAAGTATAAGCATAGTCGCTTAGATATTCATAAAGTGCAGTCAGTTTGCCATCTTCGCAAATGGTGGCCCGCTGAATCATGCCTGTCCGAATGTTCGTTGCCAGATCGAGTAGGACATTGGTCTGAAGATAGCCTCCAAAATATTTAGATGCATCACGTGGCAATTCGTTTGGCAGATTGTCTACAGCCATAATATCGATGGTGTTCGGTGAATTGAGAAATGGTGCGGTTTTAGAAAGGTTGCTACGGTCGATACCGTATACAGGATCGGCAATGGTAGTAGATCCAACATTGCAGGGTACTGAACCGTTTTCATCACAAGTGATATCAGAAATGACAGCAAGTTTGAAATCAGGTGATTGGATGTGGTTCAATTCAAAAAGCCTTGGTACATCCTTATCCCAATAGACTCCATTCATTAATATATCAGAAACTTTGGTATATGGTAAGAAAAGGCATCGATACTCGGTGGGATGGTGGTGAAAATCGTCTCGGTCATACAGGCCATTGTCGATACGTACGTAAAGATCTTTTCCTTTCAAATGGGTGAACACCGGATATTCGTATTGCTTGCTGAGAAAATCTTCGGGTGATACTTCCGCAATATCCAGATAATTCAGGATATCTAGAACTCCGGTCGAAACGCGACCTGAACCGGTAACGACAATTTTGATAGGCGGCACGCTGAATGATTCATACGATTCTTTCAGTTCCAGAAAATTTTTAAGACTATGGACAGGTTTAAGGTCAAAGCTGCCGAATTTCCTTCCATAAGTCAACAACCCATTGTGGGCACCGACTATACCTGCCCAATAACCGAACCCGATGACACGGTGACCGTCGTCGTGGGTCAGGCATTCATAATCGATCATACGAATTTTCTTTTCTATCAGAGCCTTCATAAGTTTCTTGTTATGGGGCTGTTTTTTCTTGGTATGCGAGAAGAAAAGGTAGGTTTTACCAGGAATCATGGTGTCAATCAATGCTTCTTTCACGCCAAAGATAATATCACATGAACTTAGGTCTTCTTGTAACAGGATACCTTCATTGCTGTATTCGGAATCATCAAAACATCGGATTGGGGAGGGCTGCACCAGGAACTCTATATCCGGGTTCAGTACCTGAATTTCTTTGCATTGTTTAGGCGAAAATGGAGTCCGGTTGTCTTGTGGTATTTTTCCTTCTCTTACAATTCCTATTCGTATCATTGCATTTTACTTGTTAAGTCTGTAAAGATAATTGAAACCCCATGAATTACTTCACGCTGTTTGAAATACCAGTCTCCTTAAAAGTCGATCAGGCTGCTTTACTGAAGAAATATTATGTGTTGAGTAAGCAATATCATCCTGATAATTTTACCCTGTCAGATCCAGCTTCGCAGGAAGAATCAGAACAATTGACGGCCACGATAAACGAAGCGAAAAAAATTCTGGACAGTCCGTATTGTCGTCTGGAATATATTTTACGTGAGAAGAATATCATTCAGGACGATGAGAAATATAACTTGCCACCTACGTTTCTAAGTGCTATGATGGATATTAATGAAGAACTGATGGAACTTGAATTTGAACAAGATGAAATCCATTCAACAGCGGTAAGGAATGTTGTGGATGCCATGGAGAGAGATGTTTATAGAGAAGTGAGTCGTTTGTTTGAACTTGATGAATTGAAATTATCGGAGCAAGAAGCCAGTTTGTTGAAAGACTATTATTACAAGAAAAAATATTTACAGCGAATCAGAGAAAGATTAAATTGAAAGTTGTAATATTGCACCTCACGAGAAGAGGCCCAGATGGCGGAATTGGTAGACGCGCTAGACTCAAAATCTTGTATTCGCAAGGATGTGCAGGTTCGATTCCTGTTCTGGGCAC
>CAIQUX010000111.1 GCA_903875055.1 uncultured Bacteroidota bacterium
GCAATATTCCCTTCAACCTTGAATCCACTAAGAAATAATTTGGTTTGTAAACTCTTAAGTACTACTTTCGCACGATTATAAAAATTAAAACCCTAATACTTTAAAGATGTCAGTATTAACTATCGAACGCAAAAAAGAATTATTCAAAATCCACGGTGGAAGCGAAACGAACACCGGATCAGTTGAAGCAAACATTGCAATGCTCACGGAACGTATCAAGCACATTTCGGCACACATGCAAACCAATAAGAAAGATTTCAACTCGAATCGCGGATTGATTCAATTAGTAGGCCAACGCAAAAAGCTGCTTACCTACCTCCAAAAAACAAACCTTCAGGGCTATCGTGCACTTCTTGTGACACTCGGCTTGAGAAAATAATATCGAAAACAGCATTCCCAACTCAAAAGGTTGGGAATTGCCATTTTTAGGAGATATTCTTTTTGTCTGCTTGCCGGTTCACCCGTTAAGAAAAGAATCCTGCTATGTTTGTGCCCTTTTTGAGTTTCATCAAATCGCACTTTATCTTTTCCTAATTCAATGCTGAAGCTATCTGTGAGGATAGTTCTACGCATTTAACCTCGTCGCAAGCTACGCCACAACAACATCCGGCTGGTCTTGTGAATTTCCAATTTACCTATTCAAACAATTTCAATAAAACGTACAAACAAAAAACATGTTTAATATAAAAACAAAAACTTTCGATATCGGTGACGGCAGAATGGTCACTATCGAAACCGGGAAACTGGCCCGTCAGGCAGATGGTTCTGTCACAGTAAGAATGGGCAACTGCGTACTGCTTGCCACAGTCGTTGCCAACAAAGAAGCCAAAGCGGGACAATCATTCTTCCCGTTATCAGTCGATTATCAGGAAAAATTTGCTTCTGCAGGCCGTATCCCGGGATCTTTCTTCAAGCGTGAAGGACGATTAAGCGATTACGAAATCCTGATTTCACGTCTCATCGACCGCGCCTTACGTCCTTTATTCCCATCCGATTATCTGTGCGAAGTGCAGGTATTGGTTTCATTGATCTCTTCTGATTCCGAAATCATGCCCGATGCTTTAGCCGCTCTAGCCGCTTCAGCCGCATTAGCCGTTTCCGATATTCCGATCGAAGAAGTGATTTCTGAAGTTCGTGTATCTCGTATCGCCGGTAACTTCATCATCAATCCTACTCGTTCGCAGATGAAAGAATCCGATCTGGATTTCATCATTGCTGCCACAGAAAAGAATATCATGATGGTGGAAGGTGAAAGCAAGGAATGCAGTGAAGCCGATCTGATCAAAGCGATCGAACTCGGGCACGAAGCCATCAAAATACAAGTCAAAGCCCAGAAAGAATTATGGGAAATGTGCGGTTCACCTGCCAAACGTGAGTACGCCAAACCTTACAGAAACGAAGAACTGAATCAAAAGATCGCATCCTTCGCGAAAGATAAAGTGTATCAGGTAGCCAAATCGGCTTCCGGCAAACACGAACGCAGTGCAGCCTTCAAAGCCATCGGCGTTGAGTTGGTCGAGCATTTGGGCGAATTGCCTGATGAAGACAAAGCCCTTGTAGGCATGTACCTCCACGATCTTGAAAAAGATGTGATCCGCAATATGATGGTCGACGAGAAAGTCCGTCTTGATGGACGCGCACCTGATCAGGTTCGTGCCCTCGAAATGGAAGTCGATATCATCCCTGGCCCTCATGGTGTGTCTTTATTCACACGTGGCGAAACCCAATCATTAAGTACTGCCACTCTGGGAACACCGGATGATGAGAAGATGATCGAAGATGCTGAACACAGCGAATACCTGAGTTTCTATCTTCACTATAACTTCCCTCCGTTCTCAACCGGCGAAGTAAAAATGATGCGTGGTGTAGGTCGTCGTGAGGTAGGACATGGCAATCTGGCTCAACGTTCGTTGAAGCAGGTACTTCCGCCAAAAGAAAAATTCCCGTACACGATCCGTATCGTTTCCGATATCCTTGAAAGTAATGGTTCATCGTCAATGGCTACTGTCTGCGCAGGTTCATTGGCCCTGATGGATGCCGGTGTGCCTATCGAAAAACACGTTTCGGGCGTGGCTATGGGATTAGTTTCCCGCGAAGATGGTAAATGGGTAGTATTAACCGATATCCTGGGTGATGAAGATCACTTAGGCGATATGGACTTCAAAGTTACAGGTACCAAAGACGGTATCGTAGGTATACAGATGGATATCAAAGTTGACGGATTGAGTATGGACGTGATGATGCAGGCGCTCGAGCAGGCTAAACGCGGACGTATGCATATCCTTGATGCGATGTATGCGGCTATGCCGGTGTATCGTGCGGATCTGAAACCTCATGCGCCTCGTATGGAGTTCCTGACAATCGAGAAAGAATTCATCGGTGCGATCATCGGGCCAGGTGGAAAAATCATACAAGAAATTCAACGCGAAACCGGCACGACTATCACCATTGAAGAAGTGGATAATCGTGGCGAGGTCAGTATCTTCTCCAAACAAAAAGAAGGATTGGATAAAGCCCTTGCGTGGATACGCGGTATCGTACAAGTGCCTGAAATCGGTGCTACTTACGATTCAGTGGTAAAATCGATCATGCCGTTCGGCGCTTTCGTCGAGTTCATGCCAGGCAAACAAGGCTTGCTGCATATCTCTGAAATCAGCTGGCAACGATTAGAAACGATGGATGGTGTTTTCAAGGAAGGCGACAAGGTGACTGTGAAACTCACCGGTACCGATCCTAAGACCGGGAAGTACAAATTCTCTCGTAAGGTCTTGCTGCCAAAACCAGAAGCCAATTAATACAATTGTTCTCAATCATAAAATCGTCCTTCGGGACGATTTTTTTTGGAGCATACTATCTTCGATTCTTTTCGAAATGAAGTCCCGCTCTTCGCTGCAATCCACGCGAAACGCATGGGATTTACGCTGCGATCGGGGCTAGTAATAACGGAATAGAGTTCTAATGATAATTTACAAGCCCTCGTATTTTCAATAAATCGATTCAAAACAAGTCGCTACTATTTTTTAACGCCGTGTTCCGATATCTAGCTTTACTTTTGCGTGGAGTATAAACATATAAAAAAAAGGATAAAACCAACTATACTGGAAAATTAACAATCGAATAAGATGAAACCTATTTTTCTTAGCGGTATTGCTTTCTTAATAAATATTACATGCTTTGCACAAGAAATGAAAAGAGGTAATAATTGGATAATTGGTTTAGACCCTTCCATAATTTTTGATTTCAACTCTCCATTTTCGGTCGATACTTTATTGCAAAGTAATTTTACAATCTGTAACTCATGTATATCAGACAAAAATGGTATTTTTCAATTCTTCTCAACTGGTCATTATATCCTTTCTCATGATGGAACCTATATGCTAAATGGAGACCATGTAAATGATCCATATGGGACAGTTTTAGATAATTATTATGGAGGTGTCAGCCTTTTTGATCAAACCTCCATTATACTTCCCAAAAAAGGAAATACTTATTATGTGTTCAGCACTGGTATGAGTGATAGTGTAGCAAACAATTATTTAAACCACATACTTACAGAATTTGATGTACTTAACTACAGTGTCGTAGATATGGATAGCAATGGAGGTTGGGGTAAAGTAGTGAAAAAAAATGTGGTGCTTTCAGATCATCAGCATTATTACTACACGCCCCTTACAGCAGTCAAACACAGTAATAGTAAAGATTGGTGGTTGGTAAAGGCCGATTGTAACAATAATCGATATCAGGAGTTTTTAGTAAAAGAAGATACCATCATGGGGCCTTATTATCAAAATATAACCACTTTTGGAGACTTCTGCACAGGGTCGAGCCAAATGTACTTTAGTGAAGATGGAACTAAATTAGCCTCAACTATCTACGGTAATATAAATGGCACTTCAAGCAATCCATTTTATTACTACAATAGGGTTGAACTGTATGACTTTGACCGATGCAGCGGTGAGATCACTTACAAACAACACTACATAGTGCCATATGATACCAGCACATACGTCAATCGTGATTTTAAAAAAGGTATTTGTTTTTCGCCTGATGGAAAGTTATTATATATGAGTACTAACTATTCAATATTTCAAATAGATTTAGAAGATACTAATACTAATAATGCCTTATACATTCATGGTCCAGACACAAGTGATTTAGCTCATTTCCCTTTATATGGAACCATGGGAATAGCCCCCAATGGAAAAATATATGTCGGCAATTACAACGGCACAAGAAAGTACATGAGTTATTTAGACAGCCCAAACGTTAAGGGCTTAGGGTGTAGCTTTGTACCCCATGGCGTATGGCAATCTTATACCAATTTAATGAGTCCACCTAATATGCCTAATTATGGGTTGGCTGCAGATACAAGTGTGATATGCTGGCCATTACTGATTGAGAATGAAAAAGAGAAGGAGAATGAATGGGTAGTGTATCCGAATCCGGCGCGTAATAAAGTCATCATCAAAAACGCTTACGGAAAAGAGAAGGTTTTATGTAATGCATTAGGGCAGATATTATATACAACTAAAAAGGATGAGATAGATGTGAGTGGCTTGGCAAAGGGTTTGCATTTTATTCGGTGTGATAATATTACGAAGAGGATATTGGTGGAATGACATAAAGAAACTGCGAAGCGAAATGCCTCGCAGTTTCTCTATGGTAATTGCTTAAATGTGAACACGAGTGAAGTTGAATAATGAATTTGTTTGCAGATCTTCGGAAAAGTGTCTTTGGTGTTTGCCTTTTGCAATGTGCTATTTATAATAGACTCATTATATTTGTCTAAACAACTATACAGTCGGAATTTACTCCCGACGATTCTGCCGGGATAGGAAATGGTCTTTCTACCATTTCTCATTGACATAACTTCCATACTTCTGCTATTTTTAACGCATCATTCCGATATCAAGCTTTACTTTTGCATAGTTAATCAGGCCCACAAATTAAATTCCATAGTAAAACTAACGACATGAAACACATTCTTCTGACCTGCTCTTTGTTATTGGTCTTCACACTGACTCAAACTACTCTTTCTGCCCAAACTAAAACTGTCACAGATACTGTGACCATATCAGGTAATTGCGGCCAATGCAAAGACCGCATCGAAGAAGCTGCCTATATCAAAGGCGTGAAAACCGCCAAATGGGACAAGACAAGCAAAATATTGACAGTAACATATAACAACGAAAAGACCAGCTTAGACAAGATCGAACTTGCTATCGCCGATGCCGGTCATGATACCCGCAACCATAAGTCGACCGACAAAGCGTATAAGAAGCTGCCTTCTTGCTGCGCTTACAGAACGCCCGGTGGTGATCACGAATAGTACACGACGGAGTATTTAGTAATCCCCCGATAATTTTATTGTTTCTTTGCATCTCATAAAGGTGCCATTCCAACTTCAGCATATCTCCATTCCCTTTATTCCGACTGCCTCTTCCGCAATCTGGAATCAAACTCTTCGTTTCGATACCGGTAAGACCTATCATATCAAGGCGTCATCAGGTAAAGGCAAAAGCAGCTTGATACATACCTTGTACGGATTGCAAAACAATTATACAGGCCAGCTCCTGTTTGAAGACAAGAACACACGACTACTGACCACGGATGAATGGTGCTCACTCAGAACCGACAAACTGAGTATCGTGTTTCAGGATTTGAAACTGTTTGAAAACGAAACGGCATTCGATAATATCGAGGTGAAACGCGAACTGAGCAATTACTACCCACGGGAAAAAATATATGACTTTGCCGAACGGCTTCATGTAACACATACCTTACAGCGCACCATCGAAACGCTTTCCTA
>CAIQUX010000112.1 GCA_903875055.1 uncultured Bacteroidota bacterium
ATCATCAACCAATTCATTGAGTTGGTCTGACAATATAGAATCAAATTGTGCATATAATGGCGTAATTATATCGAAATGCTCTTTGGTATCAATTTTGTACTTCATGGTTCAGTATCTTTCCTAAAAAAAGTAAAAATAATATATTAATTTTGTTAAAACTAATACACTACATGGATTCTCAATTTTCATCAAAAGTTAAAGAAATAATTTCATACAGCCGGGAAGAAGCTCTTCGTTTAGGTAATGATTTTATAGGTACCGAACATCTGCTGCTAGGCATGATTCGTGACGGTCAGGGATTGGGAATAAAAGTGCTTCAGAATCTGAAAGTAGATTTGTATGATTTGAGGCAGGAACTGGAACTCGTTATTAAAAATAAAGGAACAGCTAAGAAACTGGAAAACCTGAATAGCCTGCCGCTCACCAAACAAGCTGAGAAAGTCATTCGCATCACTGTGCTCGAAGCCAAAGCCATGAAAAGCGTATTGGCCGAAAGTGAACATCTGGTGCTTTCTATCCTCAAGAATAAAGAGAATGTAGCTTGTCAGATATTGCATCAGTTTAAGATCGATTACGACACGTTCAAGAACGAGCTTGAGATGGTCACAGGTACTGGACCAGGGACAGGGTCAAAAGGATTTACCGGCGAATTGAAAGATGATCAAGGTGCATTTGATGATGATGAGGAAAGGGCACAATATCAGAGGAAACCTGCGGCACCGTCCAATTCAAAATCTAAAACACCAGTGCTCGATAATTTCGGACGAGATATAACCCGACTAGCTGAATTAGGTCAACTGGATCCTATAGTCGGCCGTGAAACGGAAATCGAGCGTGTCTCACAAATCTTATCAAGAAGAAAGAAGAATAACCCGATATTGATCGGTGAACCTGGTGTTGGTAAGACGGCGATCGTTGAAGGTTTGGCACTTCGAATCTATCAGCGAAAGGTGTCACGTGTATTATTCGAGAAGAGAGTGATCAGTTTGGATTTGGCTGCTTTGGTGGCTGGTACGAAATATCGTGGTCAGTTTGAAGAGCGCATGAAGGCCATCATGAATGAACTTGAAAAGAATCGCGATGTGATACTGTTCATTGATGAGATACACACCATAGTCGGTGCAGGCGGTGCAAGCGGTTCGCTTGATGCATCCAATATATTTAAACCGGCGTTGGCCAGAGGAGAACTACAATGTATCGGGGCATCTACGCTGGATGAATATCGTATGCATATCGAGAAAGACGGCGCACTGGATCGTAGGTTTCAAAAAGTATTAATTGAGCCGCCAAGTGTGGAGGATACAATCGTGATTCTTAATAATCTGAAAATTAAATATGAAGACTTTCATAATGTCAGTTATAGTCAGGAAGCCATAGACGCTTGTGTAAAATTGAGCAATCGTTATATTACTGATCGTCTGTTGCCAGACAAAGCCATCGATGTAATGGACGAGGTAGGCGCACGAGTGCATCTGAAAAATATTGATGTGCCTAAGAATATTCTTGAACTGGAACAGAAGATAGAAGATATCAAGGTGGAGAAGAACAAGGTAGTGAAGAGCCAGCAATTTGAAAAGGCCGCCGCCTTACGAGATTCTGAAAAGAAATTACAAGAAGAATTAGAGATTGCCAAGAATAATTGGGAAGAAGAGATTAAGAGCCAACGAATACCGATTTCTGAAGAAGAGATTGCTGAAGTCATCCACATGATGACAGGTATTCCTGTGAAACGTATGGTAGCTGCTGAAAGTGAGAAACTACGCAACATGGG
Organism: uncultured Bacteroidota bacterium; assembly: GCA_903875055.1. GTDB lineage: Bacteria > Bacteroidota > Bacteroidia > Chitinophagales > Chitinophagaceae > OLB11. The sequence continues at coordinate 1,772 of CAIQUX010000112.1, forward strand.
CGACGAACTTAATAAAGTAGTTGTCGGACAGGAAGAAGCCGTGAAGAAAGTGGTGAAAGCCATTCAACGAAACAGGGTAGGACTGAAGGATCCCAAGAAACCGATAGGCTCATTTATCTTCTTAGGTCCGACCGGTGTTGGTAAGACAGAATTAGCACGTTGTCTCGCACGAAATCTGTTTGACAGTGATGATGCCTTGATCCGAATTGATATGAGTGAGTATATGGAGAAATTCTCTGTAAGCCGTTTAATCGGTGCCCCTCCCGGATATGTTGGTTATGAAGAGGGTGGACAATTGACGGAGAAAGTAAGACGCAAGCCATACAGTATTATCTTGTTGGATGAAATTGAAAAAGCTCATCCGGATATCTATAATATTTTACTGCAGGTGCTGGATGACGGACAACTGACGGATGGTATGGGGCGTAAGATTGATTTTAAGAACAGTATCATCATCATGACATCGAATATCGGAGTGCGTCAATTAAAGGAGTTCGGTGATGGTGTCGGTTTCGCTACAAGCACTAAAGTCACTAATGCCGAAGATAACAGTAAGGCTGTCATTGAAAAAGCATTAAAGAAGACATTCGCGCCAGAATTTTTAAATCGTATTGATGATGTGGTCGTGTTCAATGCATTGACCAAAGAGCATATCAATATCATCATTGACCTTGTGATGGCGAATGTCATGAAGCGTTTAGCAACTCTTGGATTCAAACTTGAATTGACGGAGAAAGCAAAGAGTTTCTTAGGTGATAAAGGATATGATCAGCAATTTGGTGCACGTCCTTTGCACAGGGCCATTCAAAAATATCTCGAAGACCCATTAGCAGAAGAAATCCTGAATCTTGGTGTGAAGGAAGGCGATACGCTGATTGCAGAATTAGATGAAGCTACCTCCTTGTTGACCTTTACACACAAAGAAAAGTCTAAGAAGGAAAAATCCGGAGAAGCGAAAGAGTAATCGAGTTTAATAATCGTTTTATACGAACGGGTTGCCTATTTAGAATATTGGCAACCCGTTTTTTATTGATCGAAGGACAGTTCATGTGGATTTTGTTTTTACGTATAATTTTTTATATTTGAAACTTGAATACAGTGGCTATCGCCGCTGAATAAAATCTACTCTATGGCAAGCTCAAAAAAAGTCAAGGAAGAAAAGGTTACAGTGCAGCAATCCGAACCCGAAGTTCAACATGTCTCCTTCTTCGATCAACTCGGCAAGAAAACAGTATTCGTCGCCATCGGACTGGTCCTGCTGATCGCCTTACTTGTCTTCAGGGATTTCCTGCTGGGAGAGAAGGTTTTCCTGTTCAAGGATATCGGAAGCGATACCCTGAACGGAAACTTACCCTATCTCTTTCAGATGACAGAATCATTGCGTCATCTGGGTCAACTGACTTGGTCATTCAACAGCGGTATGGGCCAAAGCCTGTTTCCGCTTTCGCTCAGAGATCCGTTTGATGTGTTGATCCTTCTTGGTGGAACCAAGCATCTGTATTTTCTTCTTGGATTCAAGGAATTTCTGAAAGTGATACTCGGGGGGCTTTTCTTCTATCTGTACCTGAAAGAACTTCAACTGAATGATTTCAGTAAGATCATAGGCACCCTGATGTTTTCCTTCTGCGGTTTCATGATTGTCGGTGGGGGCTGGTACATCTTCTCGTTCGAGGCAGTCGATGTGGCCTTGTTATTGTACGGATTTGAATTATTGTTCCGTAAGAATAACGGACTTGTATTCTGTATCGGTATCTTTCTCTTCGCTGTGAGCATGCCGTTCAGTTTATATATCTATGGCCTCTTCATCGCGGTGTATGCTTTCCTGCGGTATTACACCGCGGCTGATTCCTTCGGTGCAAAAGACATCGCCTTGCTGTATGGCAAGATGATCTTGTTCGGTGTGATTGGTATTTGCCTTGCCGGTCCGTTCCTACTGGAAGGTGTCAACCAGTTATTATCCAGTCCGAGGGGCTCAGGCGAAAATTCTTATTTCCACCGTCTCGCTTCCTTACCGATGTTCGAACTGAGCAAACCGAAGGAATTCGGCACCTGTGTGATGCGTCTGTTTAGTAGTGATATGCTTGGAACGGGTAATGAATTCAAAGGCTGGGGCAATACACTGGAAGCGCCGATGTTTTATTGTGGCATCGCTTCGCTGATCTTATTACCGCAGTTGTTCATCTTCCTCGGCAAGAAGCAGCGCATCGCGTTCGGCCTGTTTATTTCGTTCTGGTTCCTCCCCATCATCTTCCCCTATTTTCGAAGGGCATTGTGGTTATTCTCAGGAGATTATTACCGTTCCTATTCCTTTTTCGTTTCGCTCACCATTCTCATCTTCAGTGCGATGGCGTTGCATCATATTGTAAAGAACCGCAGGGTTAATGTGATCGTGCTGGTTGTCACTGTCCTTGGGCTGTATGGCTTGCTGTTCTATCCTTACTTCGGTGACGACAGTAATATCAATGGCGGGATCAGCATGTTCACCAAACTGTTCATCTTCGTGAATGCTGCCCTGATTTATATGATCACCAAAACGAAGAATAGTACGATGGCTATGGGTATCTTCCTCGCAGTCACTTGTCTTGAATTGTTCTATTTCTCAAACACCTCGGTAAATGAAAGGGATATCGTGAGTAGCGCTGAACTGCAGCAGAAGGTTGGATACAACGATTATACGGTCGACGCGGTCAGTTATCTGAAAAAGGCGGATCCGTCGTTCTATCGCATTGATAAGAATTACACTTCGTCACCGGCGATGCATGGAAGTCTGAATGACGGGCTTATGCAAAATTATTTTGGGACCACTTGTTATAATGGTTTTGCACAGAACAGCTTTGTGAAGTACCTGAAGGAATATGGTGTCATCAATCAGGATGATGAATCCGCGGCACGATGGGTACAGGGGGTGATCAACAGAGTCATCCTTGAATCGGTCAACTCTGTCAAATACTCGTTGGTAAAAGAATACAAGAATCCGGTGTACAGGGTGGTCTGTGATTCCATAGCCCAGTTCGGGAATGTCAAGGTGCTTCGGAACAAGTATAGTTTGCCATTTGGATTCTGCTATGACACCTATGTGAAACAGGCGGACTTTCAAAAGATGTCTTTATTTCAGAAGGATTTGGCAAGCCTGAAGGCTTTCATGGTCAGCGACGAGGAGATAGTAAAACTGCCCGGCTACAAAACATTCAGCTTGGCCGATACTCTGGATGAGCGCATGTTCTCCTTCCCGCTTTTCGATACCCTTGTCCATCGGCTGAGGGAGGATACACTAACCATAGAGTCATTTGAACAGAATCATATCAAGGGTAAAATCAGCGTAAAGAAACCCAAACTTTTGTATCTGTCCATCCCGTATGACAAGGGCTGGAAAGTGTCACTGAACGGAAATGCCATCACACCGGTGATTGTCGCTTCCGGAATGATCGGGGTTCCTTTGCAGGCAGGGCAGAATACAGTCGAACTCAAGTTCAACCATATCTTTATCGGAAAGGGAATGATCATGTCTGCACTTGCACTTGTCATGCTGATCATCAGCCTATTCCTGATGAACAGGAATAGCAAACTAAAAAGAGAAGCAGCTTCTATTTAGAGGCCGTAATAAATATCGATTGAGCAATCAGGGTAATCGGAGTCTTCTCGAGTACATTTCCGAGTTTGATGACAGGTTGTATCAGGCCGTCGGGCACATTGGGTAACAGGAAATCCCTGATCTCAGTGCGTATATCCGAAAAATTGGCTTTCTTAAGTTTCTCCTTGATGAAGCCTGAAGAGAATGCCATTTCATCAGGCTCTAAAAAAGTCTTTTTTCGCAGATAAGGGATATTGAAAATTAAAGCGACATAAGGATTGAAGATATTCGGTTCAATAAAGATGATTTTCCCATCGGGTTTAAGGAGCTTGAGCAGATTGAGCAGCGAATTGTTCAGATTGTAATAGAGATGATGAAGTATCCCGTTGCCTACTACGTAATCAAATTTACCATAGGCCATCTCGCCAGTGAAAGATGCTTGATCGTTAAAATCAGCTACTTCGTAATGTAGGTTTTCATGTTTATAATGTTTATTGGCATAATCGATGAATTTGGCAGATAAATCAATCCCCACGAGATTTACATTGGTTTTTTCTGCAATATATTTAATCGCTTCACCTGTGCCGCATCCGATTTCGAGAATATGTGTTTCAGAATTAAACCTGGATTGGTCCATTTGCTGAATCATATAGTCACATCGTCTCTCTTTACGGATTTTCACTGCGGGTGTGTTCTCAAAGATCTGATTAAAACCCTTTTCGTCTTTTATATCTCCCATTATTTAATCAATTTAATAGTGTAACCCAGTGGATCATGATCTGTTCCAAGATTAAGTAATCTGCTGACATGTGCTATGATCACAGTTAATCCAAGAACAGGAAGCAGTAAAATCCAGAACGGTAACAAGACTATTTTATAAATATTGTCTGGAATAATATTTCTTGAAAATAGAACTATAACCTTTGCACAAATAGATAATACATCGGTTCCGCGTGGTGATATTTCAACTTTCGAAAATTTTGAAAAGATATTTTTCAATGCGCTTGGTGTATATCGGAAATAATCATAGGGGATATAATGATATCTGGCTGAAAATGGTATTGTAATAATCCCGGTAGCACCTTCTTTACAAACCCTATACATCTCGTCAACAAGTTTCTGATGATTGTATACATGTTCCAATACTTCGGTACAAATCAATGCGTCAAATGTATGATCAGGAAAGGGGATGTTTTCTCCATCAAAAGGTGTGATGTCACTATTCAAGTAATCAAAATTATTTGCGTCTACGATATCGATACCGGCATAGGTTGTTGCCGGACCTAAAAGATATTTATACGGGCTTTGACCACATCCAACATCTAAAACATGTCCTTTGAACTTAGGCAGTTCCTTTCTGATATCCGTAAAAATCGTAAGGATTTGAAGGTCCAATAACATTCTTCCATAGAATTTCAATTTGCCAGTAAAATTAATTGGAGGCTCGTGTTTGATTGGTCTAAATCCTTCTTTGTTGCTTTGATTCATAGTTATTTATTCAAGATATTTTTCAATTCACTGTTCGATTCGATGGACCGTCCTTTCATGATCACCTTATCACGGATGAATTTCGGTCTGGCCTTGGTTTCATCCAACACCTTGGAGAGATATTCTCCGATGATGGAAATAGCAAGTAACTGAACACCGCCAAAAAACAGCACCAGTATGATGATGGTCGGTACACCATGTGGGATATCCGGGTTGACTATTTTTGATATCACCTGGATAACGATGGCAAAGAAAGATGTGAATGTCAGGAAGAGTCCGGCATAACTCATGATTTCCAAAGGCAGGTAACTGAA
>CAIQUX010000113.1 GCA_903875055.1 uncultured Bacteroidota bacterium
GAACCTGCACAGGATGGATTTATTCCATTTGTGATAGCAATTGATACTGCAGGTGTAACAATCGGGTTTACAGTCATGGTGATACTGTTAGAATTGACAAGATTCGGAATGGCACATGTGGCTGTAGAAGTTAATGTACAACTTACGGTCTGTCCGGTTGAGAGTGTGTTTGAGGAATAGGTTGATGAATTTGATCCTACATTGGTTCCGTTTACCATCCATTGGAATACCGGTGAACTTCCGCCATTAGTCGGAGCTGCTGTAAATGTGACAGAGGATCCATCACATGTCGGATTTGTTCCAGCCGTCAAGGCAATGGAAACAGCGGGAACAACGATAGGGTTGATGTTGAGCTGAATGGCGTTAGAGGTGACATTGGCCGATGTGATACATGTTTCAGAAGAATTGAGAACACAGGTGATGATACTTGCATTGACCGGTGATGCGATAGTGAAATCAGGACTGTTGGTTCCTGCATTCACGCCATCAACTTTCCATTGATAGATTGGGGTGCTGCCTCCACTTGATGTATTTGCAGAGAAAGAAACAGATGATCCATCACACATAGGGTTTGATCCGTTTGAGATAGCTATAGATACTGTAGGTGTCTGTGGAGGATTCAATGAAACTTGTAGTGCATTTGAATTGGCAATGGCAGGAGTGGCGCAACTAAATGAGGAAGTCATATTACAACTCACTATCTGACCATCAGACAAAGTGTTAGTGGTATAAACTGAACTATTTGATCCGACTGGAACTCCATCAACGAACCATTGATATAAGCCATTTCCTGCATTGATTGAGGTTGCAGAAAAAGTTAGGGAAGTTCCATAGCAAGTTGGATTGCTTCCATTTGTCAACGCAATAGAAACGGTTGTCGGCATTGAATTGACAACCGAGATGCTAATCGGATTTGAAATGGCGATTACTGGGTTTACGCAACCAAGCGAGGATGTCATTTCGCATGTAATGATTTGGCCATCGATTAATCCGTTGACAGAGTAAGTGGAAGAATTAGAACCAGCATTGATACCGTTGATTTTCCATTGATAAGACGCGAGGCCTCCATTGATGGCTGAGGCAGTAAATACAAAAGAAGATCCCGGGCAGGCAGGATTTATTCCTTCAGAAAGTGCAATGGAAACGGCTGGTGTCAAAACTGCATTCAGATGAACAGTTATTGTATTTGATATATTACTTGATGGGACAGCACATGTTTCAGAAGAGGCTAAAATGCAAGTGACAATTTGCCCCTCGGACAAGTTAGTTGAGTTGAACGTATTGCTATTAGAACCTACATTTATACCATCTACCTGCCATTGATAAGTAGGAGATAGTCCACCATTCTGAATACTTGCAGTAAAGGTAAGTGGGGTTCCTGGGCACGAAGGGTTACTACCTCCTGTAAGTGCTATCGAAACAGTTGGAGTAAGTATAGGATTCGCCGTCATGACAATTGAATTCGAGTTGGTAACGATTGGGTCAGATGATTTTGTGAATTTAATCGTAGGTCGCATTTGACCGGTATTGGTAGTCGTACCGATATTACATGCACCTGCACCTGCTGCTCCATCCGCCTGATAATAGGTAGTAGATATAAAGGATGTGGACGATACAGTGTTTTGATATGCAACCATTCCAGTAGCTGAGTTTGAAAAACAGATATCAACAATTATGTTTGAAGTTCCGTTCCAATAAAAGGGTGTATTCAATGGATGGGTATTCCATGAGTTTAAGGATGGAGTATAATTTACCGGACCGAAAACTGTTGTAAATGTCGGCGTCTGAAAGGTCGTGGACATCGCAGAAACTGAACTAGTCCCCATCTTGATGGTGTAGCCGTTTAAGGTTGAAGGGTTACCGACAGTACCTGCTACACTAAAAGCAATATTGGTGATATTTCCAGCGGTAATACCCATGCTTGCCAATTCTGATGCCAAAACGAGATATTGTTGACGTCCATTCCCAAAATAGGTAGGATAAGCCGCTCCCATATCACTTGTTGATGAGTTTGTACCTGCACCACTTCCTACATTGATAACTGCTGGACAAGTGGCCTGAGTAGTTATTTGACAAGACACTACCTGATTATTTGTCAATGAAGACGTTGTAAATGTGGAGTTATTACTTCCGAAATTTACTCCATTCACCAACCATTGATAAGTTGGATTTGTGGCATTCGTGACTTGAGCAGTAAAACTAATAGGCGAGCCTTCGCAAAATGGATTAGAACCTGAAGTTTGAGTAATGCTTACTGAAGGTGAAGTGGAAGACAGAACAGATATTGTAATCGAGTTTGACGTTGCAGTCGCAGTTGTGCTGCAAAGTAAGGATGAAGTCACTACACATGTGACTATCTGGCCGTTTGTGAGGCTTGGGTTAGAATAAGTGATGGTGTTTGATCCTACATTCACACCGTTTACCTTCCATTGATAAGTGGGAGTAGCTCCTACATTCGATGCATTGGCAGTAAATGTCATGTTAGTTCCAAGGCATGTAGGGTTCGATCCTGATGTAACCGAAATGGACACAGAAGGAGTTGTAATAGGACTCAGGTTTAACGTAATTGGATTTGAGTTAGCTGGGCTGCCAAGCACAGAAGGCATATTTGAAGTCATGACGCATGACACAATCTGACCATTAAGTAATGAGGAGCTTGAAAATACATCACTGTTCGTGCCCACATTCACCCCATTAACCTTCCACTGATAAGATGGGGCAGTTCCTCCATTGGTTGATGTGGCTGTATATGTCATCGCTGAGCCCAGACATCCAGGATTTGTACCACCGGTCACTGCTATGTTCACAGTAGCTACATTGCCGCATGGGTTAATTTGGTATGAAAAAACCCTTGTCCTAGCTGCTGCACTTCCGGTTAAGCCTCCCATATATTCACTTGTGCTCCAGAAAGTTACACCATCAACATCAAGTGTCGTCTGTGCATAGTCACCAACTCTATTGATACCAGTTTGAGCGCCAAGCCCAGCCACAACAACAGTTTCGGTTAATGGTAAGGTTCCGAGTGGATCACATGCTCTGCGTCCTGTATAGTATATTCCGGGGTATATAGAAGTTGCATCAGATTTAATATAGCTTAATCCAATTGATCCGTAATTATCCATTGCCATACTTCCCAACCATCGTGTTGCTGCATCAGGAGCATAGATACCTTCCTGATAAATGCTCCAACTTCCGTCACTTTGATTTTGCCTTAATTCACACCATTTGATCCCACGTTGAGTGGCATTTATCTTAACACCCCAATTAAGTAACAATGTATTATAACCGTTCCATTTTTTCCATTGAGCCCTATACATACAGGCGCCGCCAATACCATCAAGTTTTTGAGTTGTTGCTGGTTGAGGGCAATCGTTCCATAAAGGATCGTACGAGGCGTCAAATACAGCAGTTGGAAGATTGGCTGCGAGTGTGATACTTCCGGTAGGAATAGCTGGAGTCCAATCGACAGACATTTGGTATATATTCACTGCATCCGAGAAGCCAGTACCCCAGCCATTATCTGAATAAGATAATATAGGACATGGAGTACCCAATGCAGGCAAAGTTCCATCAGCGGCATCACCTGGTAATGGAACAAAGAAGCCTGATTTTGGTGGTGAATAATTCACATAGATTGAACGAGCACCGGCTGTTCCAGCCAGTATTTCAGATCTGTTGAATGCAAATACTTTCTGGGTTCCTTGATTGGACGTCATATAATATGCGTCAGCCCATACACCGAATTTTAGATAATCCGGGAAAAGGGGTGATACAAATGTGTATGTATAATAGGCTCCAGTGGGGTCTCCGGTTTGGGAAACAGCGATATAAATTTTCTTGTCAACACTTGTACCGAATTGTGCGAGAAACCAACGATCAGCAGCTTTGTCGTACATAACAATTGGGTCACCTGCATTCCCCGTGACTGGATTCCAAAGGTTACCAAGTGTTCCGGTAAGTAAAACGGCACCGGAAGTCTTGTTATATACTTTGAAGGTGGTTGAGTTGATCATCTGAACAAAATGATTAGGTCCAACGGCTCCAGAAGGGTCGTAGGGTCGAAGGCCTCCCGTTGTTTGTCCTGCCCAACTAGCTCTTACAGGCACAGCAGGAACATCACCCATTTCCCTTTGTATGCTTTTTTCATCATTGCCATACTCGGGACCATCCTTAATTGAAAATTTAAATTTTTGCGGCCTTCTGTTCTTTCTATCTTCAGATTCTTCATTTTCTTTATATAGTTTGTTTTCATCGACCGGATTTTCTGCAAAAATTTCACGGATGGGTCTTGTTTTATGGAATTCTGTTGCAACAATGACGCCGCTTGATTGTCTTTTTTGAGCTAAAAGGTTCAAATTGACAAGTAGAATCAAAGCCAGAAAGTAGATTTTTTGCATAGATAGTTTTTTTACAATTTGAAAGAATGAATTTGGTTTAGGTCCTTATGAAAATGAGTATATTGATTGATACATAATTTTTATTCTTAATATTAGCACAAGGCCAAACAAATAGTGTGCCAATAAATATAATATATACATAATTGGTTTATAATATATTATGTATTATATAATTGAAAAAGAATAAAGAGTATTTGCTTGATTGCTGGCGCGTTGACGCCAGTTGC
>CAIQUX010000114.1 GCA_903875055.1 uncultured Bacteroidota bacterium
ATCTGAAACACATTGATACAAACTAAACATTTCTCTTTCCGATCCATCAGGCAATTCTTTTGCATTGTGTTGTTTTCTTATTCGTTTATTCCAGCCAGCGCCCAATATTATAATTCGGCTTTCGGTAAGAACGGTCTGATTCTGAAAAGCGCTTTGCATACCATCATTCAAGGGCATACGGTAGGGACTTATGCCGATTTATGGACAGACTATTTTACGACGGACAATAAGGGTGGCAACATATTGTGGGACATCTATTCGGACATTCCTGGTGGTGTGCCTGCTTATACCTATACCCTTGGTTCAAACCAATGCGGTACCTACAATAGTGAAGGTGATTGTTACAACCGTGAACATATTTGGCCTGCCAATTATTTCAACGACAATCTGCCGATGTATACGGATGTTCAAATGATATACCCTACAGATGGCTGGGTCAATAATAAACATGGCAATTTGCCCTATGGGAAAGTCAATTCAGTAGCATGGACCTCACAGAACGGCTGTAAAACCGGTTCTTCCTCCACGTATTCCGGTTCCTCTCTTGATGTTTTTGAACCGATCGATTCCTTTAAAGGTGATATAGCCCGCGTTTACTTTTATATGAGCACCCGATATGAAGGCGAAGATGCCGGTTGGTTGAATTGGGAAATGGCCAATGGGGCCGAACTTACTCAGGATGCCATCACCATATTATTAGCCTGGCATCATGCAGATCCCGTGAGTCAAAAGGAAATCGACAGAAACAATAACGCTTACGGAATTCAGGGAAACCGGAATCCGTTTATTGACTATCCGCAATTTGCCGATTGTATCTGGGGCACCGGCGATTGTACTAGTTTAAGTTTGAAGAATGTCGAATTGAATTCACTCTTAAAAATCTACCCGAATCCTGCGACAGAAACATTTTATATAGAAGCGAATGAACATTGTACAATTTCATCCTACACCCTCTATAATCTGACCGGACAAAAAATAGCAGAAAGACTTGCTTCGAACAAATCGGTTGATATACATGAGTTACCGACAGGAACCTACATGCTGATGTTGAATACAAATAAGGGAGTTGCAAAGAAGTTACTTGTGAAAGAATAAAACCAGTTTTTCATGTCCGTTTACAACGATATACTTACTGAACTTGGAAATGTCAAGCTCATCGCCGTTTCGAAAACAAAACCTATCGAGTCAATAATGACTTTATATGACGAAGGACAACGTATGTTTGGAGAGAATAAGGTAAAGGAAATGACTGAGAAATATGAAACGCTACCTAAAGATATTGAATGGCATCTGATCGGTCATCTGCAAACTAATAAAGTAAAATACATTGCCCCGTTCGTGAATATGATTCATGCGGTGGACAGCTTAAAACTCTTGTTTGAAATCGAAAAGCAAGCGGCTGCCTGTCGACGTACCATCAAGGTGCTACTACAGATGCATATTGCGCAGGAAGAAACTAAATTTGGTCTTGATACAAAAGAGCTAATAGAAATTCTTGAATATTATACCACGAATCCTGACTTGTTGAAACATATCCGTATTGTCGGATTGATGGGAATGGCTACTAACACTGATAATCAGGAAATGGTTCGAAGAGAGTTCAAGGATCTTAAGAATAAATTTCTTTATGCAAAACAATCCTATCTGGTCGGCTATACCGATTTCACCGAATTGTCGATGGGTATGAGCAGCGATTACAAGATGGCTGTTGAAGTAGGAAGTACCATGGTCCGTATTGGAAGTCTGTTATTCGGAAGCAGATAATTATTATTCTTACAATTGATACGATACCTTGTCCAAATGCAAATTCCTTTTTATAAAAAGATCCTTAGTTTTCTCATTCCTATCACTCTTGAAAAGACCATAGGGAACAATATGACCGTGCTGCTGGTACAGCTCTACTTTAACCAATTCATGTTGGTGACACCGAGAGCTATTTATTCCTATGGTATTCGTTACAATCCTTTCAGGAAGCCTTTTGCAGGTATGAAAAATGAATTAAAAGAAGTCAATAGTTTTCTGTTGTTGGGTACTGGTTTAGGCAGCGCTCTCAAAATATTGCAACAGACTTATGATTTGTATCCGGAAGCGGTTCTCGTGGACAATGATGAAGATGTATTGAATTTCAGTCAAAAGTATATGGACTTGAATATCCGTGGCCATGTGCAATGGGTTTGCAACGATGCTGTCAGTTATCTAAATTCGGCTTCAAGAAAATTCGACCTGATCGGTGTCGATATTTTCAAGGATCTGGTACAGCCGAATTTTGTCACGACTACTTCATTCTTTGGACTATGCGCTGCTGCATTGGAAACCGATGGCACTTGCATCTTCAATATGATACTGGATGATGATAACAAGATTATTGAAATTGAAAAATCACTGACTGAACATTTCACGGAAGTGAATTTCATTCTAGACAAGGTAAATACCTATTTCATTTGTCGACTATAAATGCATGACAGAGAATCTTATTTCTTTTCATTTAGATCATATTCTAACTGATTTGAAGAATGTTAGTCTTCTTTTTTTTGCTTCTCATTGCTTCCGGAATATTCGACACAATACTTTCTGTGAATGAAATGGCCAGTTTATTTTTGGTAAAATACTTATTTGTGACCAGACTGATTTCACGCACTGGTGTGGGATCCTTAAAATATCGAACCTGCTCCATGATCTCTTCAGGGAAATCAGCCAGACTTAATTCGGGAATTACGGTAAGCCCTCCGTTTACATCCACCATACGCATGAGTGATAAAAGTGAACCTGAATTATAATTGAAAATATTCTGAGCTCCATAAAATTTTTGTTTGCCACAAAGATTTATCACCTGAAAACGCATACAATGCTCATCGCCAAGCGACCACATTTCGTTCACATCGATATCCTTGGGGTCAATCAGTTTATTCTTCAGGATTTTGTGACCTTTTGAGGCATACACGACGTATGGCTCGAGATACATCGGGCTTTCCTTCAGTGACTTTTCAAACAAGGGGGTACTCAGGATACCGAAATCAATCTCCCCATCTTTCAGTTTATGAATAATCTGGTCGGTATTCATTTCAGTAATCGTGATTTCAACAGCAGGATATTTCTTGACAAATGACTTTAAAGCCCTGGGTACAATACTTGGAGCCACAGTGGGTATGATTCCGATATTCAGCGACCCTATCAGTTCATTTTTCTGAGAAGAAATCAATTCATCGATTTTATCACGTTCAAACAAGACTTTTTTAGCCTGGTCGATAATCATTTTACCCATATCGGTGGCGATGATAGGATGGTGGTTTCTGTCAAAGATCTTGATACCAAGTTCCTCTTCCAGCTTCTGTATTTGCATGCTGAGTGTAGGTTGGGTAACAAAACATTTTTCTGCGGCCAAGACAAAACTTCCGTTTTTCTCAACAGCCACGATGTATTCTATTTGGGTAATAGTCATTGAATGAATTTTAGGGGTTAAAGGTAGGAATTCAAATTCATACTGTTTATTATCGTTTCTTATAGCGTATCTTATTGACACAAAAGGGCTGCTTTTTCTAGTGTTTGCAAACCTGATACATTTTGAGTTTTAAAAAGAATAAGGAAGTGATTAAACTTAAATTACTTTTGCGGTCAAAGCGCCCAAAATTAAATAGAATGTCAATTATACCTAATGCTCAGCAAACCATTGCTGAGGAACAATCCGAACCTCTGTCTGAGGTTCGCACTGATGTCACTACAGGACACCGGTCATTATTTTCAAAGAAAGTATTTCACCCGGATGATGTCATCAGTCATTTTTACTGGGAAGAGGTCCGCAACACGCCGACCTATCTGACAGTTCAGATTGGAGAAGACAGGCATGTGGAACTCCTGCCAACCTATTTGGAATGCGCCAATCATAGTTGCCACCCGAATGCTTTTTTCGATACGACCAAAAAACAACTGGTTTGTATACGACCCATTCAAGTGGCAGAAGAAATCACCTTTTTCTATCCCTCCGCAGAATGGGATATGGATCAACCCTTTGACTGTCACTGCAAAAGTGCCGAATGTATAGGACATATCGCCGGGGCTAAATATCTGTCACCAGATCAGACACAGCATTATAGGTTTACCGATTTTATCAGACAAAAATTACATGCCTCTAACTAAATGGAATTTCCACAAAAAAAAGATCAATATAAGATCTGGGTGTTTGCCCCTTTTCTCGTAACTGATGATCCGAATCTGCAATTTTATTATGATTATACTCAAAGTATAGAAGAATATAAACGTGTATTTGAGGTCTTAGACTGCGAATGGGAGTGGGTGAATATCACCATGTCTAATTATGAAAATGAAATTGAGCGGGTTGAAAGAAATAAAGAGAAGAAAAATCTTGTCATTAACCTTTGCGACGGCGACGAAATCAATGAAGTGCCAGGTGTTTCAGTGATCCATGCTTTGACGAAACATCATCTGGCTTATACAGGTGCCGACTCCTATTTCTATGAAATCACTACCTCTAAGATTATCATGAAAAAGGCTTTCGATCTTTATCAAGTAAAAACTCCGGGCTGGATGATTTTAGATGAAATGCCTGATGAAAGCAAGCTGAAGGAAATAGGTGAACCAGCTATTCTGAAGCCTGCCGTTTCGGCCGGAAGCATGGGGTTAAGCATAAAGAATGTGGTTAGTTCAGTAGAGGAATTGAAGGCAGTATTGCAAGACATTCAACAAGGCTATCATGGATGGCGACTTCATGAGTCAGGTCTTATCCTCGAACAATTCATTACAGGAAGGGAATTTACCACCTTTATTACGGGATCGACGACGAACCCGGAAGAGATCAGATTCTATCAGCCGGCTGAACGTGTTTTTCATCAATCCTTACCCGACAAAGAACAATTTCTTTCCTTCGACCGGCTTTGGGAAACATATGACAATGAGAGTGCTATGCCTGGAGAGGACTTTTTTTATCAATATGCTGAGGTCGCTTCTTCTGAATTAGTTCTTGCCTTGAAAGACATAAGTCTTAAGGCGTTTCATGCAGTGAAAGGTATGGGTTACGCACGTCTCGATATACGGATGGATAAGGCGAGCGGTGAATTGTATGTACTCGAGATCAATGCGCAATGTGGTTTAAGTGAAGATGAAGACTATACCTCCATCGGTGCCATATTGCGTTTCAGTCATGTTACATTCGCACAATTGATTGCAGCGCTTTTGGAAGATGCCTTACGACGTCAAAAAAATACCGATTAGATTATGAAAGTCTGTGTACTCCAACCTGATTATGTTACAACTGATGTGGATTATAGAAACTATGATCCGCCGCGCGACCTGTCATTATTGCTTCCGGATGATGAGGTGAAACATGTCTTCCTCAATAAGCTGACAACTTACAAACAACTGAAGGATCTTAGCATGCAACGTTTTGATATCTATGTCAATCTATGCGAGGGTTATTTGGATTGGTCCGTACCTTCCATCGATGTCATTCATTCACTTGACCGATTGAATTTGCCTTATACTGGTCCTGACGCCACCTTATATGATCCAACAAAAGTGTTGATGAAATACGTGGCCTATTGTGCCGGTATTAAAACGCCTGTTTTTATTGAATTTGATCAACAGAAAGAATTAGCTGCACAAGTAAAATCAATTGATTTTCCACTGTTTGTAAAACCAGCTAAAGCCGGTGACAGTCTGGGTGTGGATTCGCTTTCATTAGTCAATAATGATTTCGAACTTGACTCGAAAATAAAATCATTACAAGCGGAAGGCTATCACGATATACTGATAGAGGAATATATAGCCGGACGCGAATTTACTGTGTTGGTGGCAGCAAACCCAGCTCCGGAGCAAGGGTGCACCGTTTTCAAACCGGTGGAATATGTATTCCCTTCATCGTATAAATTTAAAACCTATGCACTGAAGACGTCGGAATTACATACAGATGTAAATGTACCTTGCGACGATGAGGAACTGGAACAGCGACTTCGATCAGCTGCCGAAAAAATATTCAATACGTTTTCAGGTAAGGGGTATGCCCGTCTTGATTTCAGATTAAGCGCCGATCAGCATCTTTATTTTCTCGAGATCAATTTTACCTGTTCTGTTTTCTATGAACAAGGTTATGAAGGCTCTGCCGATTATATTCTCCGCTATGATCCTATGGGTAAATCCGGATTTCTATCTCATATCATCGCCGAAGGTTTGGCCAGACACAAGGCAAAGCAGAAAAAGTATAGGGTGAAAGGCAACGCCATTATGGGCTATGGAATATTTGCTAATCAGTTGATACCGAAAGGGGATGTAATTTTCAAGATCGAAGAAAGTGCCCAACGTATCGTCACGAAACGACATATTCAAACTCACTGGACACCTGAACAACAAAAAGATTTCAGACACTATGCTTATCCCATTTCGGATGAAGTCTATATCCTTTGGGATGAGGATCCGCAACACTGGGCTCCGCAAAATCACAGTTGTGAACCGAATACGATTTATAATGGACTTAACCTGATTGCCTTACAGACAATTCATGAGGAAGAGGAGTTGACCCTTGATTACGCTTTATTGCTGGATGAATCCATCGGTACATTCGAATGTCATTGTGGTAGCAAACATTGCCGTAAATTGGTTGGTGGTACCTTAGGCAACTCGGTTTCAAGCAGAGAAAAGAAATTATGAAAGGTGCAGGTTATATAAAACAGATCATGAGTGAACACAAGCTAAAGCTTTTGGTTACCTATGTGCTCTTCACGCTTGAAATGAGTGGTGATCTCATGAAGCCATATTTTATTGGCAAAGCCGTTAATGATTTGCTCAAAGGTAGTTTTGAATCATTGATCATATTCATCGCGTTGCATTTGGGTTGGATGGCTATTGGCATGATACGGATGCGTTATGATGTGCGCACGTATACCAGCATTTATAATGCCGTCATGCTCAAATTCCTGTCAGGTAAAACAATTAAGAGTGATATCTCAAAATTAAGTGCGCATTCGACACTCACACGTGAGCTTATCGATTTCCTGGAGTTTGATCTGGTGTATATACTGGAAGCCGTTTTTAATATTTTCGGTTCGCTGATCCTGCTTTTCTTTTACGATATCCATGTGGTGTTTGTCTGTATGGCAATTCTTATTCCAATTTCGTTCATCAGCCGATGGTATAGCAAGCGGATGAGCAAACTGACCCATTTCAAGAATAATGAAATCGAGAAGCAAGTCGATGCCATCAGTTCATTTGACAAGAAGGAAATTGAACGTCACTATTGGGCGCTTCGCAAATGGCATGTACGTATTGCCGATCAGCAAGCCTTCAATTTTGGCGTCATGGAGACCATCGTTGCATTGCTTATCGGACTGTCGCTTTATATTTCCACAAGACATTCGAATCTTTCTGTGAATGAGGGTGAACTAATTGGTATCTACTTCTACATCATTAAATTCAACAAAGGCCTTGAAACTATTCCGTATATACTTGAAAAATATGTGAGTCTGAAGGATATTGTAAGTCGCATCATCAGTTTTGAATGACATTCAAAAAAGGTTGTATCAACTCAGCAGAACATCGAACAGTTCGATAATGTCACTTTTTATTCCAGAATAAGTTTGCCACTGATGTGTTGCTTACCTGCCTGTATCTTATACACATACATACCAGGTGAAACCTTTTTTCCTGAAGCATCACGACCATCCCAAATATGGCTGTGTGATCCTGATGCTTCGATTCCGAATGAAAGCTGTTTTATTTCCTGACCAAGGTTATTAAAGATGCTGATTCTTACATATTGTGACGTAAGAAGGGAGTAATCAATGCTGGTTTCGGAAGTAAACGGGTTGGGATAGGCATGAACCGTAATGAAGACAGGTTCGGTATGGCTTGTGCCGGTCGGATAAAACAAAGGGTCATTTGCTAAGATGGCTGCAATATCGACATTCTCATCGCCTGCCTGATAATAGGCAAACAGATAGCTGTCAAACAGCATTTCATCGGAAGTGAATAAACCCGGAGACACTGCAACATTATGATCGGGTGTGTTCGGGTTATTGATCGTATTGTCAAACTTATGACCTGAGAATAAATGATAGCCTTGTGGGAACTTCACCATATTCTTAAAAGTATATTGACCTTGCCAATGGAAGTCCCATGATGGAATCCTGATCAGCGGAATCGTGTCTGTATTTTTATAGGCAAAATTGATGATCGAGGTACATGTCTTGTGCGAGTGAGGAAATGCTCCATATAAGGATATGTCAATAGGTATACCGGCTGTTCCTGTTGGATACTTGGCGGTAGCAGTGACACTGTCGTTGGCCGGAACAAAGAAACTCCAGTTTTGTAAGACAGTCTGGAAATACATTTCCCTGATACTTGGTTCACCTATAGGGTAGAAAAACAATCGTAATTCCGAACTGTCTTTCTGACCGGCTGTACCTTCAGGAATATGTAACTGAAACGACATCTTTGAACCGGCTTTTATCCTGAACCCAAATTTTATTGGCAACACACCTGGTAATACGGTTGGCCCCATACCGGGAGCGAAATCACCGATATTGATTTGCCCCTGAAAATTGGTGCAGTTACCCGAATAATCATCAACGGCTGTTCCTGTAGTATCGATGGTAATGACCGCATGATGTATGATGGCAGCATTGCCCGGTATATACTCGAATGCTCTGATATAGCGGTCCTGTGTAAGATTGACAGGTACGTTCACGCAAATATATTTATCGGTGCTAGTCGATGTGCTGGTGAATTTTGGTAAGGATAAGATAAGGTCCGGTGTTCCGTTTAATTGCGCATTGCCATACACAGGTACAGGAGGAGCCAATGTGGTATCACCGGCGACCATACCTCCGTCTATCCAATTCACCAAAGTAGCTTTGTCTGCTGCACTCAAAACTCGTTCATGTGCATAGTGCTTATAACTTGGATCGGCCGGCCAAGGTGGCATTTTTAAACTTTGAACGTCCGTTTTGATGGAACTGCCAAAAGGAACTACTTCACTGTAACGTGTCAATGGGAATTGTAAACCACCGGCGTGATGGCAACTTGTGCAATTAGCAATAAAAATGGGTGCTACGTCTTTATATGTTTGAGAAAAGGCATAGAAGCTGTTTAAAAGCAAGCAGTTCAGAAGAGCAAGAAATGAAAATCGGATACATTTTTTCATGCGTTTTTGGTTTTTGTTTTAATGAAAGAATAGAAGAGTTGCCTCAAATGTAAATTTAATATTTTGGAATCATGCCATGCGAATACTGATTTTAGATGACTAACCTTTTGCTCTACTTGTATTCAAGATGTATATGTTATGATAAAGGTCAGTTCCCTTGATGAGTGCTGTCAATCATCTGTATTGGATAAATGAGTACCTTGCATTAGTTAACCTTAAAGCAATAGTCATGAAAAGCGTAGGTAAAATCATTTCAGCGTTGGCAGCGGGTGTGGCTGTCGGTGCGTTGTTAGGCGTGTTGTTCGCGCCAGATAAGGGTAGTGAGACAAGAAAGAAGATGGATAAGCGTGGCAAAAAGATGGCAGACGATTTGAAGGATACTTTTAATGCGGCAAAAGAGAAATTGGAAGGACTTAAAGAAGAGTTGAAGCAAGCCGGAAAAGAGAGCCCAAATGAATTTATTTAGCAAGTCACAACATTGACTGATAAAAATGAGACAACATGGAAAAAGTGTTCGCAAAGGCAGAAGAATTAGTTGGTAATATCAGGGGTTATATCAATGCCCGGATTGACGAAGTGAAATTCGATGCCGCTAAGAAAGTTTCGGCTGTACTGTCTAATCTGATAGCGGGGTTGTTGGTGTTCATCGTATTTTTATTTTTCATCCTTTTTGCAAGCGTGGCCGTATCGCTTATTTTAGGTGAATGGATGGGACATATGTGGGCGGGTTTCTTATGCGTGGCCGGTTTGTACTTTTTAGTAGGGATGATTGTATGGATGGCACGTGGAAAACTGATTCGACTACCGATTATGAATGCCTTGATAAGACAATTATTTACTAATGATGAAGAAGATTAAAAATATCAGAGAATTACAAGAGGCAAAAACGGAGATTCTGAAGCGGCAGAATGAATCCGAAAGCAGGATTCGAAGTAATTGGATAGATTTAAAGGAAGCCATGATGCCCAGAAATATAATCAAAGAAACGCTTAATGAGACTGCCATGCAAAAAACAGAAGACGTCCTCACAAGCGATAGTCTTCTTAAGAATACAATGATGTATGGGCTCACTTTGTTGGCAAAAATGGTAACCGATAAGGTGGGAGATAAGGTGGGAAATTGGATTAAGAAAAAATCCTGATTCGTCACCCTCAGTTTTGCGAGTTTAGATGATTCTGTTCTTGAGTACTTTTGAGATAGCTTCTGGGGCTGAGTGAACCTGTAATTTTTTATAAATCCGTTTGATATACATGTTCACTGTAGTATATGTAATGTCCATCGCGTCGGCAATCATCTTATAACTAAGTCCGTTCACCAGATGGCTCAGGATAGTTCGTTCTTGTTCATTCAATTCGAAAACCTCAATATCGTTCTTGGATTGGTCTTTAAATTTGGCCAAGACTTTTTTAGCCACGGTAGCTGTCATGGGTGCCCCACCCTTCATTACTTCTCTGATGCCTTCGAGTATTTTTGAACTCGGACTTGTTTTCAGGAAATATCCGTCAGCGCCAGCTTCTATTGCTGCAAAAATCTTATCAGTATCATCGAAGACAGTCTGCATAATTATTTTCAAATCCGGATATGTTTTTCTAACTAGTTTGACTCCTTCAATACCGCTCATTTCAGGCATGTTAATATCCATCAGGATGACATCAGGCATAGTACTGAGAATATCATCCTCAATATGAAGGCAATCTTTGAAAATTCCTGTGCAGGCCATTTCCTGCTGCATATTGATCAGTATTTTCAGACTTTCACGTCTGTCTTTATTGTCGTCGTATATAATTACCTTAACGGGCATGTTGCAAAAGTAGAATTAAATAGGCTATCAAGATGGTACTAATATTAGGACAGAGACAATAGATAAAAATTAATTTTATACTGAAAAACGGAGCCGGATTTCAGTCCCTTCTCCGGGTTTCGATTTTATATCGATTGTGCCATTCAGATCCCTGCTTCGGCGCTGCATGTTCAGCAGACCGTTGCCTTCCTTGTTTTCAGTCATATCGAAACCAATGCCATCGTCTTTCATAATAAATAGTAAATCATCCTGATCTAATGTCACACTGATCCAGATTTTCTCAGCATGTGCGTATTTGACGACATTATTCAACGCCTCTTTGAAAATCAGGTAGAAATTTTTTCTGTCATTCATCTGCATTTTGATATCATTCAGATTAGGGTCAGCTTCAAAATAAACTTTCTTTTTTTGTACTTCGAGTACTTCATTGGCGAATGATTTCATCCGAAGGATCACATTATCGAAGCGGTCATTCTTAGGGTTTACACTCCATACGATATCACTCATTACCACAAGTATATTACGTGAGCTATTACTGATACGTTCAGCCAGTTGCTGGAGGTCCCTGTCCTGCACCTTATTTTCGATGATGTCGCTGTATACCGATATGCTGCTGATGGTGGATCCGATTTCATCATGCAAATCACTGGCGATGATATTGCGCATACTGATCACCTTGAGAGACTGGTAAAGACGATATCTGTAAAAAGCGTATACGGAACCAGCTACGAAAAAGAACAAGAATGCTTTGAACCACCATGTCTTATACCACGGGGCTTTAATGATGATATGAAGCTTGGTACCTTCAGTATTCCATACTCCATCGCTGTTGCTGCCGATGACATGAAAAACATATTCACCAGGATCAAGATTAGTGAAGGTGGCTGAATTTTTGGTGCCGTTATCGATCCAATCCTTGTCGAATCCTTCGAGGAAATATTTGTAATGTTTCTTGTCAGGGCTTGCATACTGAAGCAAGGCGAATTCAATTGTAAACATGTTTTTTTCTGCAGGAAGATTAATCGTCTTCGTATATTGAATCGGTTGATGCAGTATGCTATTGGATAATTTGAAATCTATCTTTTTGTTATAAATGGAAAAACCGGTCAGTACGATATTGTTCGGAGGCAGTATGCTTTTTAAGACGACTTTTGGGTCAAACCATGTAATGCCATCCACTCCACCAAAAAATAATAAGCCGTTTGTTGATTTGTAAAATTGGCCTCGGTTAAATTCATTTCCAGGCAAACCATCTTCGGTCGTATAATTCCTAAACTTTCCCTGTTGCCTGTTGAAGCATGATAAACCCTGATTTGTGCTAAGCCAAAGATTTCCAGCTTCGTCGCTCACGATGCCATAAATCACATTATTCGGTAGCCCGTCTTTCTCATCATATCGCCTGCATTGGCCTGTTTTAAGATTCATTTGATTAAGTCCACGTCCGTTCGTGCCTACCCACAAGTAGGTGTCTGGCTCTGATGGATCGGGGCATGACGAAAAAATAATATCACCGCTTAATGAGGATGCATCGGAGGGATTGTTCTTGAATTGGTGCCATTCATTTTTCACAGGATTAAAACGGAAAAGCCCCAGATTGGTGCTGAACCAAAATATACCTTTGGCATCTTCCAGCGTGCTGTTTAAAAAGGAAGAAATTTTATTTACATCTTTTTGCAAGGGAAGTGGATAGGTTGCTGTTATTTTTGAAGTGATGGCATCAGCTACAACAAATTTTCTCGAATGATCTGCATCATAACATAATTGCCAAAGATTATTTCTCGAATCACTGAACACGGCTAACAACTGACCATCTGGATCCTTGTAGAGGATATCGGTATGGTCTTCAATGCTTTGTTTGTTGATGTCATATTTTAACAGCAGATACGAATTTTCTTTTTTTGATTCGACCTGAAGCCAAAGCATTCCGTTTTTAGTACGACAATAGACGATAGGATTTTCCCAGTCATTGTTCCATAATGAAGTTGGCAAAACAGGTTTGAGCGTCTTGTCTGATACATGGAGCAGAGAGGCTCCCGTTCTGAAATTGAAATACATGTTATGGTCAGTATCTTCAATAAATCCTGAGCCATCGGTTGGCAAGCTATAGAATTGCTCCAGCCTTTTATTGTATTTATAGATGCCATAACCGCTTGATCCTATCCATAAGATACCATCCCGGTCGACATAATGTATCAGTCCCTTAAAACCAGCCTTTGATGTCAAATCGTTGTTACGATAGCTAGTGCTCGCTAGGCTATGAAGGTCAAATACATGAAACCCATCCCTGTCATAATACATCACTTTATGTTGTTCGAACATGAAGGGCTCCTTACCGAAATAATCGATCAGAGGTTCGCCAGCGTCATTTAGTTTTTGCTGGAAAACGACCTGCTGTTTTTTTGTATCAAACAAAGTCAACGAAGAAGATCCTATGAGAACGATCTGTTGTGGTTCGATTCCGGGAAATACGGCAAAGACCCGTTGTCTGCCCATGCCAAAGGCGCTCATTGGTTTCCTCTCAAGTTGCCAGTTTGTCAATGTAGCATCCGGCTTACAGATGAATACGGTATCCGGTGTCGCTTTCCATATCGAATTATCCGGCATCCAGGTAACATTAGCCAGCAATCGGTTATCTGATTTTTGTTGCCCTGGGTTTTGTAGGTTGTTAAAGCTGAAAAGTTTACGGATTTTTTTCGGAATCGTTTCATAACTGTAACTTGGTGCAATTTGGCTGATATCATAGATGCAAATGTCATGGTAATCAGCTACCAGCAATTTGTGATCCTTTCCAATGAGGCTGGTGATGGGATTATTTACAAGATTGTCAGATGGATCTCTTTCTATTGGATAGAAGCGTTCGCGTAATCTGTCAAAAAGGAATAGTCCTTTATTTCTTGTGCCGACCCAAAAATTTCCCTGTTCATCTTCCGTTACATGAGCGATAGAATTATCAGGAAGTGAGTAAGCCTCTTCAGGGTTATATCGATAGACAGAAATATGATAACCGTCAAATTTATTAAGCCCATCTTTTGTCGCGAACCATAAAAAACCAGTCTTGTCCTGAATGATATCAGAAACAAACCCCTGCGATAGTCCGTTCTTATTATTGAACAGCTCAAATTGTGCTTCGATGGGCGCCACAACGTTTTGCCCTATAAGAACATGCTGAGATGCCAGAAAGGCGACGCATGTAAGTATGAACGATAAAGAAAAACGCATATGGGCAATCAATTTTAAAAAATAGGTGTTGGCAACCAGCACCTGTTATAGATCAGGACGGCAAGATACAAATCCAATTGTTGCAAGACGTAATAACTCCTAATATTAGTAGTGACATGTACTAATATTAGGAGCACGAATTTAAAAAATAGATTTTCACCTTTGTCTCCTTAAAATATCAAACTAAAATCAGCCAACATGAAAAAACTTTATACACTTCTTTGTATTCTCGTCTTTCAGTTTCCACTTTTTGATGGTCACGCACAAGCACCACAGGGCATACCCTATCAGGCCGTTGCCCGTGATGTGAACGGTGGTTTGCTGGCCAGTCACAATATCACCCTTCAATTCAGTATTCACGATGGCAATGCCACGGGTCCTGTGGTCTATCAGGAAACACAAAATGTCACAACTAATACACTCGGTTTGTTTTCTGTCAACCTCGGACAAGGAACTGCTGTTAGCGGAACCTTAGCCACCGTGAACTGGGGAAGCGGTGATAAATTTTTACAGGTTGAAATGGATCCTGCTGGTGGTACATCGTATACGGATATGGGAACCACCCAATTAATGAGTGTACCCTATGCCTTATATGCCGGCAATAGTTCCAATGGATGGAGTACCACTGGTAATAGCGGAACTAATCCATTAGACAATGCATTGGGTACCAATGATTCAACTGACTTAGTCATCAAAACAGATAATTTTGAAACCGCCCGTTTATTCAGTAATCCTGAAACCGGTGGCGGACTCAATACACCTACTGATCGACTGCGCCTCATGCGCTCAGGTATGGCCTATCAGAAATGGCCCATGGTTGCCAGCTTTCAGTTAGGAAGTTATGAACCCAATTTAGAAGGACGCACACAATTGGATATTGCCCTTTTGAATGGCCCTGGTGTGAACGCAGATAATAAAGTGATGTCCTTACAAGCGAATGGAAATGTGGGTATTGGTAATACCTCACCCACAGAAAGATTAGATGTCAATGGTATCGGTAAATTCGGACCTTATCTAAAAATAGGAACCGATGTAGCGGAAGGTTATTTTCAGAATTCACAGGATGGTGCTTATCGTTCGTTACAAAGCGGTGGCAATCAGGGTTATTGGTTTCAGAATTATAATGGCGCTAATACAACGATGTATGTGGGACTCAATGGTGCCTATCAGAACCATGTCGGTATCGGCAATGTCACACCGCAGCATACACTCAGTGTGGGTGAAGCCAGCGGTGATCTCCAAGCAGTCGCAGTCAGAGGATATTCAAACGATGGCAACTGGAAAGGTGGAGCGGCTTTTGGATATAATCAGGGATCAGTCGTGATGGGTGAATTAGCAGGCGTACCAACGATCGGTGGTCATAATGCGAATCTGTCTGCATGGAATGATTTAGCAATAAATCCTGACGGAGGCAATGTCGGAATTGGAACATCGAATCCAACCGCAAAACTGGATGTGAATGGTACGCTAAAAACGAATGAGTTTCAAATGCCAACAGGCGCAGCTTTTGGGAAGATATTGAAAAGTGATTCAATTGGAAATGCAAGTTGGCAGAATTCGGATTTGAGTAATTTAATTTCAGCCGCACCTGCTGGGGAGCTTTGTTTTCAGGAAGCCGGCATCATCCATTCAGGAGGTCAGCCTTATAAAGTAGTGGTAAAAGATCACTATGCCTTTGTTGCCAATTCGGCTGCAAATACCATCACGGTTTTTGATTTCAGCAATCCTTCCGCCATGACGTTATCTGCAACCCTTGCGGTCGGATCTTTTCCTCAAGGTCTGGCTATCGCTGGCAACACATTGTTCGTCACCAATGTGAATGGTGCAAATATGAGTGTAGTCGACATCAGCAATCCGGCCGGCCCTTCCATCCTAACAACGGTGGCCACCGGAAATGGCCCCGGTGCCATTGTCATTAAAGGTAATTATGCATACATAGCTAACGTAAGTGATAATACCATTGGTATTTATGATATCAGTATACCTGCAAGCACCAGTTTAGTGAATTCATTTGCTTCTTCCACTATAGTAAAAGATATGGCCATCACTGGTGATTATTTGTGTTATGTCAGTTTAATGGATCAGGCTTTTGTGATGTTTAATATTACAAATCCAACCTCTCCGGTACTTACTTCAGTGAGTGCTGTTTATTATTACCCCATTGCATTAGCTATTTCTGGTAACAAAGCCTATATCACAAGAACCGTTCCACCGGCAAGCAATTCAATGACTGTCATTGATATCAGTAATCCGTCAAGTCCGGTATTTCTTGGTACAGCTGATTTCGGTGTGTATGCAAGAAGTGTTGCCGTTGCAGGAAATATAGTATATGTCACTGGAGAAGATGGGGTGGTAAAAGGATATAATGTCAGTGATCCGGCCAACCCGACGCTGATGAATACAGTTTCGATTGCAGGTGCAGGAACTAGTTTAGCCACCAAGGACAATTTGATTTTCGTCACGTTGTACAATACCGATAAATTTCAGATTCTTCGTACAGGTTGTCCTCAAAGTATTGCCATTGGCGTTGATCAGAGCGTCAGCCTGGCACCATCTCTTTGGGTTCCGAATGGCGACGATATGTATAATGCCAATACCGGCAATGTAGGGATTGGTACCTCTACTCCGAACAGGACTCTTGATGTTCGCGGTGATATTGCTCAGGGTCAAGCAACAGACAGTATTCCTTCTCGCCGTATTGGTGTTATGGATGCGTCATCACAGACAGCAGGTATGGAAATTGAGAATACAACACTTGATGGGAACTATAGTCAGAAACTGCATTTCATTACAAATCACAACGCAAATGGTTTTGGCAGACGTCTGACGATAGATGAAGATGGGAATGTAGGTATAGCAACTACTTTACCAGTCAATAAACTTACCGTAGCCGGCAGCACAAATATTACTGGTAGTCTGGGTATTGGAATTGCATCAAGTAATTTTAAGTTACATGTTGCTGGTGATGATAATGCCATTAAAATAAGCGGATCAGGTAATCTTCAGGAATATGGTCAGCTGAACTTTGGTGATTATAATTTTGTCTATCTCAAAGAAGATGTGAATGATCGATTGACTATACACGCAAATCGAATAGCGCTGGACGGGGGCAATGTTGGAATAGGCATTTTCAACCCATTGAATAAATTATCAGTAACAGGTGTTGGAGGGTTATTAGTCAATACAACGAATAGTGGTTCAGGTTCTTTTGATTGGATTGCAGGTAATTTCGGAGGTACTGCCGGCAATCGTGTAGTAATGGGTCTCTTGGGTGGAAATGCAACGATTGCAGCACATAATAGTACACTATCTGATTATGCCGATTTATACATCAATCCGGAACATTACACCGGTAGGGTTCAGATTGGTAATAATGGTACTGTAGGTCTTACCCATGGAAAATTAAATGTGGTGTGTAGCGGAAACAATATCCCCAAAATAGCTCATTTTAAAAATATTGCTAATTCAGGTAACTGGCAATATGATGGTGGAATCAAAATTCAGGCAGGTAATGATGCAGGCTTGAACGGCCCTTCTATGATTGAATTTGACACACCTAACGGTCTTTCTATAGGGTCAGTAACTCAGACCAGTTCCTCCCATATTTCCTATTCAACTACCTCTGACCGTAGATTGAAAGAAAATATACGTACCACAAAATTCGGCCTTGCAGATTTGAATAAAATTGAAGTGCGGGATTATGATTATATCAACGGAAGCAAAAATCAGACAGGTTTTATTGCTCAGCAATTGTATGAAATTTATCCGTCTGCCGTTTCCAAAGGTGGCGATGATCCAACGACTCACCCCTGGATGGTTGAGTATGGCGGCGTTACACCTTTGATTGTAAAATCAGTACAGGAATTATCGGCACAAGCAGATGAGAAGAATAAAGAAATGGAATTGTTGAAACAACAACTCGAAGCGCAACAAAAACAAATTGATGAATTAAAAGGCTTGCTTAAAAAATAAAATTAACTCTATGAAATTTACAAAATTACTCCTGATGCTGATCACTATCCTGATTGCTGGATCAGCCTACGCCCAATCACCTCTTGCCATTCCTTATCAGGCGGTTGCTCGAGATATAAGTGGGAATATTTTATCAAACCAAAATATTGCTTTACGCATCACCCTGATCGATTCTAATATTAATTCAATTGATTACCAGGAAACGCATCAGTTGACTACGAACGCATTGGGTTTGTTTAGCTTGAACATCGGACAAGGCACGCCAGTAATTGGTGCATTAGGTAATGTCTACTGGCCCCTCAGTGGCAATGAACATGTGCAGGTTGAAATGGATCCTGCCGGTGGAACCAATTATATCGACATGGGTTTCACAAAATTAAACAGTGTGCCTTTTGCATTGCATGCCAATACATCAAGCGATAATCGTTGGGCAATAACAGGTAATAATATTTCTAATTCGAATGCAGGGAATGTTGGGATCGGCAATACAACCCCACAGCATCCGCTGAGTGTGGGTGATGCAAGTGCAGACGGGCAACCTGTTGCTGTGCGAGGATACAGCAATAATCAGCCATTCTGGAAAGGTGGTGCAGCCTTTGGTTATAATCAGTCAAGCGTGATCATGGGTGAACTCAGTGGTGTTGCCAGCATTGCTGGACATGATGCGACACTGAGCGGGTGGAGTGATTTATCCATCAATACAGGCGGAGGCAAGGTGGGCATCGGAACAGCAACACCTGTTGCCCGACTTGATGTCAATGGAGATGGAAAATTCGGACCCTATTTAAGAATTGGAACAGATGTATCCGAAGGATATTTCCAAAACTCGCAAGACGGTGCTTATCGTGCCCTGCAAACCGGCGGAGATCAGGGGTATTGGTTTCAGAATTATAATGGCGTAAATACGTCCATGTATGTTGGATTAAATGGCACGTATCAAAACCGTGTGGGAATCGGAACGACCACTCCTGAAAATTCATTACACATATATAATCCTGGTAATGCAACCAGAGTAACGATCGGTGCCGGAGATTTAAACGGAGGTTCGACTAATTTGATACTAGGAACTTCTTCTGCTGGAAATGGACAATCTGAAATTCAATCCATTTCCGCGGCTGGTTCATCATGGGGAAATCTATTGCTGAATAAGAACGGAGGAAATGTGGGTATCGGTATTTTCAATCCGGATGCACCGTTACATTTGTCAGGCGCGATTCATCTGAACGCCAATAATTCTCAGGGTGGTGATGGAATTATTTTTGATGAAGCCCCTTATGCAGCGAATGGACATTGGGTTATGGATGCATACGCAGCAGGCTTCCCGGCAGCCAATAAATTAAGGACCTATAATGACCGAACCGGAATCACTGTTCAGACTATCATGGATAATGGAAATGTTGGTATTGGTGATTTCCAATATTGGGAAAGTGCACTTGCCAAATTAGATGTGAAGGGAAATGTAAAAATTACAGACGGAACAGAAGGTGCCGGAAAAGTGTTAACCTCAGATGCAAACGGCTATGCAAGCTGGACAACACCGAGTACAACCATCAGTGGTAATGCCGGCGGTGATCTGACCGATACCTATCCGAATCCATCCCTCACCACCACTGGTGTTACCGCAGGTAACTATCCTAAAGTGACAGTCGATGCGAAAGGGAGAGTCACAAACGGAAGTGCATTATCTTCTTCTGACATTCCATCTCTATCTGGCTCATATGTTGATTTGACATCAGCTCAAACGGTTGCAGGTACGAAAACATGGTCTGATAATGCCATCTATAATAATAAGATTGGAGTCAAGGCAAACAGTCCGGTTGGTGAATTAGATGTACGGTCAGATATATCCTCTGGTGAAGTAATGGATCAGTCCCAAGTAAATCACTGTTGCTCATCAGGACCTAATCATCAGTCCTTCACAGCCGGCATTTCCGGCGCACTCACTAAAATAGCATTGTATTTATATTCTCCATTTGGGAATACTTCGACATCACCGGTTACCATTTCTATTCTAAGTGGGTCTGGTATTTCCGGGACTGTCTTAGCCACCGAAAATTCTGTCATTCAAGGTGTAATTAATGGAGCTGAGCAAGTCTATACATTCACAAATCCTGCGACGCTTGTTGCCGGTAATCAATATACCATTAAAATTTCTGTTCCTTCATCAATCTTTATTTTTATCGGAGGTTCTACAGGCAACTTATATCCTAACGGAACAAGTTTTTATTCAACAGGTTTATCAAACACAGGATGGGATTTATATTTTAAAACATTTGTTACGCCACCTTCGAATATAGTACCTGCCATTGCAGTAACTGGTGGAAAAGTGGGTGTTGGAACGCTGACCCCTGCAGCTAAACTCGATATTGCCGGCAATGTAAAAATTACCGACGGAACACAAGGCACCGGTAAAGTATTAACCTCAGATGCAAATGGTGCAGCCTCATGGGCATCGGTAACCTCATTAGAAACAGATCCGAAAGTGGGAACACTCGCTGCCAATAAAGTTCCAAAATGGAATGGAACATCTTTGCAAGATGGTATTATCACAGACAATGGTGCGAATGTAGGCATTGGCACAACCACCCCGGGCAGCAAACTATCTGTTGCAGGCAATACCGATGTTACAGGTAATATAAGCGGTGGTGCCAATATCACCTCTCCGAAATTTAATGTAACCCAGGTCTGGAATGAGCATCCGAACCTTCCGGACACATCTAGTTTTGTTACCGGTGGTGGCACCGTTATGCTTTGCGTTTCTGGTATGGGATACCGAAGTACAGTTGGCATGATTGGATTCAATATTCTGATTGATAATGTCAATAGAGGTACGTGTAAATCATGGGCCAATGAGATTAATAGTCAAAAAGTGATTAGCTCAAATTTCCTTGTCATTACCGGCCTGACACCGGGTACACATGCCATCAAACTAAGTGCGATTGCACCTACAGTGTTTGATCTGAATGACTATTTTAGTTTAAGTGTGCTCGAGCTGCCATTCTAAAGGTGAATGGAATCTAAGCTAATTCAGTTGAGTTGTTGAATCACGAATTATTTCTTGCTAAACTCCTAATATTAGTATCATGAACTCCTAATATTAGGAGTAAGAATACCCGTTTAATTGTTCGATTTTTGTTCTACTAAAACAAGCATAAAATCATTTTTATCATGAAAAAAAATAGCACACTTTTTATTATTGGATTATTGTCCCTTATGTCATTGGTCTTCTCGGCAGATGCTCAGGCACCACAGGGTATTCCCTATCAGGCTGTGGCACGGGACGCCGGTGGTAGTGTTATGAGCAATCAAAGCATAGCGATGAGGTTTAGTATTCACGATGTTACTGCTTCAGGAGCAACCATCTATCAGGAAACGCAAAATGTCACAACCAATTCATTAGGCTTGTTTTCAGTCACACTCGGACAAGGAACTCCGGTCATCGGCTCGTTCCCCTCTGTGAGTTGGGGAGTCGGTGATAAATTCCTGCAGGTGGAGTTAGATCCTACAGGGGGCTCTTCCTTTACCGATATGGGAACTACACAACTCATGAGTGTCCCATACGCCTTATATTCAGGTAATGGTGGTTTATGGGATAAGAATGGCAATGACATTTTTAATACGAATATTGGTAATGTCGGGATTGGTACCAATACCCCTTCAAAGAAACTCGATGTAACAGGTGATGCGTTGATTCACGGCATTACTGTCGGTGTCGGTACAGGTAATAATGGTTATAGCGCCGCCCTGGGTTATGAAGCCCTTAATGTGAATACATCAGGATATGCCAATACCGCCATCGGTTACCAGACCTTGCGCCAAAATACAATTGGACTTTTTAATACCGCCATCGGTGCGGCAAGTCTCACAGCCAACACCATTGGTAACTATAATGTGGGATTAGGTGTCAATAGTCTTTCGTCCAATACCACCGGTCATTACAATACAGGATTAGGAACCTATTCAATGATGTTGAATACTACAGGTCAACAAAATACAGCTCTTGGCTTTAGTTCCCTTCAACAGAATACTACAGGTAGTTTCAATTCCGGATTAGGGTTGCAGACTCTATTTTTTAATACAACCGGTGAGCAAAATACCGCTGTAGGTCATAATGCTATGATAAACAATACAACCGGTATTAGAAATACTACAGTCGGGATGAACTCCTTGCAAGCAAACACGAACGGCAATAATAATTCAGCCTTAGGACGAAGTGCTTTGTTTGCCAATACCACTGGTAATGCCAATACCAGTATAGGAGAACGCTCCATGCTTACTAATCAGACAGGATCGTATAATACAGCGGTCGGAGATTCTGCTGCACTGAGTTATAATGGTAATGCGATCACAGCTATCGGATACCAATCGTTGGCAAATACAACCAGCGGCAATCAGAATGTAGCTGTCGGTTATCAATCATTAGTCAATAATACCACAGGAGCTGGCAATACGGCTATTGGATACCAGGCCTTGAATGGTAATGGCGATGGTGCCAATAATACTGTCATCGGTAAGAATGCCAATGTGGCTTCGCCAAGTCTAACGAATGCGACAGCCATCGGTGCGAATGCTTCTGTTGCCCAGTCGAACAGTATCGTATTGGGAAGTGTCAATGGAGTGAATGGTGCCACAAGTGATGTAAATATAGGTATCGGCACTTCTGCACCCACAGAGCAGTTACACACAACAGGTGGTGTTCGCCACGAAAGCCTGAGTGGAATAGGTGCAAGATTGGTGTATTCAGATGCAAATGGTAAATTGATCAATAGAGCTAATGATACGCTGGCAAGTTATTCGGCTACGCCTAATGTGTTTGTTCCTTCGGGATGTGCGGGAATCACAACAAGTTCTATCACCATTTCAGGTTACCCTTCCTCTGTGGCTTCCTCAACGATTACTGTTCGTTTAAATATAGCAACCACTTGGGATGGTGACGTCAGGGCTTATCTGATTGCTCCCAATGGGAATGTATTAAATCTGTTGTATTTCAACGGAGGAGGAAGTTATAATTTTACGAATACTGTTTTGTCGGATACTGCAACTAACTTACTTTCATCAGCATTCGGACCTTTTACTGGCAGTTTTAAACCGGCCGCTAATATGGGCACCTATTGTAGTTCCACATCCAATGTCAATTCATTTTCCGCCATCGGAGGTGGAAGTATCAACCCGAATGGAGTATGGAGCCTTGTGGTGTATGATGATATCGTATATGATGCAGTTACGCTGAATAATTGGTCCATCAATATCGTACCTCCTTCTACACTATCACCCTTGAATGGAACGAATAACTATTTGCCTAAATGGGCAAACGGCAATCTGAGCACAGCGAGCAGTGTATTTGATAATGGGACGAATGTCGGTGTGGGTAATTCATCGCCGGTGGCTAAACTGGATGTCAATGGTGATGGAAAATTTGGAGCCTATTTAAAAATAGGGACTGATGTAGCGGAAGGTTATTTTCAAAATTCAATAGATGGTGCTTATCGGGCTTTGCAAACCGGTGGGACACAAGGATATTGGTTCCAAAATTATAATGGCGTAAGTACGTCGATGTATGTCGGGTTGAACGGCACGTATCAGGGTAAAGTTGGCATCGGAACTACCACACCGGCGGCTAAGTTAGACGTAGTTGGTTCAACAAAAACAGCAACACTTCAAATTACCAATGGTGCCAGTAATGGTGCTGTGCTTACTTCGGATGCCAATGGCAATGCATCATGGGTTGCTCCAACAGTCAATAATGTTGGTTGTGTCATTCGTGCTCAATCATTTACAGCCTCTGCGAGTGGAACAGGTTATGCTGCCGGAGGTGCATTTGCTCCAACGACCATTACAGCAACTGGCATTTATGGTGATACACGTTTAATTAACTCTGGAGCGATGAACGTCACCACCGGAAGTGCTACGAATACTGGTTTATTTACCGCACCTTCAGATGGTTACTACGAAGTCAGTGTGAAAGCAATAAGTGTAGCAAGTAGTGTTAGACTAATTTTATTGGGCTCTCTGAATGGCGCTTCCCCTGTTGAAATACTTGATCAACTCACCAGTAATCCATGTGCAAGTTGTTCTGATATAAGTCATACTCAAATCATGTATATGCAAGCTGGTGATACACATCGTATTCTTCGATCGCTTAGTGGTACTGCTATTAATGACATGGTAATAAGTTATCGAAAACTTTAAATACATAGCACACACTTCAAATAAAAAACATTACTCTAACCAAATCAACTTTTTAAAACTAATTACTTTGTCATGAAAAAAGTACAATCAATTTCATATATGCTGGCATTCATTTCATGCCTTAGCGTAGTATCGTCACAAGCCCAATCACTAAGTCCGCGGGTCATAGCCAGCGCAGGTGGATACAGCAGTAATGGAGCAGGTTCTTTGTCCTTTACGATAGGAGAAGCCAATACAAAAACATTGACATCAGCCACACATACGCTCACACAAGGTTTTCAGCAACCTTTCAAGATGACCCTGAATCTGAAAGCCTTCATACAAGG
Organism: uncultured Bacteroidota bacterium; assembly: GCA_903875055.1. Lineage (GTDB taxonomy): Bacteria > Bacteroidota > Bacteroidia > Chitinophagales > Chitinophagaceae > OLB11. Next base: position 24,656 of record CAIQUX010000114.1, read on the forward strand.
CTACTACACCAGTTCTGGCACTATGGAAAATGTATTATTCAACGAAGGTGTTACACCATTTTCTGGTAATGAATGTGATACGATAGTGGTGCAGTTACGTCAACCTACTTCACCATATCTGGTGGTTTCAGAAAGTCAATCGGTGATTCAAACCAATGGACAACTGACATTTTCAGGCACCGCCCCGATCGGACAATCATATTATGTGGTATTGAAGCATCGCAATGCCGTAGAAACCTGGAGCGCTAATCCGGTATTGCTGAATGAAAATACATTGTATGATTTTTCATCAGCTGCCAACAAGGCATTCGGTGATAATATGGTAGAAGTCGAACCAGGTATATGGTCGTTGTATTCTGGTGATATTCAAAAAGATGAGAACGTCGACTTGCTGGATCTGGGAACACTTGAAAGTGACATCAGTAATTTTACGTATGGTTATTTTGCTACGGATATCAACGGAGATGGAAATGTAGATCTTCTCGATTCGCCTTTGCTGGAAGAGAATATCAACGCCTTTGTGTTTTCCTACCATCCATAAATTGAAATCTCAATTCCTGCATTAGTGTTTAGTAATACTTCAATCGAACAGCCTGACTTACTTCTTCCTGATTGAAAAACGAACGGACCTCACAAGGGTCCGTTTTCTTATTCGTCATTTCTACTTCTCGATTATTTCGATGAGGTCTTAGTGATGGTAGTAGCAATTGAAAGGGTCATAATTTTTCAAAAATATGAAGGTAATGAGAGTTGATATTACGGAGGATGAACTGTATCAATACGTTTTAGTCAACCGCTTATTACTGGGTTCAAACCATCTGCTACATTGAATTGCAATTTGGTATTTGTTCAGGATATTCTCATTATATTGTGCTGCAAGAGCTATAGTGTCTATGTTTTCACCATCAAGTCTTAGGATCTATATAATAATTGGTGCGATATTTTTGAATGTCAACTTATCGGCACAAACCAGCTATCATATTACTGCCAGTCAAGGCTTAGCTACAAATCAGTTAACCGTTTTAATAAAAGGTCGCAATAATACCATGTGGTTCGGAAGCTATAATGGGCTACACAAACATGAAGGCACTTACATACGCGTCTATAACAGAACCAATGGAGGAAACACTTCCCTGAGCAGCAGAGAAATCCATGCTGTGTTTGAAGATAAGCAAGGCTATATCTGGGTTGGTACGACAGGTGGTCTGGATAAACTGAATCCAACCACAAACTTTATTGAACACTATCCGTTAAAATCAGCTAAGAGAAGTGATGATTATATCGGTTACATCATTTCCATTTTTCAGGATGATAAGGAAGATATCTGGGTTTGCACTGATGTAGGAATTTTTATTCTTAACTATCAAACAGGGGCGTATACTGAAGTTTTGGATAAAGAAAAATCTGGCAAGGGAATGCCCAGCGATTTTATGCTGTATAAATCTGCCATACGCACCAAGACTGGTTTGTGGATGTATACAACGGGTTATCTCGTGTATTATGAATTTAAATCCAAGCAGTTTTTCCATCAATTCAATAACCCGTTCCATAAACCCATTTTCAGTCTCTTGCAATCAGAAGGCGATAGCCCAAGAAGTGAAATGTGTATGGATAAGGACAGCAATCTGTTTTTCTTATTTAATCATTCCACACTGGTACGTTACAATCTGCTGACAGAAAAAATTGACTCCTTTCATTTCGCCTTTCCGGCCAATGCCTGGAAATGCTGTTATTCTCTTGCAGCCGATTATAAGGGAAATATCTGGATTGGTTTCCGATACGGAGGTATTCTTTATTTTAATCAGGCAACTCAATCATTTACGTCGATTCGATATACAGATGAAAATAGCCTTGTCAAATCAGATTATATCTATTCGATGTGCGAAGATTATCAACACAGAATGTGGGTAAGCACCAATAATGGAATGTTTGTAATAAACTATTACGACAGCATTGTGAAACAAAAATACCTGAGCGATAAAAAAGAATTCATTAATCCAAATTATGAACCTGCTATTATTTCTGAAGACAAGAAGGGTCAATTGTATATTCCATTTCGAGCCGGAGGACTTTTTACTTACAATATCAACAACGAACAGATTCATTACTATCCGGTTAGGGATACCGCTGTCAGTGCATTCGGATTCACGTTTGCCCAGTCGGAAGACCAATTACATATAGCAGCCAATCATACTCTTTTACTCGCGGACACTGTAAAAAGCAAACTGACTTTTATGAAGGATAAAAGCAAGCTGTTTACATTGATAGGAAAGCAACCCGGACAAGTGGCATGGGTGTATAAATATAGAGACAACAATGTTTACGTCAAAAAAACAGATGGCAAAATATATTATTTCAATGGGGCAGATAGTCTTGAAACCATCATTGCTCAGGGGTTTTCAAAGCAAATGTGCGTTTCCTCAGATAGTCAGTTTCTGTATATCCTGAATTATGATTATGTACTTTATAGGAGAAATTTAGCCACTTTAAAAACGGATACATTTACTTTCAGAACTCAACTGCACGAAAAAGGTTTTGCGTACAATACGCCATTAGATATCGCGGATGATGGATCCGGGAATATCTGGATGTGTTCACAAAACGGGCTCATCAAATTTAATCTTCAAAATAATACCACAGCAATTTATACCACGGCTGATGGCTTGCTACACGATTTTAGTTTTACCCTTTGTCTGGATTCGAAAAAACGGCTTTGGGTTGGAAACATGGGTGGGGTGAATGTGTATAATAAAGCCAGCAACAACTTCATGAATGTGTATTCACAATCGCCGGATAGAATGAGTAATTATTTTGGAAGCAGTCTGCAAGCGAATAATGGACATCTGTATTTTCTGTTCGGAGGGCAACTAGTGAATATTAACCCGGATGCTTTTTTTGGACAAAAAAAAGAAGACCCCATTTTTCAGCTTGATGAAATACGTGTCAATGAAAAGCATTACAGCATGTCAGAATTGTCCCATTTATCTTATATGGAGAATAGATTGTATGTGCGGTTCGGCTTATTAGAATTTGCGAATCCTGAGAAAGTCAAGTATGCATACTGGTTAGAAGGTCATGATACATTATGGAGCCCGCTGGGCAATCGGACTGAATTAAATTTTAATGCATTGGCACCGAATGCGTATACACTGCATATAAGGGCGAATGATATTTTCGGCAGAGAGGTTCGTAAGCAGATAGCAATACCTTTTACGATTCACCCACCGTTTTGGGAAACATGGTGGTTTTTGCTTTTTGTGATTGTACTTTTATTTGTTTCCGTTTGGATATTTATAAAATGGAGGGAGCGAAGTATCAAGTCAAAGGAAGAAATTAAAACGAAATTGGAACAGCAGCGGGTCGCTCTGGCCAATATCAATACACAGCTGGCTGAAGCAACACTGGCAGGTTTGCGAAGTCAGATGAATCCGCATTTTATTTTCAACGCGCTGAACTCCATCAAAAAATTTGTTGTCGCCAATGAAGCACTTTCGGCTGAAAAATATTTAAGCAAATTTTCAAAGCTGATACGCAGCATTTTAGACAACAGCCAATCAGGAATTGTGACTATTGAAAAGGAAATTCAATTGCTGACTCTCTATCTCGATCTTGAACAGCTTAGATTTGGGCATCGGCTGAGTTATCAGATTGAAGTAGCGGATGACATTGCAATTCGGGATATAACCATACCTTCTATGCTGATTCAGCCTTTTGTTGAAAATGCAATTTTGCATGGCATCATGCATAAGGAGTCAGGCGGTCAGGTCCTCATATCATTTAAAAATACAAAGGATGACATCAAAATAAGTATTGAAGATAATGGTGTGGGGAGAACCCAATCGAATGAGTACAAGAGTGAATTTTCTGAACCTCATTTGTCTCTGGGTATTGAAGTTGCTTCTAAACGATTGAATGCCCTTTATGACGGAAGTGAATTTGCAAAAGGAATTCAAATCCTTGATTTAATAAATGAAGAGGGAGATGCATTAGGGACAAGAATTATTTTAAGTATTCCCAAAAAAGAAATTCAATGATACGCACCATTATTATAGAAGATGAACCCATCAGCAGAGATCTGCTGACACTGATGCTCAAGAGACATGGGCAGGATATAGAACTCATCGACATCTGCGCTAACCCTGGCGTGGGCATGGAGAGTATATTCAGAAACAATCCTGAGTTAATTTTTCTGGATATTCAAATGCCCAAAATGAGTGGTTTTGATATGTTGAACAAACTTAAGCCATTCAATTTTGAAGTGATCTTTACCACCGCCTTTGATCAGTATGCAATGAATGCCATTAAAATGAGTGCATTAGATTACTTATTAAAACCTATTGAACAGGAGGAGCTGACAGCTGCTATTCAAAAAGCAAAAGAACGATTAAAACAAAAAGATCCGCAACTGAATTATGAATTATTACTAAGTAATCTGAGTCAGAGGAGTCCATTAGATAAAACAATTGCCTTATCGACATCAGATGGAATCAGTTTGGTTAAGCTCATTAACATTATCAGAGTGGAAGCTCTAGGCCGTTATTCAAAATTTTATTTGATTAACAATGAAATCATTTTAGTCTCAAGAACCTTGGGTGATTTTGAAGACTCATTGTCCACTAATCATTTTTTCCGGATTCATGATTCGTATCTGGTTAATCTGCATCATGTAAAGAAATATGCAAAAGGAGATGGTGGTACTGTTATACTTTCAGATAACACGGAGTTAGATGTGGCGCGTCGAAGAAAAGATGCATTTATTAAATTAATCTCCAAATAGGAAAGGATCACGCATTATGTTTCCAGGAAAAAAACGCTCAAAAGATCATTTTGCTCTCACCAATTATTACCACATAGCAACCACTTAATTCGTTTTTTATACCAGCTGTTACGTTGTAAAAATGACTCGTTATGAGTACTGTATTTTTGAGTAAAATACGTTTAACATGAAAAGCAGAGGATTTGATTTGCCTGTTCAGGCAAAATTTAAAACCATTTTTTTCTTTGTTGTTTTTACAGTCATTGCTGGTAGTTTTAACAACAATGCAAAAGCCCAAGTTCCGCAGGGATTCCCATATCAAGCCGTCGCCAGAACTGCCACAGGTAATTTGATGTCAAACCAAACCATACAGATGCGGTTTAGTATATTGGACGACAATATAAATGGGGCACTAACATATCAGGAAACTAGGGTAGTGATCACCAACGCGTTAGGGCTGTTTACACATACCATCGGACAAGGAACAGCAACAGCAGGTTCATTTAACACCATCAATTGGGGACTTCATCAAAAGTTTCTTAAAGTGGAGATGGATACATCAGGCTTATCCAATTATGTGGCCATGGGTACCACACAATTAATGAGTGTACCCTATGCATTGTATGCATCAAGCTCTTCAAATGCGTGTGCGAAGAACGGGCTCAGCAAAACGGGAGATTCACTTTCTCTGGGTGGAGCACTCAGCGAAAATACCACGATTAGTTTAGACGGTCATGATTTGAATATCAATAATACCGCCGGGTCAAACGTACTTTCAATCAGTCAGCCTGACGCTACTAATTTCTTTTCTTTATCGCAGGTACCAATAGCCCAGACATTTACTGCTATAACAACCAGTCAGTTAAGCAGTGTAGAAATATTCTTAAACTGGATCGCTTCTTCAACTGCCACCATAAGCATATCCAACGCGAATGGTACTGTATTGGAATCTGAAACGCTTACTTTTTCCAATATAGGTACCAACTGGACATCCTTTACATTTGCTGCACATCCTTTATTGCAACAAGGGCAAGTATATACCCTCAGTTTCACAGGCAGTAACGGAGCAGCCATGTTCTATAGTCCTTTAAATCCATATGCCGGTGGGAGTTCAAATTTTAATTCCACACATGATTTTGGATTTAAAATTTACGTGATAAATAATTTACCGGTGCTTACAACTACCAATCAGAATGTGGGAATTGGCATTTCGACACCCGAAGTGCGATTAGATGTAAATGGCCAATTAAAAATAAGAGGTGGTCTTCCAGGCATAGGGAAAATATTGACCTCAGATGCAACGGGTTTGGCCTCTTGGCAATTACCGGTCTCCGATAGTAAATGGGATTATAATGGAAATGATATTACGAATAATAATTCAGGGAATGTTCGCATTGGTTCTTACCCTTTGTATCTTTCGCCTGAAGCTTTTAAACTGCATGTTGCCGGTTATGATAATGCTATAAAAATAACAGGAAGCGGACCTTCTTATGAATTTGGCCAACTCAATTTTGGAGACTCCAATAAGGTGTTTCTCAAAGAGGATGAGAACGACAAACTTTTATTTCATGCGAATCGGTTTTCATTTTTGGGCAATGTAGGTATTGGTACTTTCACTCCCTTGGCGGCTTTACATGTAGAGAATAAAAATGTGCTTTTTAGTAGTCCTTACCCGTTGCCAAATTTTCCGGGAGGTCCTCCTTTAATAGGTACAGGTTCTTATATGATGTGGTATGCCGATAAGGGAGCCTTCAGGGCTGGAGGAATTTCTGGGACTGAATGGAGCAATACGAATGTTGGCGTAAATAGTTTTGCAGCTGGTACCAATTGTATAGCCAGAGGCGATGCTTCAACGGCAATTGGAGGTGCAAATATTGCAGATGGACTCTATTCACTTGCAGCTGGTTTTGCAAATCATACTATTGGAACTGGTTCTTTTGCAACCGGTAGTTCAAACACGATCACGCAAGATTATGGTAATTGTATTGGAACTGGTTCCTATGCGAATGGTCGTGGCGCCACTACAATTGGTTGGTATAATGTTGCAAATGGAGCAAATAGCACTGTAATAGGAATTCTCAATGATTCGATTGTAGCCCCCCAGATTATTGCAAACTCAACAACTCCATTATTCATTATCGGAAACGGAACTGGACCCGCTAACAGAAGCAATGCCATGGTGGTTCGAAACAATGGTCGTGTTGGACTCGGAAATAATGCAAATACCTATCAATTGGAATTGTCAACTAACAGTGCCGCTAAACCCAGTTCCAGTACCTGGACAATTTCATCAGATGCACGATTAAAAAACATAGATGGCAACTACACCAAAGGATTATCAGATATCATCAAGCTTAACACCATCCTTTATCACTACAAAAAGGAGAACGAACTTAAACTGCCCTCTGACCAGCAATCGTATGGCTTTATTGCACAAGAAGTTCAAAAAATATTTCCCGAATGTGTCAACCAAAACGAGGATGGTTTTCTGAGTTTGGATCTACATCCTCTTTTTGTTAGCTATGTAAATGCATTTAAGGAGCTGAATGAGAAAGTTGAAAAGCAAGATTCACAAATGAAAGAACTGCAAATCGAAATTGAACAACTTAAAAAACTAATTTTAATCCAAGAGAAATGAAAAAAATATCCCTGATTGTATTCGTGTCGATATCCTTGTTTATTGTTCCTGTTCATAAGGTCAAAGCACAATCCTTCAATCCTACCTTAGCCACAATGCTTCAGGATACATTGACCTATTATAATTCAGCTATAGGAAATATAAAAGGCATGACAGTGAGTGTGTTTCTGCCTGGACAAGGCATGTGGCAAAGCACCACCGGTGTTTCGTATGCCGGACATCCGATTACATCGGATATGAAGTTTGATATCGGCAGTAATACAAAATTATTTGTAGCAGCAGCCATGTTGAAATTGCAGGAACATAATATTCTTCATCTTGATGACCATCTCTATCAGTGGATTCCAACCTTTGCGAATATCAATCCAAACATAACCATCAGACAATTATTGAATCATACAAGCGGTGTCCCTGATGTGATTTTCAACCCGCCTTGGTTAGACACCGTTAAAAATAATCCCAATAGAGTGTTTACTCATAATGAAGTGCTCAGCTGGGTGACTACCTCTCTCTTTCCTGCTGGAACAAATTGGAGCTATTCCAATACCAATTATGTGTTGGTGGATATGGTGGCTCAAAGTGCCACCGGAATGCCAATAGCCCAAATAATACGGGACAGTATTCTGAATCCTCTTAATATGGATAGTACATTTTTCGATATTCACGAACCTGCTACCGGCACAGTGGCCCATCGATGGTGGAACGGTATCACCAGTCCGAGCCTCAGTGATTACAGTAATGTTTCCCGGGTAGGTTTAAATTCTGCCGTCATACCAGCCGGTGGAATATTTTCCACATCCTCTGAAATGGCGCAATGGTATAATGCTTTGTTTAATGGTCAAATATTAACACCGGCATCGATGGTTCAACTTACTGCATTTGTTACGATATCTGGTAACAATGCGCAGCAATACGGATTAGGTTTATTCAGAGAAACTACGTTGGGAATAACCTATTGGGGGCATGGAGGAGATACATGGGGTTATAAAAGCAAAATCATGTATGATTCCTGCAGCGGCTTGGTTGTATGCGGACTTTCAAACGCATACCCGTGTGGGATGACTTCCATTCCCTTCGTGCTTTATCGCGCAGTAAAAAGTCATGTGCCTGGTTGCGCCGGAATCATAACAGGATCATCAACGGTTTGCCAAGGACAAAATAACGTAACATACACAACCACAGGAATAACAAATGCAACAAGTTATATATGGACATTGCCAAATGGCGCTACTGGTTCTAGTTCTACAAACAGCATCACAGTCAATTACGGATCATCGGCTGCTTCGGGAAATCTTACAGTCAGGGGAAACAACAACTATGGTGTGGGGGCGGCATGTTCATTACCCGTTACTGTGAATCTTTCTCCTACAATCACAATAAGCAGTACTTCAAATCCTATTTGCGCCGGATCAACCACCACATTGAATGCAACAGGTGCGTTAACGTATATGTGGCAACCGCTTGCAACATCCGGGTCTACCAAAATTGTTTCACCGAATGTGACCACCACGTATACCGTCACCGGCACTTCGTCAACTGGTTGTACTAACACTGCCACTAAAATAATAACAGTCAATCCTTGTACATCAACCTTATATGTAAAACTATTTCTCCAAGGTTATTACGCAGGAACTGGCAACATGAATAGTGTTTTATTGAATGAAGGAATATCGGTGAATAGCAATAATACAGATTCAATTACCGTGGAGTTGAGAAATGCTAATTCACCTAACAATTTGGCAGCTACTTCAAAAACAGTCTTGAATACTAATGGTTTGGCAGTCTGTACTTTTCCTGTCATCAGTGGCAGTTACTATATCGTAGTCAAACACAGAAATGCACTTCAAACCTGGAGTGCAAATCCAATGACGATAGGAGCTGTTCCGGTATTTTATGATTTCAGTTCAGCA
>CAIQUX010000115.1 GCA_903875055.1 uncultured Bacteroidota bacterium
AACATTCCCTATTGCCAGCAATGGCCAGTGGGGCGGAGTTACTATTGCAGGAAAAGCATCGAACAACTTAACATTAGCTGCAAACGGTCCCTTCCAACCGTTCGTTGGTGATGGTCGCCTCTGCGTTGCAGATGGTCTCGGAACCTTCGAAGGATTTGCTTCTTCAAACACAAAAGACCAGTGGGGAGTAACCCCAAGTTTGTTCGATGACAACGATAATTCAGGAATTCTCCGTTATGTTTCCATTCGTTACGCAGGTGCGATTCTCCAGGTTGGAGGGGAGTTAAATGGACTGTCTCTGGGTTCTGTTGGTCGCGGCACTACTATCGAGCATCTTGAAATTATTTCTTCCGCTGATGACGGCATCGAAATATGGGGTGGGACAGTAAATATCAAATATGCAGCATTCCTTTTCGGTAACGATGATAATCTCGACTGGGATGACGGCTGGAGAGGCAAAGCTCAATTCTTATTTGTTCTCAAGTGTGACACCACCGCAAGCATTGATTCCGACAATGGTTTTGAAGCTGACGCTGACGACCAGAAATCCTGTTTGCTCCCTCGTTCACATCCTATTATTTACAACGCTACTGTGATTGGCAACAGTAAAACAGTATTAACTTCTGATAACAGTTCCATTGCAGCTGTTAATAACAAAGAACTTACCGAAGGCGAAGTTTACAATTCAATATTTGCTAATTTTAAAAATGGAATGAACCTGGTAAAAAATCTGGGCTCAAGAAATGCAGTAGCAGCAACTATAAACGGAGTTCCAAGTGAAGCATATCACAACTGGGCAAACATAGGTGGCAATTCTACCAACAGTATAAAATTTAAAAACAACACCTTAGTGCATGTAACCAACCCGCTTACTGTTGGAAGCAACCCAGCTAACGTCCTTTCCACAGATACTGCGCAGTTTTATACCACTGATCACAATGTTGCCGTTTCATCTCTTCCAGGGTTTGATTGGGTATTCACCGCGAACAATACAACCAATGTAATCTCTCACAGAGTTGATGCAGTGCCTAATCCAGCATTAGGTGACGTATTACCTACACCAGTTGACGGCTTCTTTACATCCGCTCCATACAGAGGTGCGTTTGCATCTACTGGACAGAACTGGTTGTCAAGCTTCGCATACACTAGCCTATTGAATGTAGCAACTGGGCTCCAACCATGTCCAACTGACATTAATGGAGACGGTGTTACCAACAACGCTGACTTTCTTATTTTACTAGGACAGTTTAATCAATCTTGCCAATAATAAAGAAATAAAGATGATTAGAGATGTGATATTACGACATCACATCTCTAATCATAAATCATAAATAAAATAATAAAATTAAAATGAATAATAAAACTATAAAAGACATGAAAAAATTACTTATCGGAATTGCCCTCTTTCTGCTCGCGGCATTTGCTAATGCTCAAAGCGGGTTAGAACAAATCGTAGTTGAGAAATACTATGTCTCCAATGCTGCTGATTCAGCGGGAAGCGTTGGCCTTTTACCTTCTGGGTCAATCACATGGAGAATATATGCAGACCTTGCAGCAGGTTATACTTTGCAGGCAGTATATGGTGTGGATGTAGCACCATTCGGTCCTACGCTGACTACCGGCGACCACTATTTAAAATTCAATACCACGACCTCTTTTTTTAACAACGAAGATTACGGTTCAACTAACCCAAACGGAATCAGTGTAACGAATACCAGAAAAAATTCTGTGATGCTTGATACTTGGTTTTCAATGAGTGGAAATGCACAAGGAAAAGCAGCGGTTCTGAAAACAGATGACAATGATGGTGCACTTGTAAATTCCACAAATCCAATCATTCTGCAAAACAATGATTGTTCTTCAGGGTTTCCAATTAATTCTAGAGATGGAATGATTGCAGGTACTCCTCCGACAGTAACATTTGTTGGATTTTCAGGTGTCGAACTTGCTGTATTTGACAACCAGAGCCAGGTGGGAAATGCAATCAATACAAATAATGCTTCCATAGCAGTTCTTGGCGGTGTTACAGGACCAACTTCAGCTAACCGCGTTCTTATCGGGCAGTTTACTACTACAGGAACTTTTCATTACGAGCTCAACCTTCAGCTCGGTACTCCTACATTAGGTGTGGAAAAATGGGTGGCTTCAAATCCTGTTACCGGTGAATATACAATGGCAAGTTTGACCGGAACTTATGCTCCGAACACTCCACCTACTGTAAACATCACATCTCCTGCTAATAATTCAACATACTTGATTCCTCAATCGCCTGCTGTGGTCAACATCACTGTAAACGCAACGGACAACAGTGCTGTAA
>CAIQUX010000116.1 GCA_903875055.1 uncultured Bacteroidota bacterium
CTCAGCTATTACGAAACCTTCCACAATTTCGTTAGCCTGAAGCACACCATCTAATTCGCCGGCTGCAACTCGCAGTATATCAATACAGCTTCGTTTTGCCGGCTCGTACCTGATGCACTTCAGACTTTTTCAGCAAGCCCTATTTATACCAAGGTTCCGTGCCCTTTCTCGGAGCCTTGGTATAAGGGGACGGTTGCATTTTAAAAGGGCACGCTTAGGTCGTGCCCTTTTGGATTCCTTCCGTGCCCTTTTACATTGGCTCCGTGGAAATAGTATGTTGAAGGTTGCTTGCTTGTCACGCTAATAGGGATTTCTATTCATTAGCTAATGGGATCGGTTTTTAAGAGAGGGTTTTATAATGTACTAGTTGCGACATTCGGTTTCATTGGAGGATTCTATATTTGATTCAACATATTTTCAGTGTTCCCGCAGCATCTTCCCGTCCCGACTTTTCGGGACACCGTTATGGGATGCCGGATAAGCGTCATGACTCGACGGTTTCCCGTCGTGGTTTCCCGGTACAATTTCACGCATTGCCGCTTTCCCGTGAAGTGTTGCCATTTTCCCGTCGAGTCTCGACGGTTTTCCGTCATGGTTTCCCGGTACAATTTCGAGCTCTGCCGGTTTCCCGTCATGACTTCCCGGTTTCCCGTGGTTTCTTCCTGTGAAAATGGGACACTTCGTCGGACTCCCGTCATGGCTCGCTGGCTTCCCGTCACGGCGTGCCGGAGTCATCAAAAGTATATTCGGAAGTAAGGTGTAGAAGGCAACATGTGTAACCAACCCTGAAGTAACACGTTAAGATAAAGACTGAAAGGGAGGGGAGTGGAGCGAATCAATAGTTCATTGCTAATCCTTAATGTACTACCCATCGTTTTCATCAACAGATTCTTTTCTCTTGGCTATGGTAAGAATAGGAATAAAAAAAATAGTCCGAATCTTGCACTTTTAGGATTAAACATTCATTTATTTCATTATTTTGGATCTTTCCATTTAAATCAATGGGATGATTGCAAGGTTCGCATGATCATTTTTAAACGAAACATGAATAAACGATGAGTAAGAAATCTAACTCAGTACCCCAGAGTAAAACATTACCATCAAAGCCAATACAAGGTAATTCGACTACCGTTCAGCAGAAACACAACGATTCGAAAAAGTCTGTGTGGCTTTATATTTTTATTTGCCTTGTGCTCACCTTGATTGCGTATTTACCCACTTTTCAGGCCGGTTTCGTAACCTGGGACGATCCTGATTATGTGTTGAATAATCCGGCAATCAAGGCACTCGGAAATTTGAAAGAAATACTGATGTCCCCTGTTCAGGGGAATTATCACCCACTTACCATGTTGTCATTAGCCGTGAATTACGCGATTTCAGGTGAGGATGCCGGCTCTTATCATCTGGTGAATCTGGTATTGCATCTTTTGAATGTCGTACTCGTTTTTTTCTTTGTATTCCGTCTCACCCATAAGAAGCTATGGATCGCTTTTGTGGCCGCATTACTGTTCGGTATCCATCCTCTGCATGTGGAATCTGTCGCTTGGGTCTCAGAACGGAAGGATGTGCTGTATTCGTTTTTTTTCTTGGGCGGATTAATTACCTATCTGACATATCTTGAAACAAAAGCCACCTTGAAGTTAATGATGGTATTGGGCTTTTTTATTTTATCCCTGCTTTCCAAACCGGCTGCTATCATCTTCCCACTCGTTTTATTGGCCATTGATTATTACCAGGGAAGATCCGGTTATTTGCGCTTGTTGACTGAAAAGATTCCGTTCCTTATTCTTTCGGCATTAATGGCTTATCTTACCATGCATGGTCAATCTGTTCATGGTGCTGTAGCTCCCGGAGAAATATTCCCTTTGATGTCCAGAATATGCTTTGCCTTCTATGGTCTGATGATGTATATCGTAAAGACGATTTGGCCTGCAGACTTATGTTTATTCTATCCGTATCCTCCCATTAATCTTCCACTTCCGTCGATATACTTCCTTTCGATTGTTTTCGGCATCGGCTTGTTCGCACTTGGTATAATGGCACACAAAAAAAATAAGATGTTTGCATTCGCTCTGTTGTTTTATGTGATCAATCTGCTTCTGGTGCTGCAGTTTCTGCCTGTTGGCAGTGCCGTTATGGCCGATCGATACGCTTATCTCCCATTGATCGGCCTTTTTTTGATACCGGGGTACTTTGTTCAAAAATGGGCTGATTCACATGATGATAAATTGCCTGTTGCAGGTATCGGCTTGCTGTTCGTTGTATCTCTCGGTTTAACAGTACTGTCAAGCAAACAGGTAGCTACATGGAAGGATAATGTCTCCCTTTGGGATAAGGCCATTGCCGCTTGTCCCTCCAGTAAAGCTTATTTTAATCGCGGATTGGCTTGTAAGGTGTCAGGTGACAAGGAAGGTGCCATAGTTATGTATACCAAGTCCATTTCTATGAATAAGAACGAATTTAAAGCACTTGATAACCGGGGTAATATTTATTTTGATCTTGGTAAAAATGAATTGGCACTAAACGATTATCGTCAAGCGTTAGCAGTACAAAAAAATAGCCAGCAGCTGCTGGGGTATAAGGATAATAAGTATGATTCACGCCTGCTTTCAAATCTTGGAAGTCTTTTTGGAAAGCAAGGCAACTATGACAGTTCGCTCTATTATTTTAATCTTTCCATCAGTGTAGATTCAATGTTCAAGAACAACTATCAGTTCAGAGGTCTGACCTATCAGATGATGCATCGATATGAAGATGCGATCAGCGATTATAAGCATTATCTTCGTCTTGAACCGAATGATGACTACATTATGTCAGCCATAGGGGTGAATTATCAACGTATGGATAAGCACAAGGAAAGTCTGACTTGGTTTGATCAGGCCATTGCTAAGAATCCCAAATCAGGTCAGAGTTATCTCAACCGTTCATTCTCATATTATACCTTAGGTGATAAGCAAAAAGCGTTACAGGACATGAATATGGCCAGACAATTGGGGACTACCATTCCGGCAGATTATTTGTCATCCTTATCAACCACAAAATAATTTGTATACCCGAACAAAAGACAGCTGAAAAAGCTTGAATCGTGTGAACTATCTTATGTTTTTTACGACTTGTAAAGCAGTCAGGAAAAATAGAATGCCTGCTACCGTATAATTGATTCCTTTACGGTGGCTTGAGAAATACGTAATCAATTTTTGTCCGGCATACGAATACACCCAAAGGATGATAAAGACTCCGATACTGGCACCGACACTGAAGATGAAAATAGGAACCCGTGACCATTCAAACCACGACTTCTCAATGAAGTATCCTCCCCAGATCACCCAGGCTGATAATTGAAAGGGATTGAAAATGGCGAAAGCCAATAGCTTATTGATTTGTTTGTTATCGAGTTCCTTAGTCTCTAATGCAATTTCCTTCTTCTCTTTTCGGGCATCATACAACGTATAAATGGCGAGAGAAAATAGGACGGCCACCAATAGCCATTGAATGACAAGCAATAATATTTGTTGCTGCATGATCCACTGCATGCCGTTCATGCAAAGAAAGCAATACGGGATTTCAATGAGTGAAACGATCATCAAGGTCTTGCGTATAGCCTTTGTATTTTTATTCAAGGCCAATTGCAGAACAGCCAGATTGATATAACTGGGTACCAGATAACCATAAATGCCGACACCGAGACCGATAATGAATTGCAGGATAAGTTTGAAGAACATCGGCACTAAGGTAAGCTAGTTAGTCTGGATTTCTGATAATCAGTATGGGGGACTCAATGCTGATTATCAGAAATCCGGCACATTTCTATCGCAAATCGGCTGTAATTTCTTCTTCTGCATCTGCCTTTTATGAACGTACATTTGCAGCTCAAATTTAGAAACTATGTCAAGTGCCCGACAAGACCGGATGAAACGAAGCAACGAATTGCAGGATATGCCAAAAGCAAAACTCAATGCGGAGAATTTTAAAAAAGGCTCCCGATTGTTTTCCTATCTGGGTGATCAAAAATGGGCTTTCGGATTGGGCATGTTGTTTCTGATCCTGTCGGCAAGCGTTGGTTTATTGTTTCCTTTACTAAGCGGAAAAATGTTTGGTATGTTGGGTAACGGCGATAAGACTCAGATGCTTGAGAATCTGAAAAAATTGGACGGGCTCGGTGCGAAACTTCTTCTTATTCTCGTGGTGCAGGGATTTTTCAGTTTCGGTCGTGTATTCATGTTCACCCGTGTTACAGAAAATATCTTGCAAGGATTGCGAAATAAGGCATACGAGCGACTGGTCAAAAAGCCGATGGAGTTTTTTAACCGCAACCAGACGGCTGAATTGAGCAGTCGACTGGCAACCGATCTGAATGTGATATCCGAAGCCTTTACCATGAATATTGCAGAGATCATCCGTCAAAGCATAGTCGGTGTGGGTGGTCTTATAATCATTATCAGCAGTACTAACTTTCAGGTAGCCAAATGGTTCCTGATTATCATTCCGCCTCTTTCAGTGGTCGCCATCCTTTTTGCCAGAAAGATCAGAGGCTATAGCAAACGCTTTCAGGATAAGATTGCAGATGCCAATGTGATCGTAGGCGAAAGTCTGACCGGTATCACGAATGTGAAATCATTTACCAATGAACAATATGAAATTGACCGTTATAACAGCAAGACAAACGAAATCAAGAATTTCGGATTGCAATACGGGATTTTCAGAGGCGCGTTTTTTGCCTTTGTCATCACCTGTATTTTTGGCGCCATTTTTTTCATGTTATACAAAATGCTGCAATTGAACGCTCAGGGAATCATCACCGGGGAGGAATTCGGTAAGTTCATGATGCTGGCCTTGTTTGTGAGCGGAAGCCTTGGAGGTTTGCCTGAACAGATTGCAAGTATACAACGTGCACTAGGTGCGACCGACCGTGTGTTTGAAATCATTGATGAAGATATCGAGCATGTGCATGTCGGTGACGAACTGCATTTGAAAACAAAAGGAGAAATCGAGCTGAGGAGTATCAGTTTCAATTACCCGAGCCGGGAGAATTTCAGTGTGCTGAAAAATATTTCCTTCACTGCCAAAGCCGGACAAACGGTAGCGCTTGTAGGAAGCAGTGGCAGCGGTAAAAGTACCATTGCGAATTTGCTCCTCAGGTTCTACACGCCCGATAAAGGACAGATATTTTTAGACGGTATCGATATCAATACCTTGGACCTTACCTCCTTGCGGCAGCAGATTGCCTATGTGCCGCAGGAGGTGATTTTATTTGCGGGTACGATAGCCGAAAATATCGCGTATGGTAAAGTCGGGGCCTCGCAAGAGGAAGTTGAATCAGCCGCGAAAAAAGCAAATGCCTTTGATTTTATCAATACGTTCCCAGATAAATGGAATACGATGGTAGGGGAAAGGGGGATACAATTGAGTGGTGGTCAACGGCAGCGGATTGCCATCGCCAGGGCTGTGCTGAAAAATCCGGCCATCCTGATATTGGATGAGGCTACCAGCAGTCTCGATAGTGAGAGCGAACAATTGGTACAGGATGCCCTTGATAAACTCATGATAGGTCGCACCAGTATCGTGATAGCCCATCGACTTTCGACCATTAAGGATGCCGATAAGATCGTAGTGTTGCATCAGGGAGAAATCGTTGAGGAAGGAACCCATCAGGAGCTCGTGAATCAGGAGAATGGCTTTTATGTGAAGCTCAGTAAAATGCAGATCGGGTAAGGCGACGATGTTTGGTTGACTTTAAGGACTTTCTTTTACCCGATAAGGCAGTAATGGTAAGGTCAATGGCTGATTGCCATTGCTGTATTATCTGCATAACACAGCTTTTATTGTTAACATTATGTCTTCAATGAGTATTGACATTGCCGTATTTGCAGATTACTTTTGCAGGTTCAATTCATTTTTAACATTAAACAATTTATGATGAAACAAATACTCCATTTGCAAATGCAAGCCAATCGAATCCGGTATGAATCACAGAAGAAGTCTGTGATATTCGGACTGTCATTTGGTTGTATGCTTGTTCTAATTTTTAGTTCGTGGCTTACTAAGGCACAAACAGCCGTATCGTATACTGCAATGACAGCTATCACTTGTCCAGCTACTCCGGTAGCTACAATCGCACCTTCTGTTTCAGGTCTCACCTTTTCTCAGATATCTAGAGGTGCTGGTGTTACATGTTCGGCAGCAGGTAACAGTATCAGTGGGTCAGGATTTAATGGTAATTTGACCACCAATATCGGCGCATCCAAATGGTATACATATAGTATCACAAGTGATGCCTCAGTTACATTTACTGTGTCAAGCTTGAATATTGTTTCTAGGGCAAGTGCTGTGACAGGAAGCCCCAATGTATCTGTTCAATACAGTATAGGTGGTTCAAGTCCAACGAATGTAATAGGTTCATATACACCTACAGCAAGTGCCGCAACCTATACCATTACGCCAGGTACTCCAATTTCTGTAGGGGCAAATCAAACGTTAAACATTTTTATTATTCCAAATAATTTGACTGCAAGTACTACAACTTGCCGGGTTGAGAATAATACAACCGTGACTGTCACAACTGCTGCAGCAGCTACGCCAACCATGAATCTTTCTGGTTCACTTTCAAGTCTTGCTACCACTTACGGAACCGCTTCCTCAACTACTAGTTTTTCATTGACAGGAACGAATATGACCAATGCGATTCAGGTAGGCCCATTGAGCGGATTTGAATTTGCCGATAACAGTGTAGGAACTTATTTTTCAACACTCACCTTGACAAATGCGGCCAGTGTTTCAAAAACGATCAATGTCCGTCTGTCAGCTTCGTCTGCAGTCAATACTTATTCAGGAAGTATTCCTGTAACGAGCTCAGGGGCTTCAGCTCAGTCGATTTCTATCGGATCCAGTGTGGTCAATCAAAAAGATCTTAACATCACGGGTATCACGGCGAATGATAAAGTCCATGACGGGAATACCAATGCCACACTCAGCGGCACAGCGGTTTTGTCGGGCATAGTTTCAGGTGACGCCCCCAATGTTGTTTTAGGTGGATCACCGGTGGCGCAATTCGTCAGTTCAGCTATCGCAAATAATATCACAGTAAATGTTACAGGCTATTCGGTCAGCGGTACTAAGTCGGGCAATTATAATCTGATTCAACCGACTCTTTCTGCTAATATTACTCCTTCGTTGATATCGCAGACCATTGTTTTTAACCCTTTATCGGCTGCAACCTATGGTGATGGTCCAATCACCCTAACCGCCACGGGAGGTGGTTCCGGTAATCCGGTAACATATAGCAGTTCAAATACGAATGTTGCTACTGTCTCAGGAGCCACATTGATTATTGTCGGTAACGGAACCACGGTTATCACTGCATCACAAGCAGGTGATGGTGTGACATACGCTAACGCACCGAATGTACAACAGTCACAGGTCGTCAATGTAAAGAACCTGACGATTACAGGAGCCACTGCGAATAATAAACCATACGACGGAACAAATGTTGCCAGTATTTCAGGAGGTGGTCTTATCGGAGTCGTAGGAAGCGATACGGTTGTCCTGAACGGAACCTCAGGTATATTCGCGAGTGTCAATGTCGGGAATCCGATTGCTGTTACGACTGCCTTCACATTAGGAGGTCCGCAAGCATCGAGATATTCACTCACGCAAGCTGTCTTGTCGGCCGAAATCACACAGGCTAGTCAAACTATTAATTTTACCGCAATGGGAAGCAAAACCTTTGGTCAGGTTCCATTTACACTGACTGCAACCGGTGGAGGTTCAGGCAATCCGGTAACCTTTCAAAGTGATAATTTTTCAGTAGCGACCGTTTCAGGAAATACGGTTACCATAGTCGGAGCCGGTACAGCGAATATCACGGCCTCTCAAGCAGGTGATGCCAATTATAGTGCTGCTGCTGATGTCATTCAATTATTGACAGTGAATCAGGCCAGTCAGTCCATTTCATTTGCTGCTCTGACAAATAAAGTATTAGGAGACGCGCCGTTCAATCTTTCTGCCACCGGCGGTGCTTCTGGAAATCCGGTGACTTTCCAAAGTGATAATGGCGCAGTGGCGACTGTGACCGGGACCTTGGTAGCGATCGTTGGTGTAGGCACAGCGCATATCACAGCATCACAAATCGGTAATACAAATTATGCGGCTGCAACTGATGTCATCAGAACACTGACGGTAACATATCCTGTCATAGCTGCCTGGGATATGCATTCATTGCCTGGAGGAACAAATAACTTCGGATCAAGTCCTTATGCCGCAACGGCCCTTTCATCAAACGCTACGACGGGTGGTCTGACTCGAGGTATTGGAATTTCTACAACAGGATCTGCGGCAGCAAGAGGCTGGGGCGGGCTTGGCTGGAATTATTCAACATCTGACTCAAATATCACCGCGAACAAATACCTGACTTGCACCGTGAAAGCCAATGCAGGATATTCCATGAATCTGGGTTCTGTCAGTCCGATTGATTACCGTCGTTCAGCAACAGGAGCTACCAATGGACTTCTTCAATATAGTAAAGACGGTGTCAACTTCACGGATATCAGTACGTTGAACTTTAGCTCTACGTCGTCATCCGGAGCGTCTGCCGGTCAGGTTGATCTGTCGTCCATTCCAGCCTTGCAAAATATCCCATCTGCCACTACGGTTACTTTCAGACTGGTGCCATATGGGGCTACAAGTGCAGCCGGGACTTTCTATTTGTTCGATGTGGCTAATACAACGGATAATGATTTCGCAATTACAGGTAACTTGAATGCATGTGTTCCTTCAACAAGTACAACTTCTTTGACTATCTGTTCATCTGCCACACCGTATAGCTGGAATTCACAATCACTTTCTGCGACTGGAATCTATACAGCTACATTGACGAATGCATCAGGTTGCGATTCAATGGCGACACTTGATCTGACTGTCAACAATAGTACTTCAAACACGACGACAGCAACGGCATGTGATTCATATACATGGAGTGTGAACAATACGACATACACAAGCACTGGTACTTATTCAGTTGTGAATGCTTGTCATACAGAGAACCTTGATGTGGCGATTACTGCCAGTACATCGAATACAACGACAGCAACAGCGTGTGATTCATATACATGGGGTGTGAACAATACGACATACACAAGCACTGGTACTTATTCAGTTGTGAATGCTTGTCATACAGAGCATCTTGATTTGGCGATCACTGCCAGTTCATCGAACACAACAACAGCTTCAGCCTGCGATTCATATACATGGAGTGTAAATAATACAATGTATACAGCGAGCGGCACTTATTCAGTGGTGAGCGGATGTCATACTGAGCATCTTGATTTGAC
>CAIQUX010000117.1 GCA_903875055.1 uncultured Bacteroidota bacterium
GAATAAAAACGTAAACAAAATAAAAATATGATTTACATTTACTTTTGATTATATATCTCAAACAATTCTAACATAAGTATCATGGCAAAGAGTCAGGACGTCAAGAAAACAACTAAAAAGGAACCGCTGAAAACAGCCAAGGAAAAGAAAGTGGAGAAACGTGAGAAGAAGGCAAAAAAAGGATAAGTAGTTTTTATAGCCATCACAATAATCTGTTCTGCGGAGCGTGGATTGATATAACCTTAAAGAGGAATTGAAATCAAGTTTTCTAAGATGCTATACGTATACGACCGGATTATTTACCATTACCATTATCATGCAGATTGCTTCATTAGCTCAGTTAAAGAAAGAAATCCAGTCAATGCCTCATGCGGAATTGGTGGAAGTATGTGCCAGATTGATCAAGTACAAGAAAGAGAACAAAGAATTACTTAATTATATCCTTTTTGAAAGCGGTGATGAAAAATCCTATATCGAAAATCTGAACGTTGAAATGGACGATATGTTTAAGGAAGTCAATGTGAAGTCTATGCATTGGGCTAAAAAGACGATCCGGAAAATACTCCGTTGGGTTACTAAATACGGCCGTTATTCAGGACTTCCTACTACGCAGATTGAATTACTGATTCATTTCTGTCAACAGATGAAAGCGCTTGATTTGAATTTCGACGAAAGCGTTTCCATGAAAAATCTGTATGAAACCCAAGTGGCCAAAATAAGGAAATTAGTATGCACACTTCATGAAGATCTTCAATACGATTATAAGGAAAGGATAGATGTTATCGCACGCTGATTTTAATATTGGCAAGATGGCTATTCAATTAATTATGTAGAAATAAGTCCTATTTAATTTCACTGTATACAGTTTTCAATTTCGGATATATTGTCCTTTTAGAGTTGGATGAAAGCTATTACTTTAGTGGCTGATAAACCTGATAAAAGTATGTGTTACGGAAATATTATGTGAATCCGCAACGGTTAATTTGTCTGGAATTTAGAATATATTTTAAATAGTGTATGATGAAAACATTACTTGTAAGCAGCTCTGATATGACCTACCTGGGCATCTTTATTCTATGTATTATTGTGCTTTCTCTTGTTCGTTTTTATCGGAAGCAGGAAAATAAATAGAATGACAACCTTGGAAGTTCCTCATTCAAAATGTTCAGTATTTGGATACGTTCTGGTGAACACGGTTCATCACAGTCTGACATGAACAGTTCAGATTTTGAAAAGTGTGTTTATTTCACCTTCTTCTCATTCTCATAGAAATCATCCATGGTGCTTTCATTAGCACGGATTTTTGAACTGTAAGCCGATCTGGCAGATTGTTCCTTCACAAACATCTGGCTGATATCTTCATCGCTTTTCTGGAACCTGATGGTATTGGTAATCGATAAGGAAGCCGCAAATTTTTCAACATCATGATCTGCCCCGATATAAGTGAATGTCCAGCGATTGAGCTTTAGTTCGTCTATCATTTTTTGAACGATTCTACCCGTATATTCCTTCGACGCATTTTCTTCCCCGTCCGTAAGTATTGTCACTAATACATTATAATCAGACTTTCCTTCCAGTGCTAAACGGAGCTTGGACAGGCTATATCCCATGGCATCATATAAAGGTGTGGACGCATCAGGATGATACCGGGCACTGTCTATGGTCTGTAATTTGCTGACAGGATCCATAAAGTGGTGAATCTTTTGCCCGAAACTGTTGAAGCTGATGAGAGAAATAAGATGTTCCTGCTCAGGAAATTCTTTCTCAATGCCTTTTACGGTCTGTACTAGTTCGTTGAATCCATTGATGATAGTGCTCTTGATCGATTCCATGGAGCCGCTTTCGTCTAATATGATGAGGTTGTGTACCTGATGTCTGTTGTTCATGATATGAAGGTTTAAATGAATGAATAATGAAAATGATTGATTTGCCGGTTTCGGTTACTAACCGGAACATGCACAAAGGTAACAGGTTGGATATGTAATGAGTTTACGCAGCCGGAAATATCCCACGGCTAGGACTTCTGGCAAAACATGATATGAATCATTTTTTTTCTTGAGCGATGTCAAAAGCATTATACGATTCAGGGTCTACTTTGTGAGTCGAATTTAATGACTTTCAGGTGTTGGATTCGGCACTTATCTTTAAATAAAATCATATGGCTTCCACAGATATTACCAAAGCGGTCGACCTCTTATCACATGCCGAAGGAACCGGCCCCAGCAGATTGAGACGACCCGTATACGTCGACTTCATGCCACCTTGCAACAGCGCCTGTCCTGCTGGTGAAAACATTCAGGCTTGGATGGCACATGCGCAGGCAGGAGATTATGACAAGGCGTTTCAAACCCTTCTTGAAGATAATCCCTTTCCGGCTATTCTGGGCAGGGTGTGCGTGAAACCTTGCGAGACAGGATGCAATCGAAATCATATCGATACTACGGTCAATATTCACGCCGTAGAACGATATATAGGTGATGAAGCGATTCGTCTTCAATGGAAGCCAAATCAAAATCCAGAGCCTAGTGGCCACCGGGTAATGGTAGTCGGAGCAGGGCCTTCAGGGCTATCAGCCGCTTATCATCTGACCCGCATGGGGCATACTGTCGAGGTGTTTGAAGCGGGATCTCATGCAGGTGGACTGTTATGGAGTGGAGTGCCTGATTATCGTTTGCCAAAAGAGATTTTGGAGGCTGAAATAGATCGTATCATTCAAATGGGTGTCACTCTCCGTCTAAACTATAAAGTTCAGGATATTCAAGCCGAAAAAGAAGCACGAAATTTTGATGCAGTCTTTCTGGCTACCGGAGCGCAGATGATTCATAAAGAAAATTTTGAGGATGATCAATCCATTCAAGTGACGGATGCCTTCAGTTTTTTTCATTCGGTGAAATCGAATCCGGAAGCGTATACAAAAAAGAAGGTACTCGTATACGGAGGCGGCAAACTGGCCCTGTATCTGGCCCGCATACTGATGAGACTGGATTCTGAGGCCATCGTATGTTTTAATGGAGATAAAAAAATGATGCCAGCCTATGATTATGAAACAGAGGATGCATTGGCAGAAGGTGTTGAGGTACAATTGTTGAAACAGATCAGCCAAATAAAAAATAAGCAAGTCACATTAGAGATGATGATGGCCGAGAAAGGCAAAGCCGTCGGAACCGGTAACTATGAAACCATCGATGCGGATGTGGTCATTATCGCCAACCGTCAGGAAGCCGATACGGCATTCCTGCGCACGATGGAAGGTATACGCCTCAATGAAGATGGTACCATCATGATAGATGCACAACGCATGACAGGTATGGACGGTGTTTTTGCAGGTGGTGATATGTTGCCTGGTGAAAACAGAAGTTCGGCTATTGCCATTGGACAAGGCAAAAAAGCAGCGAAGTATATCCATGCATACCTCTTGGAACAAACCTATGTCAAGCCTGATAAACATCCTACAGCCGGTATCCGTAAGTTACATATGTGGTATAAGACGGAAGCGCCACAGAAAGAGCAGGATAAGTTAGCACCCTCATTAGCAGTACAAAGTTTTAATGAAGTAATTGCCGGACTCTCAGAGCCTGAGGCGCGTTTTGAAGCACAGCGTTGTCTGAGTTGCGGTAATTGTTTTGAATGTGATGGTTGCTTTGGTGCTTGTCCTGAAGACGCCATCATCAAATTGGGTAAGGGTAACCGATATAAATTTAATTTCGATGCCTGCACTGGTTGTGCGGTCTGTTACGAGCAATGCCCTTGCCACGCGATTGAAATGATTCCAGAACCTATTAATATGCCAACTGATGCCAAATAAAAAGAAACATATTGCCACCATTGATGGAAATGAAGCAGCGGCTTATATTGCCTACCGCGTCAATGAAGTATGTGCCATCTATCCCATCACACCATCGTCAACTATGGCCGAACTGGCTGACGAATGGGCGAGTAAGAAAATTAAAAATATCTGGGGCTCAATTCCCGAGGTCATGGAAATGCAAAGTGAAGCTGGTGCTGCAGGTACTGTACATGGTGCTTTACAAACCGGATCTCTTACCACCACGTTTACGGCATCACAAGGCTTGATGCTGATGTTGCCTAACATGTATAAGATAGCAGGTGAACTCACTGCTACCGTGTTTCATGTAGCTGCCCGTTCGCTGGCCGCTCAAGGTCTTTCTATCTTTGGCGATCATCAGGATGTAATGGCTGCCCGAACCACGGGTTTTGCTATGTTAAGTTCAGCCAGTGTGCAGGAAGCTCATGACTTCGCTCTCATTGCTCAGGTGGTGACATTGAAAGCACGTATTCCTATCATGCATTTCTTTGATGGATTCAGGACTTCCCATGAAGTGAATAAACTGGAGTTGATCAGTGATGAACATATCAAAGCTATGTTACCAGATGAGCTCATCATTGCTCATCGCGAACGAGGTCTTAATCCAGAGCATCCTTTCATTCGCGGAACGGCACAAAACCCAGATGTGTATTTTCAGGGAAGAGAAACTGTCAATATATTTTATAATAATATGCCAGGAATTGTTCTGGATGTGATGAATGAATTCGAAACCTTGACCGGACGACGTTATCAACTCTTCGATTATATTGGTGCTGCTGATGCTGAACGGGTTATCGTAATCATGGGTTCGGGCGGTGAAACAGTCTCGGAAACAGTGAATGCATTAAATGCGGCCGGAGAAAAAACAGGTGTATTATTAGTTCGATTATACAGACCATTCTCACTTACACATTTTATCGATGCATTGCCTCCATCAGTCAAATCGATTGCGATATTAGATCGTACGAAAGAATCAGGTGCTGCAGGCGAACCGATGTATCAGGATGTATTGTCAACGTTGGTGGATGCTTTGCAACAAGGTAAACTACAACAATTACCTCGACTCATTGGTGGCCGTTATGGACTTTCGTCCAAAGAGTTTACGCCGGCAATGGTGAAGGCCGTATTTGATGAATTGAAAAAAGAACAACCCAAGAACAACTTCACTATTGGAATCAACGATGATGTGACATTCACAAGTCTTGAATATGACACATCATTCACATTGGATGAATCGGAATGGCGACAAGGTTTATTCTTCGGTCTTGGTGCTGATGGCACAGTAGGAGCAAATAAGAATACAATCAAGATCATCGGAGAAAATACCGACCTCTATGCACAGGGGTATTTCGTGTATGATTCAAAAAAATCAGGAGCACGAACTGTGTCGCATTTGCGCTTTGGTCCTAAACCGATTCGCGCACCTTATCTGATTTCTAAGGCAGATTTTATTGCCTGTCATCAGTTCAATTTTACTGAGAAAGCTGAAATGCTGGAATTCGCAGCTGACGGAGCCATCTTCCTTTTGAATAGCCCGTATGATACAAATGAGGTGTGGGGCAAGTTGCCGGCGCATGTGCAACAAAGTATCATTGAAAAGAAACTAAAGTTATATATCATTGACGCAACATCCGTGGCAAGAGAAACGGGTATGACGGGCCGTATCAATACTATCATGCAGACTTGCCATTTCGCTTTGTCAGGTGTGTTGCCAAGAGATGAGGCCATCACTCAAATCAAGAAGGCGATCGAAAAAAGCTACTTTAAAAAAGGACAGAAGGTTATTGATCAGAACTTCAAAGCTGTGGATGCTACACTCGCCAATTTACACGAGGTTGATTATCCTCAGACTGTTACAGGCGTAGCACACGAGCTCTTGCATGTGTCTGATAAGGCACCTGTCTTTGTGAAAGAAGTGACAGCCGTGATGATGGCCGGGCATGGCGATAGCCTGCCCGTGAGTAAAATGCCGATTGACGGTACCTATCCAAGTGGTACAACACAATGGGAGAAACGGAATGTATCCGATCTGGTACCTATATGGGAGCCTGACTCTTGTATTCAATGCGGAAACTGCGCCTATGTTTGTCCACATAGCGTGATACGTGCGAAATTCTATCACAAAGATCATCTCATCAAGGCGCCTGAAGGATTCAAATCGGCACCAATTAACGCCCGTGGTTTTCCAGAAACATTTTATTCGCTGCAGGTCTATCTCGAAGATTGCACCGGTTGTAATTTGTGTGTAGAGGTTTGTCCGGTTACGGATGCTGCCGATCGATCGCGTAAAGCCATCAATATGGATGAGAAGGAAGCTATTCTTGAAGCTGAACAAACGAATATTCAATTCTTTGAGAATATTCCATGGAACGATCGATCCAGGATTGATTTTTCTACCGTGCATGGGGCACAGTTCCTTGAGCCATTATTTGAATTTTCCGGTGCCTGTGCCGGTTGTGGTGAAACCCCTTATTTGAAATTGATGTCACAGCTTTTTGGCGATCGATTATTGATTGCAAATGCAACAGGTTGCTCATCCATCTATGGAGGAAATCTGCCAACTACGCCATGGTCAGTGAATAAAGAAGGAAGAGGACCGGCCTGGTCGAATTCCTTGTTTGAAGATAATGCCGAATTCGGTTTGGGTATGCGACTGACAGCCGATAAGCAACTTGATATCGCCAGACAATACCTGTTGGAATTGAAAGAAGAGTTGGGATTAGATAAAGTGAATGAGATTCTGGACGCAAAACAAATACATGAATCTGAATTAGCCTTGCAACAACTTCGTGTACAACATCTGAAAGAAAAACTCAGGTCTATGAACTCTTCATCTGCACGTCATTTGTTATCAGTGGCGGATCAACTGGTACGCCGAACTGTCTGGCTGGTAGGTGGCGATGGATGGGCGTATGATATCGGTTATGGTGGATTAGATCATGCCTTGGCCAGTGGACGTAATGTCAATATCCTGGTGTTGGATACAGAAGTCTATTCGAATACGGGAGGACAATCATCCAAATCGACGCCAACGGCTGCGACCGCGAAATTTGCTGCAGGAGGTAAAGCCGGTGGTAAAAAGGATTTGGCGATGCAAGCAATTTCGTATGGTAATGTGTATGTAGCCAGAGTGGCTTTTGGAGCTAATCCTCAACAGACTTTGCTCGCCATGCGTGAAGCAGAAGCTTATGATGGTCCTTCGCTGATTTTAGCCTATAGCCACTGTATCGCACATGGCTACGATTTGAAAGATGGATTAAGTCAGCAGAATAAGGCAGTAGCCAGTGGTCATTGGCCATTGCTGCGTTATAATCCTATGCTTAGAAAGAAAAATCAGAATCCGTTTGTGCTTGATTCACCACGACCAACGATGGCATTAAAAGATTATGCGTATCATGAATTGCGGTATAAAGTGCTTACTATGACCGACCCGCAAACAGCGGAAGAGCTGATGAAACATGCGCAAGACCTGGTGAATCTGAAATGGAAAACTTATGAAGAACTGGCCACTAAAAAAGCCAGTGATTTTGTACCTATCGCTAATTAAAAAATATCAATTATGAACGTTAACACATCTTACATGGGGCTCTCATTAAATTCCCCGATAGTAGTATCTGCCTGTACCTTATCTGAGAAAACTGAGAATATTGTTCAGATGGAAGATCACGGTGCCGGTGCCGTCGTTCTATTCTCCCTGTTTGAAGAACAGATCAGAAAGGAAGAGGCGCGGTTCAATCATATCATGGATTCTACCTCTAATTCATTTTCCGAAGCAACAGATTTTTTCCCCGATATGGAAGATTTTAAAGTCGGAACGGATGAATATCTTGAACAGATCCGCAAAGCCAAGGAACGAGTCAAGATCCCCATCATTGCCAGCCTGAACGGTATTACCAGCGAAGGCTGGGTCGACTACTCGAAGCTGATCGAACAAGCCGGTGCGGATGCGATCGAAATAAATATCTTTTTTATACCCGGTGATGTGACGATGTCGTCCTCGGAAGTTGAGCACCGATATCTGAATATCATTGATGCCGTAAA
>CAIQUX010000118.1 GCA_903875055.1 uncultured Bacteroidota bacterium
CAAGGTCAGTGGAAAATATACCTATTCCTTTCATGTCATCTTACGATTGTTCAAAGAAAATTGGTGTATAGAAGATGTGGTGAATGATAGTGAGAAGAAAACGACTACTACTACAAAGTAATTCAACTATTGTTCTATTATTCCAATTCACTTTTTACCTTTTTGCTTGATCAAAAAGGTAACCAAAAAATCAAGGCGAAAAAAGGCGATTCCTTCGGATCGGTCCATGGTCTGCGCTTCACGCTATGTTGTGCGAAGAATATTTGCATCATTAAACAATACTCTTCGCACAACGCGGTTCCGCTTGACCAGAACCTATCGCTTGTTTTTCGCCATGCTCCGTAGCATAATCTTACTCAACGTGATGTAACTATTTCCTTTAAACACTGTAATCAAAAAGATAATCAGTAACGAAAACCACAATTAAATAATAGATGTAGTGTAGGATACTTATTTCTCTTCAGCCTGTTCTTTTAATTTCTCGGCAGGAACATAATTCTGACGTAACTGTTCGATGAACTCGAGTATTTCTTTTCGTGCCAGACGCTTCACAGCCGAACTCACAAAGATCACCGGCAATTCGGCCCATGTCTTCAGCAACTCCTTTTTGAATTGACTCACATGCTCGCTTACTTCCTTTTGCGATTCCTTATCGGCTTTCGTAAAGACTAGGGTAAACGGAATGGCTTTTTCGCCAAGCTTGTTGACAAAATCGATATCCATACGTTGGGGAGTGTGGCGGCTGTCGATCAACACGAATAATGTCTGCAGATTGTCTCGCTTCTCTACATAATTCCAGATCATCTTAGTCCAAGTACCTCGTTTGGTTTGCGATACTTTGGCAAATCCATAACCCGGCAGATCGACCCAGAACATATTCTTGTTGATAAGGAAATGATTGATCATCTGGGTCTTACCCGGCGACGATGATACCTTGGCCAGTTCCTTCTTATTCGTGAGCATATTGATCAGTGATGATTTACCTACATTGCTTCGGCCTATGAAAGCCACTTCGGGCAATATGCCTTTCGGGCAACTCTCCACATCCGGACTACTAATCAGATATTCTGTTGATTTTACTTCCATGAAGGGCAAAGGTAACACAATGATGCAATGAGGCAATACTCCAATTTAACCGTAAACAATTCCGTTCTGAGGCAATGGTGGCTACCTATACGCCCCAACGTTTCAATATGTGTCATTGTCAAATTGTCTGTTTATCTTCGCGCCGTGGGAACAAAAATAGTACCTGATATCAATTCAGCGTTAAGCAAAAAAGAGCAAGTCGAGAATATGTTTGATGGCATTGCCGGGAAATATGATTTCCTGAATAGGCTGTTGTCGTTTCGTATCGATGTGCTTTGGCGAAATAAAGTGGTGAACTTGCTCAAAGCCAGCAAACCTCAACATATCCTTGATGTGGCTACCGGTACGGCCGATCTGGCCATTGCCTTAAGCAGACTTCAACCTGCGAAGATCACCGGTCTCGACCTTTCCAACAAGATGCTGGAAGTGGGTCGTGTGAAAGTGGCTGATAAGCATCTGAACGGTATGATCGAATTGGTCAAAGGCGATAGTGAAAACCTTCCCTTCGCCGATAATACGTTTGATGCCGTGACTGTTGCCTTCGGCGTACGCAATTTTGAGAACCTTGAGAAAGGCTTAAAAGAGATACATCGGGTATTGAAACCGGGAGGCAACTTTATCATCCTCGAATTCTCCAAAGTAAAAACATTCCCTGTCAAACAATTTTATCACCTGTACTTCAGTTATATAACGCCAATGATAGGTAAGTTGTTCAGTAAAGACAATAAAGCCTATTCGTATTTGCCAAATTCCGTACAGGTTTTCCCCGAAGGTGAAGAAATGTGTGTAATATTGCAAACCGTTGGTTTTAAAAACACCGTATGCAAACCCTTAAGTTTCGGAATATCATCCATCTATCACTCTGTCAAGTAGCCTTGTTGCTGCTTCTGTCGGTGAGCTCCTTCAGTGCGAAGGCGCAGGATGAGAAAATGAACAATGCAGACCATGATGAGAAGCCTTATTATTTCGGTATCACATTAGGTTTCAACACGGCACAATACAAAGTGTGGCAGTCGAAATACATGCTTGAGAATGACACCATCAAAAACATCACACCGCTTTGGCGCCCTGGTTTTCAGTTGGGTATCATGGGCAATCTGAAAGTATCGAAGTTTATCGATATCCGTACGATCCCTTCGTTTGTGCTTCGCGAAAAAGCCCTTCGATTCACCGATCAGACAGATTCGACCTATACCAATTCATTCGAATCCATCTTATTCAGTTTACCTTTTGAATTAAAATTCAAGTCAGACAGGATGACGAATTTCAGGTTCTATGTTTGTGCCGGTGCAAAGATTGATTATGATTTCAATGCCAATACCAATTCCCACAGACCCGATGAAATCATCAAGGTGAAACCATTTGATTTCGGGTATAATCTTGGGTTAGGTTTTGAGTTCTATTTCCCTAATTTTATTTTCGCGCCTGAGATCAAAGTGTCAAATGGTTTAGGCAACAGTCTTGACCGTAAATATGATGAGCCGACCAACAAGGCCATCGACAAGTTAACGACTCGTATGTTGATTATCAGTTTCCATATCGAAGGATAAGGTTAAACACTATTCTATCTAAACTTATTCAGACTACTGATTGCAAATATTGCTTTTGTCTTTCTTTCAAACAAATACAGGTAAGTATTTCAGGTCTGCTTTGTTCTTCTTCAACATGTAAACATTGAACCTAACGGGTATAAAAAAAGAGTGAGTTTCCTCACTCTTCACAATAATTTTATGTTGTTATGCTTTCTTTTTCGGTGTTGCTTTCTTAGTTGCCTTTTTTGCTTTGAAAGCAGCTTTCACCTTTTTTGCAGGCGCCTTTGCTGCTGGTACTGGTGCCGGTTCTGGTTCACCGCTCATCATACGAAGTATTTTCTGTTGTACTTCACCTGAGAACTGGTTACCTGAAAAATCAAATTGAGTTAAACGACTTAATGCAGCCAATTCATCAGGCACATCAGACAATTGATTGTTCATGATGTTGAGTTTATTCAAGCCACTCATCATGGAAATTTCTGCAGGAAGTTCCTGTATTTTGTTATTGCTCAAATTCAAGACTTCAAGTTTTGGAAGTGAACAAAGCACCATCGGAAAATCGACAAATCCGTTGTTAGGCGCTTGTAAGGTTCTTAGGTTTCTGAGGTTAGCGAATGAAGTAGGCAAATCATAAATTCTATTTCCTGAAGAAGCATCATCGCCTAGAATCAGGGTTTGAAGATTCGTCAACATACCCAATTCAGAAGGAAGAAAATGAATGTTGTTATTGGATAGATTTAATTCAGTCAGCTTAGTAAGATATTTCACATCGGAAGGAACAAAATTCAAATTACAACCACTCAAATCAAGGCTGGTGATATTTTTCATCTGACGAACCATATCAA
>CAIQUX010000119.1 GCA_903875055.1 uncultured Bacteroidota bacterium
ATAATTTCCAGGAAGATTCGACATCCAGAAACCTGGAATTTAAGTATAAAGGAATTTTCACATCGCATGAGATGCCGGAAGATTATGATATTTACATTCGATCATCAGATAATCATTACCCTTTTCCGCTATCACATCAATTTCGTGTTTGACACAATGGCCTGCAACTATTTCACCTACTTTTACGGCATAACCCTGATGTTTCAGGATTTCAGAAAAATATTTTTCGAACGGGAACCCTGAAGGACCGAGTTCCATAATGGCATTTTTTAACCTGTACCTCGCGGCTATAGGTTTTGATACTTTTTTTAATAACCCGAACGCCAGTTTGTATATTTTTTTTGTCGGAATGCCCGGGTATAGTTGATTCTTGACTTCCGTGATGATAGAATGGATGTCTTCGTCCTTAGCGCCGCTTCGTTGCAGCGATGTTCTGAGTTTTTCGGATGAAAAAGGAACCTGCGCACCCGATGCTTTGGTTATGATGTTTACTATGTTGTTCATTTGCAGGTTATTCTTGAATCATTCCCGTATTCACCAAATGCATGAAGAGTGAATTAAACTCTTTGTGAATTTGAATTACGGCCAATGAGGCTCAAAGATAATTCATACTTCCTCTTTTCGTACACTCTTTAATAATCGAAGCATGCGATCTGCATGCACCTTCAGTAAAAAGATTCAGCCACAATGCCTATTTCGGAATATAAGACAAGAAGCACCCTTCGAGTGTTCCAAAGCAGTTGGTAAATTGGAAAGAAATACTGAAAATAGTGTGCGAAGTTATTTCTTAAGCGACTATATTTGTCTGCCTCTTTCAGACTGTTAGAATAGCTGAATTAATCACCTCATTTGCAAACCAATAAAATAAAAGAATTATGTCAATCCGATTAGGCGATATCGCGCCAAATTTCCAAGCAGAAACAACCCATGGTCCCATCGATTTTTATGAATGGATGCAAGATAGCTGGACTATCCTCTTTTCGCATCCTGCTGATTTTACACCGGTTTGCACCACAGAATTAGGCGCAGCGTCTAAGCTGAAGCCTGAATTCGATAAACGCCACGTCAAGATGATTGCATTAAGTGTCGACCCGGTCGCTTCACATAATGAATGGGTGCTTGATATCAATGAAACGCAGCATACTGTGGTTAATTTCCCCATCATTGCCGATCCGGAGTTCGTGGTTTCAAACTTATATGGTTTTATCCATCCTAATGCCTCCGACCGTTTTACTGTCCGCTCGGTCGTCATTATTTCGCCAGACAAGAAAGTGAAACTATTAATCACTTATCCGGCTTCAACAGGTCGTAATTTTACCGAGATATTGCGTGTCATCGATTCATTACAACTAACAGCTAATTATAGTGTGGCCACTCCAGCCGATTGGAAGGAAGGCGATGATGTGGTGGTGGCCACTTCGATCAAGACTGAAGATATCCCGGCTAAATTCCCTAAAGGATTTACTGAAGTGAAACCGTATCTGCGCATGACGCCCCAACCGAATTTGTAAGAAATGAGGTGAGAACTTAGTGCCTATTTTCAGTTGAATGCCGCTTTGCTTGATTCGAAAACCTGAATGCCCGTAAGGCTTGAGAATCGCTTTGTCATTGGCAAAATGAGCGCTTGTTGCAACTTCCAAAAGAAAAATTTGTTTTTAGCCTCTCTCAAAAAGCATTTGGCCTCAATTTGTTTTATCAATACTCAAATTATTTTTTCCTTTGTATTCGTAAATTAAATAATTACCAAAATCGGGTTTATTTTTTTTCACGCAATGTTGTTCGTTTTCTTTTAGTTTTTTTTCTTTTAGTTTCTAAAGTTTTTGTTCTTTTATGTGTAAAAATTGGTTGCTTATCAGGAGCAACCTTTTTTTTATGCTGGTTATCAAGGCGCAGATGATTCAAACATAGCAGCAACAGGCAGATTCGTAACCGACACACGGTTTCGGATTCCCCACATCGGCATATTTCAATTATATTTGCCTCCCATTAAAGGATCATCATGTCAGACAATAAGCGAATCAATGACTCAGGAATAGAGATTAAGAAATTGTATACCGAAGCTCACATCGAAGCAGAACGACCCGGTGAGTTTCCCTTCACGAGAGGCGTGCATGAAGGCATGTATTGCGACAAACCATGGACTATCAGGCAATATGCAGGGTTCAGTACAGCTGAAGCCTCTAATGAACGCTATCATTTCTTATTGAATCAGGGGGTCACAGGCTTAAGTGTGGCTTTTGACTTGCCCACCCAGATCGGTTACGACAGCGATGATTTGATGGCGGCCGGTGAGGTCGGTAAGGTGGGGGTAGCCATCGATTCGATTGAAGATATGGAGCGCTTATTCAAAGGAATCC
>CAIQUX010000120.1 GCA_903875055.1 uncultured Bacteroidota bacterium
ATGACGAAGACTTAATCCTATTGCAGGGTTTCCATTGCTCCAAAATGAAATGCCATCTACTGCACATTTTTCAGGCGGGGTCTGCATTACCAATTTAATTCCGTAACGGGCCAGCACTTGCTGTGATAGATGTATTGTTTTCTTATTTTTTGAAAAAACAGTCTTCAATTCCTCTATCAGTTCATCCATTCTTCGAACATCAAATTTCTGAACCTTCTGCTGTTCTGCATTATACATCACTAACTGCTCCCAACCCAAGAGATTGATTTTATCAGTCTCCAAATTTTTCGATTTTCGATGAAGGGCGTATCGAGGTTCACTGTACTTTGCAATGATTTCATCACAATGAGCCACCTTATAAATTTCCTTTACAATGGGTAAATCCATGACAGGGTCACCTGATACCAATCTTTCCTTCTTGAAAAATTTAACGGGTATCCAGTTTTTTATAGAGTTCCAACTATCTAATGCCAGGAATCGTTGTTGAGTTCGTTGCATAATTTTTGCTTTGTCCAGGTCATATCCGGCTTGCAAATTATTCCAAATAGAAGCATCCATGCTTAATGCCTTACCGATCAGCAATGCCAATTCGGGAGTAATATTGCGCTTCCCTTTTATCACTTCATTTAATTGCGTCGGTGCCATACCTATCAATAATGAAAACTCCTTTTGTGTTATTTGCCTGGCATCTAATTCATCTTTTAGTATTTCACCCGGATGAATCGCTAATGCGGGTGTCAATGTATTTATATCAATGGGTGTAAACATGATTGTATTTTTTATTATTCGTAGTGCTTACTCAATTCTTCAATAGACAATATCGTAACTTCATGGGGAGGCTCATCACTTGCAATTTCTTCAAAAATAATTCTGTATTGCCGATTTACCCTTACCGAACTGAATCCGGCCATATCACCTTTTAGTTTCTCATAATTCAAGCTGTGATATTGAAAAAGGTATTCTATCTTTTCAACCGTATTAAGTGTCTTTATCGTTTTTATGTATTGCTTTATCAATGCTGGATTTGACTTGAATTCATTATCCTTTACCTTCTTTCCTTCATATAAGTCAGCAAGTAACTGTGTCTTAAATCTAATTCTCATAATTTTATCCGGCTGTAAATATATAAATATTATTCACAATAATGTGAACTATTTATATAAATCATTTTTTTAAATGTTGTGAGCCTATGCCGCCAATACTTCGTTTAACTCATTTAAAATTTCATCGGTCTGTTCGCCAAAGAGTTGCCACATCTTGCCCAGACCGCCGTTTTTGTTGAAAGGGTCCAGTTCAAAATCATCTTTCTCAACATGGAAACTATTGGCCACATATTCTTTAATCATACGCAGCCATTGCATCTGCTCTTCAGTAAATTTCAAGGTACCGGCCTGCTTTCTAAATACCCAGTCCTGAAAATTCTTGTCAACGGTTTTATCATAAGGAGTTAGTGCAGTGTCTATGCCGCTCACTCGTCGTATCAGGCTCACAAGGGCTATCAGTTCATTCTTAGGTGATCCTGCAGCCTGTCCCAGTTGTTCGTACGCACGCCATACATGCAAAGGTGCCAGCATGGGTTGTTCGGTTTTCAGTTTTTCAAACAGGTCTCTGATCATGCTATAGCTGAGTTCACGACGGCGATAAGGCTGATCATAAAAAATCTGCAAGGCTGTGATTTCTTCCTTATGGGTTTCAATCCATGCCGTGAAATTATCGATGGTCAGCGAGGCTGCCGTTTCCTGATCTTTTACCCAGCCAATATTCGTGATACTGTCAATATTGATACCATCAATCACCTGATCATATTTTTTACGAACATCGATAATGAAGTTGCGCAATTCAGGATTATGAAAAACAGCTACCGCGTCTTCAATCAATTTGCTATGCAATGTTTGCAGTTGTAT
Source organism: uncultured Bacteroidota bacterium (assembly GCA_903875055.1). Taxonomy (GTDB): domain Bacteria; phylum Bacteroidota; class Bacteroidia; order Chitinophagales; family Chitinophagaceae; genus OLB11. Next base: position 1,905 of record CAIQUX010000120.1, read on the forward strand.
TGACTTATCGGCTGGCGCCGCACCCGGCTGTTTTCGTTCGATGTCTGACTGTATCTGTTCTATTGTATCAGGGTCATAGGCATTCAGCAATTGCTTGACTACATGGTTAATAGTATAACCTTCGCTATGTTGTGCAAAGGTGCTTTTCTCCTTATCGCTGATTTGTTTGTCGAGACGTATCAATCTGTTGGCCAATGTACTGAGTATCTCTTCATCGGTATTGCCCATGGCCACGTTTTGAAGCAGGTCTTTCAGACTCATACCGGGCTTTTTCTCTAAAGGGCGACTGTCGGTTTTTTGCGAACTCTCCACACCTATCGCATCAATAATCACAAAATGGTCTTTCGTGAATTTGGCGGAAGGAGTACCTGTGGCCTTCAATTGTTCCAGTGAACAAGTGCGGGTGCCGCGGCCTTTCATCTGTTCGTAATAACTGCGGCTTTTGACATCGCGCATAAACACCAATACTTCCAACGGACGTATGTCGGTTCCTGTGGCTATCATATCTACGGTGACGGCTATACGAGGGTAATATCCATTGCGAAATTGACTGAGTATACTCTTAGGGTCTTCTTCGCTCCGATAGGTGATCTTCTTGCAGAATTTATTTTCTTCACCAAATTCTTCCCTTACTATGTCTATGATGTCTTCGGCATGCGAATCGGTCTTGGCAAAGATGAGGGTCTTTGGCACTTCAAAACTTCCGTCAGCTTCCACCCGGTCGGGAAACATGGCCGGTAAGTTTTCTTTGATAGCCCGTATGATGGTTCTGATGGTGCTAGGGTTCACAATATCCTGATCGAGTTGCTTACCACTGAATTCAATATCCTCATCAACACTTTCCCAGAATTTTCGTCGGGTAAGTCGTTCCCGTTTATCTACTTTCTCACCGATGGCTATTTTGCTTCCTTCTTTGGTTATTTTGGTTTCAATGGTGAATACATTATACGGTACCAGCACACCATCAATCACCGCTTTTTCATAGCCATAATCGCTTACCAGATTTTGATTGAAGTAACCAAAGGTGCGGTTATCGGGTGTGGCTGTGAGACCTATCTGAAACACATCGAAATAATCGAGTACTTGTTTCCATAAATTATAGATACTGCGGTGACATTCATCGATCACAATAAAATCAAAGAACTCAATGGGTACTTTTTCAGTATAAGTGACAGGAGCAGGTTCCTTCTGCTGATATTCATTCGGGTTGGCTTCTTCGGCGCTCTCATCCATATCGGTTCCCTTCAGAATTGAATACATGCGTTGTATGGTGGAGATATAGACCTGATTATCGGCCGGAATAAAACTGCTCTTGAGTCGGGTGGCACCATAGAGTTCGGTAAACTTCCTATTATCATCATTGGGTACAAAGGACATGAATTCCTGTTCGGCTTGTTCCCCTAAATTTTTCGTATCCACGAGAAATAAAATGCGCTTGGCTTTCGCGAATTTCAGCAGACGGTATATAAAGGTAATGGCAGTGAAGGTCTTACCTGAACCGGTGGCCATTTGTATCAGAGCCTTGGGTTTATTGTCTTTGAAGGATTGTTCGAG
>CAIQUX010000121.1 GCA_903875055.1 uncultured Bacteroidota bacterium
AGGGAAATGGCTGCCAGAAAAAGAAAGATAAATTTATTCATACGGGTATTTTTAAAAGAAGTCGAAATTACGGAAACAAGACGCAGGAATGAAATACAGAGTTGTTACATTTGCAGCACTTTAACACTTGGTTGTTATGGTATGCGTTGCTTTGCGTGAACAAGAAATTTTAATATGTCGAAGAAGAAGAAATTTATCCTGGAGAACATACTGATAGAATCCTATGCAGCAGAGGGTAAATGTATTGCCCGCCAAAATGAGAAAGTTATTTTTGTAGAAGGAGTAGTACCTGGAGACGTGGCTACCCTTTTTGTTCACAAGAATAAAAAAGACTGGGCTGAAGCAAAAGTTAACGCCATTACGACCTTGTCAAAAAACCGTGTCACTCCATTTTGCGACTATTTTGGCGTGTGCGGTGGATGTAAATGGCAAATGTTGCCGTATGAACTTCAGTTGAGCTACAAAGAACAGCAGGTAAAGGACCAACTTCGCAGAATCGGACGTGTTGAAGCAGAAGAATCTTTACCGATAAAAGGCTGTAATGAAACCTCGCTATATAGAAATAAACTTGAGTTTACATTCTCGAATAAACAATACATAGCCCCGGAGGATTTAAAAGAAGGCACATCATTTGACAAGAATGTACTCGGTTTTCATGCTCCCCGCCTTTTTGACAAGGTCATCGATATCGAATTCTGTCATTTGCAGAACGAACCTACCAATGCTATCAGGAATTTCATCCGCGCCTATGCACTCGAACATGGACTAACCTTTCATGATATTCGGAATCATACCGGATTGCTTCGAAACCTTATCATCCGTTTATCATCGCTTGGTGAAGTAATGGTCAATCTGGTCTTTGGCGAAAACAATGAAACTCTCATTCAACAGGTCATGAAGGCAGTATTGGAAAAATTTCCGGCTATCACTTCACTGAATTACACGATCAATTTGAAGCTCAACGATACTATTTACGACCAGGAGGTGATTTGTTATGCAGGAAAAGAATTTATCAGCGAAAAGCTTGAAGATTTTCAGTTCAAAATCAGCCCTAAGTCATTCTTCCAGACCAATACCAGACAGGCTGAAGAGCTTTATCGTATCGTACGTCAGTTTGCAGATTGCAAGGGACATGAGATATTGTATGATCTATATTGTGGTACTGGCAGCATCGGAATTTTTCTGTCAAAAAACGTTCAGAAAATTATCGGTGTGGAAACCGTTGAAGATGCGATTAAGAATGCCGAGGAGAATGCGGCATTCAATCATCTAGAAAACACACATTTCTTTGCAGGCGATGTGATCAAGATTTGCAACCAGGACTTTTTTATTAAAAACGGGCATCCGGATATTGTCATTATTGATCCTCCCCGTGCGGGCTGTCACGAAAAATTGATACATAAATTACTCGAACTTAAAGTTCCCAGAATTGTTTATGTGAGTTGCAACCCCGCTACTCAGGCCAGAGATCTCGCTTTGCTTTCAGCTCAGTATACCGTGACAAAATCACAGGCCGTGGATATGTTTCCGCATACACATCATGTTGAAAACGTAGTACAACTCAATTTGAAATAAGAAATGGATTTCATAGAAAATATAAGGGCGAAATTGCTTAATACCCTGCCGGGTATAGATGCTCAAATGAAAATGGCTCCTCCAACACGGACGAGTGATATGCAAGCTCCTGCTTATGCAAGGCAAGGTGGTGTGCTCGTATTGCTGATTGAAGGTGACAAGAACTGGAATACCATCCTCATTCGAAGAACAGAAGATGGGCAAACTCATGGTGGACAAATCAGTTTCCCTGGTGGCAAGAAAGATCTGTCAGATGCTGATATCATAGCAACGGCGTTGCGAGAATGTGAAGAAGAGATTGGTATAAATAAAAATGAGATTGACGTACTCGGAACGTTAACACCCTTATATATTTCACCGAGTAATTTTTTAGTGACACCGACATTGGCCTATATTAAAAACGTTCAGGCGTTCAAGCCTTCGGAGAAAGAGGTGCAGGAAATTATCAAGGTGCCGCTTTCGATGTTGTTTGATCCATTAATTAAACAACTTCGCAACGTAAGAAGTACTAATAGCAAAAATGATAACATGTCAGTTCCAGTCTATTTGCTTGGCGAAGATATTGTCATCTGGGGAGCCACCGCTATGATGATTTCTGAAATGGAGCATATCATCTCACTCTGAAACATCATTTAATTTAGACTTAATCAGTAAACTACCCTTATGAACTTAATATTCCGATTAGTACTTGCTGTCATGGCAGGAATCGCCATAGCCTGTATAGTAATCGGGCTGACCGATATGCTAAATAGCAGCCTTTATCCATCATCCATTCTTCTTCCAAGTGTTGCCGAAGAGGCTGAACAAATAGCTCATTATCCCGTTTCAGAGTTCATGCTGTTCTTGTTGGGTTATATGCTCAGTGCATTCTTCGGAGGGTATGTCAGTGCACGAATTGCCCCCAAGCCCAAGAAGTTAATCAGTGCTTTGTTTGTTGGCTTCTTCCTCCTTTTATGCGGCATCTTTTATTTTATTCTGTTTCCTCAACCCATCTGGTTTGTTTTATCGTCAGGAATTTCTTATTTACTTTTTGCCTTTTGGGGAGCCAAGGCTGCGAGATAGGAGCCTTCAGACCGTTCATTCAACAAAACTTTTACGTAAGGTATCCTGCACATACTCGTCTATTTCTTTTTCCCTGATAATTATCTCAGAAACGATAAAATGGCCGGTGAAGATAAAAAGATTATAAGAGGAAATGAGCTTGTATAACCGTAGAATCTTGAAACCCAATTTCAGACGGACACGAATGGAATCAGTTATATTAACAATGACCTTCCTTTATCAAATCTACAAACAAGTTGATGTAATTGTTATCATGAACCGATGGCATTACGCATAACAAGTCCATTAAGCGCCAATTCACCCCTTTATTATTAAAATGATTAAAAGCAAGCGACAACTGCAAAAAAGGGTGTTCAAAACTTAACAAACCCTTAGCCCTAGTGTATTTCATAAGGTATATGAATTGAATGAATCAATGCAATGTTTTACACTATTTGTTCACTTTATTAACAAAAAGGGAAATATGTTTTCACAATTCAACTAAAAGTATATTTTTGCATTCTAAATTAAATAAAAATGTCAGAAATAGCATCTCGTGTTAAAAAAATTATTGTCGATAAATTAGGAGTTGAAGAAGCAGAAGTTGTTGCCGAAGCTAGTTTTACCAATGACTTAGGCGCCGACTCATTAGACACCGTGGAATTGATCATGGAATTTGAAAAAGAGTTCAACATATCTATTCCGGACGAACAGGCTGAAACAATTGCTACTGTTGGTCAGGCAATCACTTACTTAGAAGAACACGCTGCTTAATTCTCCCATCTTCATAGCATGGAATTAAAACGTGTAGTAGTTACAGGACTTGGTGCCTTAACCCCCATTGGAAATACTTTGGAGGAGTATTGGAGTGGATTGTGTGCGGGTGTTTCCGGTGCCGATTCCATTTCGCTTTTCGATGCCGAAAAGTTTAAGACCCGTTTTGCCTGTGAAGTAAAGAACTTCAATCCTGAAGATTTCATGGATAAGAAGGAAGCCAGAAAGATTGACAGGTTTTCTCAATTAGCGATTGTCAGTAGTGATCAAGCTATAGCAGATGCAAATCTCAATACTGATTCCTCCATTAATAAAGATCGGGTCGGTGTCATATGGGCTTCGGGTATCGGAGGTATAGGGACTTTTTATGAAGAAATGAAAGGTTTTTTCTCTGGTGATGGAACCCCGCGTTTTAACCCTTTCTTTATTCCTAAAATGATTTCGGATATTGCTGCCGGTCATATTTCTATGAAATACGGCTTCCGTGGCCCGAATTATTGCACTGTCAGCGCCTGCGCCTCATCGTCACATGCACTAATTGACGCCTCACATTTTATCCGACTTGGCAAAGCGGATGTCATCATTTGTGGTGGTTCCGAAGCTGCCATCACTCCGCCGGGAGTAGGCGGTTTCAATGCCATGAAGGCATTAAGTGAAAACAATGCCAATTTCAAAACAGCGTCCCGTCCTTTTGACAAAGATAGGGATGGCTTTGTTTTAGGTGAAGGCGGCGGAGCCATCGTGCTTGAAGAATACGAACATGCCAAAAAACGTGGTGCTACAATATATGCTGAACTCGTCGGTTCAGCGTGCAGTGCTGACGCACATCATATCACTGCCCCTCATCCTGAAGGGCTTGGTGTCATTCTGGTAATGAATAATGCGTTGCAAGATGCCGGTCTTCAACCGGATGCAATTGATTATATCAACGTACATGGTACATCAACCCCTCTCGGTGATATCGCGGAAGTTACCGCCATCCAAAAAGTATTCGGAGAACATGCATATCATTTAAATATAAGTTCCACAAAATCAATGACAGGCCATCTATTAGGTGCTGCAGGTGCCGTGGAGGCTATCGCATCAATCCTTGCTGTGCGAAACGACCTTGTACCTCCGACGATCAATCATTTCACAGATGATGTAAACCTTGACCCCAAACTCAATTTTACATTTCACAGACCTCAGAAAAGAATTGTGCGATCTGCCTTGAGTAATACGTTCGGTTTTGGCGGTCATAATGCCACCGTTATTTTCAGTAAAATCTAGGTCTGCTTTTAGTTTCCGAATTCCAATCACAGGTAAGTGCCCCAATGTAAACCTTTGAAATTAATAACTGTAAACGAACCAGAGCTATCAGGTAATAACTTTCGACTTGCTTCGCAGCATCTTGATCCCGATAGAACCTTCGGCATTTACCACTGAATGTATCCAAAAGAGTTTGGTCTACCCTGAATATCATATTGGTATAACTTATTCGATCAGGTTTGAATTCCATCGGCGGTCTTTTTCTGTTATCTTTTACTCCGACAGACTTTAATTTAGAATATCTTCCAAATTCTTATTGGCGCTATCGATTTTATTGACATTGCGTAATTTCAAATCTTGTTGCCCAAGGTAACTAGGGCTTGCTGAAAAAGTCAGAAGTACATCAGGTACGAACCGGCAAAATGAAGCTGTATTGATCATACTGCGAGTTGCAGCCGGTGAAGTAGATGGTGTGCTTCTGGCTAACGAAATGATCGATGGGTTTAAAAAGCTGAGATGTACGATTTTCTAGGCTGTTGTCTAAAACGCCATGCATCTCTGCGTGCACTTTTGCTCTGAAAATATTGCTTATGCTTAAATTGAATGATTTTCTGGAAGCACTAAC
>CAIQUX010000122.1 GCA_903875055.1 uncultured Bacteroidota bacterium
CCGTTCAAACCTAAAATCTGTACCGGTGTTGATGGACCCGCTTTCGTTTTCTTCTTACCACGTTCATCGCTCATGGCTTTCACACGGCCATAAATTGAACCGGCTACAATCATATCACCTATTTTAAGTGTTCCACTTCGCACAAGGATCGTTGACACATACCCTCGACCTTTATCAAGCGATGCTTCAACCACTGTTCCATTGGCAAAACGGTCCGGATTCGCTTTCAAATCAAGAATCTCTGCTTCTAACAGTATTTTCTCAAGTAGCAAATCGATATTCTGACCTTTCTTGGCTGAAATTTCCTGAGACTGGAATTTACCACCCCATTCTTCTACCAAGATATTCATGGCCGACAGCTGTTCACGGATTTTTTCCGGATTCGCACCGTCCTTATCCATCTTATTGATGGCAAAGATCATCGGTACACCGGCTGCTTGTGCATGACTGATAGCTTCACGCGTTTGCGGCATGATCGCATCATCCGCGGCTACAACAATGACAGCGATATCAGTTACTTGGGCACCACGGGCACGCATCGCAGTAAAGGCTTCGTGACCAGGTGTATCAAGGAAAGTAATCTGCTTTCCGTCATCAAGTGTTACCTCATAAGCACCAATATGCTGTGTGATTCCTCCGGCTTCACCGGCAACCACATTCGCACTTCGGATATAATCGAGTAAGGATGTCTTACCATGATCGACGTGTCCCATGATGGTCACAATCGGCGGGCGCGGTTTCAGGTCTTCAGGCGCATCGTCGATATCCTGTTCCTGTTCGGCTTCCTGCTCAAGATTGATAAACTCAACCTCGAATCCGAATTCGCTGGCAACCAGTTCAATCACTTCAGCGTCCAAACGTTGGTTGATGGATACCATAATACCAAGACTCATACATTTACTGATGACTTCGGCAAAACTCACATCCATGAGACTGGCCAATTCACTTACAGAAATAAACTCTGTCAATTGTAATTTATTATCACCTTCCGAATCGTGTGCGGCTCTTTTCTCAGCCATTTCCTCCCGTTTATTTCGGCGATATTTTGCTTTAAGACTCTTACCACGGGTATTGGTACCCAATTTGGCAAGCGTTTGTTTAATCTTATCCTGAATTTCGTTCTGATCGATTACTTTTTCTTCAGGGGTCTGATAAGGGGCTCTTCCACCAGGTCGGTTATTATCACGTCTGAAACCTGTACCTTGTTGTCCACCACCCGGACGTTGATATGGCGGACGTTGATCTCCTGGACGTTGCGGACTACCTGGTGCACTTCCTGCACCTGGCTGCCCGGGAGTTCCTTTCCCTTCGATTGGAATACGTTTACGTTTACGTTTTTCGGCTGGCTTCTGATCGCGATCCGGACTAGCAGGAAGTTCTATTTTTCCTAAAATCTTAGGCCCTTCTAATACATTACGTTTCAGGGTATGTAAAACCACCTCATCGGGTTTAGGCACTTCCGCTATGACTTCTTTTGGAGAATCAGCCACTACTTCAACTGCTTTCGCTTCAGTGGGGTCAGCTTTTTCGCTTTCCTCTTCTGTTGGCGCAACAACCTTTTTGGTTTTTGCTGCCGGCTTCTTATTTAAATCAATTTTCCCGAGAACCTTAGGTCCTTCTAATTCAGGAGCTGCAATTTTTACGTTTTCTATCGGTTCGTCAGCTTTCTTTTTTGCTTTTGATTTAACCTCTTCTTCCTCCTGAACACCTTCCACCTTGGCTTTCTTGGTCACCTTCGCCTTAACTTCAGGTTCTTCAACCACCTCTTCAACTTTCTTTGGCTTTGGTTCAAGATCAATCTTACCAACAGCCACTACTTTAACCACCGATTCCTTTTTAAGAGAAATGACTTTAGCAGCTTCTTCTTTAGCTTTCTTCTCTTCAGCATTTTTCGAAAGAATCACATTCTCGCTCTTCTTCTTGGCGGCCTTATCGGCAGCATATTCATTCATCAATGCATTATACATTGCATCCGACAAAACCGGATCCGGTTTATTATCGATCGTAAAGCCCTCCTTGTTCAGGAAATCAACTATCGTATTTCTACCGATATTAAATTCCCTGGCTGCCTTCATGAGGCGTATTGTATTCGTGGTTTCTGCCATTTGCTATTTTATGTTTGTCACACGTGCTTCAACATCGTTGAGGTTGCATGACTAAATTTTTACCTAATTCATATATTCATCTTACGCTTCTTTCTCATCGTCAAATTCGCCTTTCAATATATCTTTCACATCTTTGATCGTCTCAACTTCCAGATCTGTACGTCGTATCAGTTCTTCGTCTGTCAAAGCTAATACACTTCTTGCAGTATCGCAACCTACTTTTTTCAATTCGTCGATCACCCATGCATCAATCTCATCTGTAAATTCATCCAGGTCGATATCAAATTCACCTTGTTCAAGGTCGTCACGGAATACATCAATGCTGTAACCGGTAAGTTCCTGTGCCAGTTTAATGTTCACGCCACGTTTACCGATGGCCAAAGATACCTGATCTGCCTGCATAAACACCTCGACATGTTTGGTTTCTTCATTGATATTCATGCTGGTAATCTTAGCAGGCGTCAATGAACGTTGCAATAGAAGCTGTATGTTTTGCGTATAATTGATGATATCGATATTCTCGTTTTTCAATTCACGAACGATGCCATGAATACGACTTCCTTTCATACCGACGCAAGCCCCGACCGGATCAATGCGATCGTCGTAACTTTCAACGGCCACTTTAGCCCTTTCTCCCGGCTCCCTAACGATTTTCTTGATACTGATCAATCCGTCAAAGATTTCAGGCACTTCAATTTCAAGTAATTTAGCAAGGAAAGACGGATGAGTTCGTGATAATAAGATAACAGGTGTGTTAGCACGTAAATCAACTTTTTTCACAACCGCCCTGACTGATTCACCTTTTTTAAAGTAATCGGTCGGGATCTGTTCAGATTTCGGCAGGATCAATTCATTCCCTTCATCATCGAGTAACATGATTTCCTTCTTCCATACCTGATAAACCTCGCCGTTGATAATTTCTCCTTCACGCTCTTTATATTTTTCCAGCAGGATATTCTTTTTCAGATCACTGATACGGGATGTCAGGGTTTGTTTTGCGGCCAGAATAGCTCTGCGTCCAAAACTCTCGATTGACACCTGTTCGTATACCTCATCGCCTTCTTCATAACTCTCATCCAGCTTCTTGGCTTCTGTCAATTCGATCTGGGTATCGTCGTTCATGATATCTGCATCAGCCACCACTTCACGTCGCTGAAAGATCTCAAGGTCACCGGTCTGATCATTTACGATCACATCAAAATTTTCATCCGAGTAGTATTTTTTTCGAAGTAAGGTCTTGAATACGTCTTCAATCACCTTGATAAGGGTGGGACGATCAATGTTTTCGGCGTCTTTGAACTCTGAGAACGAGTCGATTAGATTTATACTTGACATTGCTTTTAAATTTTACTTGTTATTTGAATGTTTGCCATACTATTTAATTTCTATTTGTTTTTAAAATTCTATCACCACTGTTGCTGATTTAATATCGCTTAGTTGTATTTCTGTTTTGATTACTTCTGGTTCTGTCTTCACAGATTTTTTTTGTTTCACGGTATTCTCAAGAACAATTCTATCCTCTTCCACAGCCACAAGTTTGCCCGTTAGACCTTTTGCTTCTTCGTCATTAAGCTCAATTTCGAGACTACGTCCAATGTTTTTCACGTATTGCCTGTGCAGCTTTAACGGAGCATCGACACCTGGACTTGATACTTCCAGCGAAAAATCGCCTTCAGGGTAAATTCCCTCCTCTTCAATTAAACGACGCAACTGCCTGTTCACCTTCAGGCACTTTTCAAGGGTTAGGCCACTATCACTATCTAGATAAATCTTATAGTTATTGGTAGGCTTAACTTTGAATGAAACCAAAAAGCAATCAGTACCTTCGAGGCATTGATGCAGGAAACTCTCTATCTGTTCGTGGTTCGTCATATTCGGAGAAATAAAAAAGAGAACTTCTCAGTTCCCTTCACTTCGTTTCAATCTGCCGCAAATGTAAGGCCTTTTTCCTGAGGATACAAAAAAACTTATTGTTAAGAACCTTCAATAAGGTGATCCCCTTTACGAACTATCTCTTATTTTCCAAAGACTGTCGGCATTGACCAATATTATTTCTACCCTAAATAGCCTATGACCGAAACGAACATAACGCCGTTCAAATGCCAGTCAGCCTATACTTTGATGCGATCCTGACAAAAAAATAAAAAATCACCTTCTTCGTTCTCTACAAATTCAGGTTGTATTTTCAGTTGTTGTATTGTGCTGTCTTTGTAGCTCAAGGTAAGGAATTCATTACGAATCATGACAGCCTGTATCTCACTCCAGGCATATTTACGCGTAGCCAAAGGGAGCTCCACTTCAATTTGCGACTGGTCAAACACAATATACTGATCTTGCAGGATGCGTCCTTCCATCCACAAAAGGAATAGGATAAACAAGGCCGACATACCAAAAACTATAGCCGGAAGATATTTATCGGCCTGCAGATAATGCATGCTTCCCATCATGAGAAAACCTCCCTCCAAAATCCTGAATACCCGGTTATTATTGATATCTCTCACAAGACTTTTCTTGAACAATGTGACGGCAAGAATGGTGATAGCCGGAAGCGATACACCTAACAACATCATCCAGTTTTCAGAAAAATCTGCCATATAAGGGAAGGCGTAAATAATCAGCAGTATACACGCCATTATATGCATCGCCCGGCTTTGCATCAGATACCTGGGCAATTTATCATTTAGCAATTTGATATGAAACTGCTTATGCATTCACTTCCGATTTCATAAACATGTTGCACATCCGGTATAGGATACGGGCGCCCACATTAGCATCAATAGAATCCTGAGAATCTTCACCGCAACTTACCTCATTCAGATCAAAAGCCACGATGCGTCGTCCACTATCAACTACCTTCTTGAACAGATAATGAATCTGTTCAGCCTCGAAACCACCCTGCACCGGCGTACCGGTATTACTGCAAAGTTTGGGATCGAGACCGTCAATATCGAAGCTGATGTATACCTGCTGCGGAAGTTCAGCTATAATGTCATCACAAATCGATTTCCAAGTATCGCCCTCGAACTGTCGTTCTTTGATATCCTTATCGAAAAAGGTTTTGATCCGTTTTTCAGACTGAATCAATTCATATTCCTGATCACAAAAATCACGGATACCCACCTGAACAAGTTTGCTCATTTCAGGCACTTCTTGTAATACATTAAACATGATGGATGCATGAGAATAATCAAATCCTTCGTAAGCTATCCTTAAATCAGCGTGCGCGTCAATCTGCAAAATCCCAAATTCGCCAAACTGCTTCCCGACTGCTTTTATTAATCCTAATGGTGTACTATGATCTCCTCCAACCAATGCTACCAGTTTTCCCTTAGCATATAGTTCAGTCGCGTGATTGTAGACCCACTCATTGAGTTCCTTGCATCCTGCATTAATCTGTTCGAGTTTCTTACTTAGTTGCGGGTTATCGCATGTCTCGCCACCATCGCTCAGATTGGAAATGATCAGTTCGGCGCAATGTCTGAGGAAATCATTTTTCTTAATGATGTCTTTGTTCAGTTCAGGCATAAAGTATCCCTGATTCCAATAGTTCATTGCATCTATATCACACAAATCGATCTGATAGGATGATTCCTTAATCCTTTCAGGCCCCCGGGCTGTACCATTCCGATATGACACTGTAACCTCCCAGGGGATAGGCAACAAAATCAGCTTGGCATTCTCTTCGGTCGTAGGGAGTCCGAAAATATTATTATCGGCGAGTCCGATAGAATTCGTATCAAAATTTGTTATCGCCATATAGGGAATTATTGGGGATTGCAAATGTACTATTTGGAAGCATCAAAGCCTTTAAATTCATTTATTTTTTGTTATTCGAATGATATTGACTTGCCATTCGAGGAACAG
>CAIQUX010000123.1 GCA_903875055.1 uncultured Bacteroidota bacterium
ATCTCTTTTTTTCTGTCGGTAATTTTAAGAAACTTCCCATCCACGAATTCACCAATATCGCCGGTATGAAACCAACCGTTCTTGATCACTTCATCTGTAAGTTCAGGATGCTTATAATAACCCATCATCACATTGGGTCCACGGCAAATGATCTCACCGTCGTCGCCCATTTTCACTTCCACCTCATCGATCACAGTACCTACGGTCCCGAATTTCCTGTTCTGTTTTTCAAAACGGTTGACTGAAATGACAGGAGAGGTTTCGGTTAGGCCATAACCTTCCATTACCACTATATTGGCTGCTGTAAAGAGTTTCAGCAATTTGACCTGACAAGCGGCCGAGCCGGTGACAATAGCTTTTATTTTTCCACCTACTGCTTCACGCCATTTCGAATAAATCAGTTTGTCGGCAATAGCGAGTTGCATGGCATACCATGGCGATTTCGGTTTGCCTACTTCATAGTCTTCGGCGAGCTTTACCGACCAGTCGAATAGCTTTCGTTTGATACCGCTGAGTTCGCTTCCTTTCGCATCGATTTTTTCATATACCTTTTCAAGCAATCGTGGTACGGTTGTGAACACCACAGGTTTCACATCACGGAGATCGGGTCCAATGGTTTCCATCCCTTCGGCAAAGTAGACCGATACGGCTTTGTTGAGATAGATATACATGACGGTGCGCTCGAAGATATGGTTCAGTGGGAGAAAACTCAGGGTGCGTTCGTTGCTGTCGCAGAAACCAAAGGCTTCCATGCAACTGCGAACATTGCTCATGATGTTGTCGTGAGAGAGCATCACCCCTTTCGGATTGCCGGTGGTACCGGAAGTATAGATGATAGTGGCCAGATGTTCGGGTTGCGTCTTTTCCTTGATCACTTCTATCTCAGCCGCTTCGTTGGTAGAATAAGGTTTCAGCAATTCATTCCAGCTCATAACACCTTCAACATCATCGAACGAGTAAATATGTTTTAGGCTAGGGACATTGTCCTTGATCAATTTGAGTTTACGGTAGATGAACTTGTCTGAAATGAAGAGGACCGAAATCTGTGCTTCATTCAGAATGTATTCCCATTCGGAAGCTGTAATGGAAGGATAAATCGGTACAAGGACGGCCCCGCTGAATTGTACGGCAAAATCGGTGATGAGCCATTCGGTTCGGTTATTGGCGATGATACCCACTTTATCCTGTTTCTCAGGTTCGAATTCATGATGATGGATACCTAGACGTCGTAAGGACGAAGCGGCCTGATAGGCCAGTTCTTTTACTTCAACAGCTGTATGTGCTACCCAAGCTCCATTTATCTTGTTGTGAAGCATGCTCTTTTGCGGCTGGTTTGCCACATATTTTTCTAGAAGGTCAAAAAGTCGTTTGATAGGTTGCATAAATCAGGCTTCAATTTGTAAGTAAGATGGTTCAATTTCATTTAGTTCAGCTATGTTTGAGTGTCTCTCATTCTGAGAAACTGACCTGACTAAACTGCTTGCACCATATTGGACATGAAGAAGCTTATCGAAATTGAAAGCTAAGATTTTATAAACTGAATTTGACGATGCTTGCATGACCTTAGGCACAAATTTAGAAGAGAAATCGGTTAATTAATATATTTTTTATCATATTGCGCCTGGCGGGTATATTTACAACATGACGAAAAAGGAACGCTACGATTATATCATCGATTATTTTTCGCATCATGCGCCTGATGCAGAAACTGAGCTGATTTATGATAATCCCTTTCAATTGCTGGTGGCTGTGATACTGTCGGCTCAATGTACTGACAAACGTGTGAACCTGACCACACCGGCCATCTTCGCTAGTTACCCAGATCCTAAAACTTTGGCAGAAAGTACTGAAGAACAATTATTCCCTTTGATAAAAAGTATCAGCTACCCAAATAACAAGACCAAACATCTCATCGGTATGGCAAAGATGCTGGTTGAGAAATTCAACGCTGAAGTGCCGTTGACTGTAGCTGAATTAATACAATTGCCGGGCGTTGGACGCAAAACGGCGAATGTGATTACCTCTGTTGTTGATAACCAGCCCAATATGGCGGTGGATACGCATGTGTTCAGGGTATCTGCCAGACTGGGACTTACCACAAATGCCAAAACGCCTCTGCAAGCGGAGACACAACTGATCAGGCATATTCCAACCGAGCTGGTTCATAAGGCGCATCACTGGTTGATATTACATGGACGTTATACTTGTCTGGCGCGTCAGCCCAAGTGTGACCAATGCGGATTGACGACAGTCTGTAAATATTTTGAGAAGAAGGGCAAGAAGTAATGATTCAGCGAGTTAAAGTACCACAAAGAACTTGAATTCATTCTTGCCGCGTTTTACGGTCACAGGTAACTCTCTTCCTTTCTGGAGTTTATTCATAGCCTGCATGTAATCATCGAAATCGGCAATTGGGAATTCGGCAATCTGAATGATGATATCGTCTGTCTGTAATCCGGCCTTATCAGCCATTTTATTAGTGATGCAAACGGCGATGCGGATCCCATCTTCAGTATAACTACAATCAGGTACGATACCGATATTGCTTCGGAGCTTTTCCAGTTTTTCAGCCATATTGATGGTTTCTGTAAAAGTAGGTCTAGCTTGTTTTTCCAAATCACTGATGATCTTATAAATATAATTATCAATCTCAACTTGAGCTGCATAATTGATCTTGTCGGCATCATCGGTCGGTTTGGCATAATCACTGTTATAACCAGTACTGAAACTAAGTAATGGAATATTCTTCTTATAAAATAATGAATAGGCTCCATACCCCACGCCTGCGCTATCGGTTTTGAGTACGAAGGCTTTGCTATTGGTTTGAAGGAGACTGCCCCATACAGGCGACGTGCCTACTCCGCTGACGAATAAGGATTTGCTGACCTTGTTGAAACGACCGAGCATATTTAAATCAATGAGGCAACTGAAAGCCGAAAGGTTGCGACTGTTTTCTTTCAAAAAGTTAACAGCGCCCGCGTCATCAAAAGTGGTCCCGGAGAAAGCCAGAAAGAGAAAATTATAACGCTTCAAATCGTTGGTCTTGATCATTTCAGCCAGAGCTAATAGAGACGCTACGCCACTGGCATTATTATTTGCTCCGTTGTATATCTCTCCGTTCATACCTAAATGGTCATAATTGGCGGTCAACACGATAGTGAGCGGAGCATTGTTATCGATTATAGCCGCCACATTTTTTGCTATGAGATTGTCATCTTCATAACCAAGTCTGGCATCGATATCGATCCAGTCTTTTTTCATAGTGGGTTTGATGACCGACAAGAAAGCCTTATAATTGATTACCACCACAGGAACGGCCAGCGGATCGAACGATGGATGATTGATTAGATTGATATCTTTCGAAGGATCGATATCATTGAAAAAGATAACCGATGTGGCGCCATTGCTTATACATTCCTTTGCTTTTTCGTATAACAGTTTAAAGGGGACATTGCTTGCATCGGCTTTGATCGACTTCATGGAAATCAACCATACATTATCCGCTTCATCTACAAAAGGAAGGGCCGCTCCTCTGATCCTGTCGCCGTGGCTGTAAGGCATCTGTATCACATCGGAACCGATAACCAGTTTGGTATCATTCACTTTAAAATAAGCAAATGAACCAATCTTGATGCCGTTTTTAATGATGAAATCCCACTGATATTTTGAATGGTAAGGAGCGATTCCAAGGTCATTGAATCGTTTGGTGATATAATCGGCTGCCAATTGCTCTCCTTTGCTTCCGACCAAGCGGCCCTGCAATTCATCCGAGGCCAGATACTCGATATCCTTCTTGAGTTTGGAAGCCGGCAGCTGGTCTGTTTTATCTGCTCCTTTCTGACAAAAGACCACACTTGGCAGGAACAACAAGCACAGCAGCAAACTTTTTTGAATCATGTAGAGAAGAAGAAATTTCTTTATTGGGCACAAATATAAAAGTGCGAAATGACTAAATGAGTAAAAAGACAGAATAAATAGAAGATAGTCCTATTTTTGCCAAAATTTTAATAAATGAAAAACACCCCATTTACCGATATCCACATTGCACTTGGCGCCAAGATGGCTGAATTTGCAGGATATAACATGCCGATTTCCTATACAGGCATCAATGATGAGCATGCTGCCGTGCGAAACAGTGTAGGCATTTTTGATGTGAGCCATATGGGTGAATTCATTTTGAAAGGTGACGGCGCCCTTGATCTGATACAACGGGTAACCAGCAATGATGCTTCCAAGCTGACGAACGGAAAGGCACAATATTCTTGTCTGCCTAACGAAACAGGCGGCATCGTCGATGATTTACTGGTCTATTGTGTTGAACAAAATAAGGTATACATGCTTGTCGTTAATGCATCCAATATTGATAAGGACTGGAATTGGATTATGAAGCATAATACAGCAAATGTAGAGATGCATAACATTTCTGACAAGACATCCTTGTTGGCCGTTCAGGGTCCGAATGCAGTGAAAGCCATGCAGAAACTGACGGATATGGATCTGATCAACTTGCAATATTATACGTTTTGCAAAGGCACGTTTGCCGGATTAGAGAATGTACTGATCAGTGCAACAGGATATACCGGTGCAGGTGGCGTTGAAATTTATTTCGAAGGAAGTGATGATCAAGCGGCTATGGTATGGAATAAGATTATGGAAGCCTCGGCCGAATTCAATATCAAACCATGTGGTTTGGGATGCCGGGATACCTTGCGTTTGGAAATGGGATTCTGTCTGTATGGAAACGATATCGACGATACCACCAACCCGATTGAAGCCGGATTGGGATGGATCACCAAATTCACCAAAGATTTCACCAATCGTGCGGCCATTGAAAAAACAAAAACAGAAGGACCAGCGCAAAAACTGGTTGGTTTTGAATTGATAGACAAAGGCATTCCTCGTCATGATTATATCATCAAGACTGCAGATGGTGTTCAGATTGGTAAGGTGACCAGCGGTACTCAAAGTCCAAGTCTGGGCAAAGCTATCGGCATGGGATACGTTGCGAAAAACTATGCATCGATAGGTTCTGAGATCTATATTGAAGTGCGCGAAAAATTGTTGAAAGCTATCGTTGTAAAGATTCCATTCTATAATAATTAAGCGCCGGTTCGTTCGGTTTTGCCTGCAAATGAATCTGAGAATTGTCACTAAGCGAGTACCATAAAATTTTCTTACATGAAAACGCTTATTCTTACACGACATGCCAAATCGGAGTGGAGTCATCTGCTTCAGAAAGACTATGACCGCGAATTGAATGAGCGTGGTTTGCGTGATGCACCATTGATGGGACTTCGATTATCGAAACGGAAACTGAATATTGATTGTCTGATTTCAAGCACAGCCAGACGAGCTGAACAAACAGTATTGCTGATAGCAGAAGTGATCGGTTTCAAAGCAGAGAGCATACATTGGTTCGACAAATTATATCATGCTTCTCCATCGTTGATACAGGATGTGCTATTGGAAACAGATGACAGATATAAAACGATACTTGTGGTTTGTCATAATAACGGCATCACCGATTTCGCTAATTCATTGGCCTGCGTCGTCACCGACAATATGCCTACCTGCGGCATGATAGCCTTTACGATAGATACAGATAGCTGGTCTGATTTTGCAACCGCAAAGAAGACCTTGTTGTTTTATGACTATCCTAAGAATACAGGAAGTTAATTGAGCGACTTCAGGAGCTGATATTTACGTCGCACATACCACATCTCATTCGCTGCATATTGATAACCGGCTATTCCATCCAGAAAACCCGCGTTGAAAATATAGTTTTTGACAAAACCGAATAGCGGACTAAACCACAATTTTATGATCGTTGCCCTTTTTCCTGAAGTATGCATTTGTCGGGCACTTAAGGCCGCGTATTTTTCAAGCCGTTGACGATGATCGGTTTCGGATGAATAGGAATGATGCCAAAGGAAACCATTGAGTTTTTTAATGCTAACTGATTGAGTAAATTCAAGATCTTCATGTACTTTATTGGAATTCCATTTTCCTGACTTGCGGTTGAACAGACGAAGACGAAATTCATTGGCCACTGAACCATGATGTAATACATTGCCGCAATAAACCATTTTTCGCTGAATTGAAAAAGCTTCATGTATTGTCAAAGTATCATTGAAGACCTGTCTGATGGCGTTTCTCAATTCAGCGTTCAATTCTTCATCCGCATCGAGACTGAGTATCCAGTTGTTGACGGTCAGGTCATTGCCTGCATTTTTGGTAGCCGAATAACCCTGCCATTCTATTTGTATTACCTTGGCGCCTTTGGACTTTGCATATTCAACCGTCTTGTCCTGACTACCACTGTCGATTACGAGTATCTCATCCGATAGGCCTTGCAGTGAATCGAGGCAACGAACAATATTCTGTTCTTCATTTTTTGCAAGAATGACAATGGATAAAGGCAACATCGGGTAAAAGTAAATCGGTTTTGGCAATTATTATTGCAATAACGAAACGTAACAGGTGATTGTTATGCGCTTTTCAATTTTTTTGATTGTCCGTATTTGACAAATACATAGAGATAGAGAACCCTGGAATAACGCATGATCCATGGTTGTAGTATAACCAGCGCAGAGATCATCACACCGATAAAGAAATAAATTGAGCTATTTTTATAGGAGAAGCCAACAGTAAGGGCATATAATATCGCCATCACAAAAATGGTAGCGACACTGATAGCATAACTGACATATCCTGTTCCATACCAAAAGCCAACTTCTATTTCATATTTTTGATTGCAGACCGGACATCGCTCGGGCATTTTTAGCAGATCTTTCAAAGGGAAAATACTTTTATTGGTAAACATGTTTCCTTTGTGACAACTTGGGCATTTCATGGTGACTTTACTCACAATCCTGTTTGATATTTTCACTTCCATATAGTTAGTATTAATCGATTAATTCTAATTGTCGTTCGCCAATTTGTTGTCGCCACATGGCATAATACAATCCTTTTTCATCGACCAGTTGCTGATGAGCGCCTGTCTCCACGATGGAGCCTTTTTCAAGCACATAAATACGGTCGGCATGCATGATGGTGGAAAGTCGGTGTGCAATGAGGATATTGATCTGTTCGCGTTCTGCCGAAATCTGCTTCACCGTATTCGTAATAGCTTCTTCAGTAATGGAATCAAGCGCGGAGGTTGCCTCATCAAATACCAATAATTTAGGATGACGAAGTAAGGCACGAGCTATGGATAGGCGCTGTTTTTCACCGCCGGATATTTTCATACCGCCTTCACCGATCATGGTATCGAGTCCGTTTTCGGCTCTGGATAACAGGGTATAGGCAGAGGCTTTTTTCAAGGCACTGCTCATTTCGTTGTCTGTTGCACGGGGATTGACGAATAATAAATTTTCTTTGATGCTGCCTGCAAACAATTGGGTATCCTGGGTAACAAACCCTATCTGATGACGGAATTGTTCCATATCCAGATTATCATAGGAAACACCGTTGTAGACGATATTTCCTTGAAGGGGCTGATAGAGTC
Source organism: uncultured Bacteroidota bacterium (assembly GCA_903875055.1). Classification (GTDB taxonomy): domain Bacteria; phylum Bacteroidota; class Bacteroidia; order Chitinophagales; family Chitinophagaceae; genus OLB11. The sequence goes on from CAIQUX010000123.1 coordinate 7,508, forward strand.
CGACCAATAATTTCACCAAGGTGGTCTTACCTGAACCTGATGGTCCGACAAAGGCAATGGTTTCGCCTTTCTTTACATTGAACGAAATATCACTCAAGGCATTCTCACGGGCGGTGAGATGTTTATAGCTGACTTTTTCGAAACGAAGTTCTTCAATTTCATTGATCACAACCGGATTGGCCGGTTTGGGTTCAACCGGTTCGTTCATCAGTTTCTCAAAATTGATGAGAGATGATTCGGCTTCACGGTATGCCATCATCACATTACCCAATTCCTGCAAGGGGGCGAAAATGAAGAAGGAGAAAAACTGGAATGTGAAGACCTGACCTAATGTGATATGATCATGGAACAAAATATAAAACAAAGTAAACACGATACACTGGCGAAGAAAATTAACCGCTGTTCCCTGAATGAAACTCATGGCCCGAAGACTTTTTACTTTGGTCAGCTCAAGTTGTAATATCCTGAATGTAGAAATATTCAATCGTTTAATTTCCTGCGCTGTAAGTCCAAGGCTGCGGATCAGTTCAATATTCCGTAAGCTTTCGGTGGTGGCACCGGCCAATGCTGTCGTTTGTTGCAGAATGCTTCGTTGGATCAATTTTATTTTTTTACTCAATACACCCATCAATAAAGAGAGCAAGATGGCCCCGATGGTGTATACCAGAATGATAGGAGGGAAAATAATCGATGCTGCGATCACGACAAAAACGATACTGACTGCGGATGAGAATATAATATTCACAAAGGAGGTCATGAATTTCTCGCTGTCAGAACGGACTTTTTCAAGGACCGCCAGCGTTTCGCCACTTCGCTGATCTTCGAAACGTTGATATGGCAACTGCAGGGCCTGTTTCAATCCATCGGTATAGACATCGGCTCCGAATTTCTGTATGACTGTGTTGACGGTATAATCCTGAAAGGCTTTGGCTATCCTGGACAACATGGCAACACCGATAAGGCCTAAAATATACTTGGAAACCAGAAACAAGAAGACATGTTCCTCGATGGCTCTTGGTTTGACCTCTATGACTCCTTTGACCTTGTCGATGAGCCAACCATACACAATAGGATCACATAGGGAGAAACCGATGTTGAAGGTGGCCAATAAGAAAGAAAGAAAGACAAGTCCCTTGTAGCGGGATAAGTATTTTAATAGGATTTTCATACGAAGGCGCAAATGTAAGGCTAAACACGGAAGAATCTGAATGGCGATAAATGAATTTGATAGTAAATAACAATAGGCTTTCAGGTTTCGGTATTACATTTGCCCAATGAAGCAAAAAACGAGACTGAAAAGCATCCTTATCGGCGGTTTGTTTAGTCTGTTTGTTCCGCTTGGCGCCTATTTATATTTAAAATTGAACGGGCATGACGGACATGTGAAGCTCCCCGCTTTTTATGGAATCGAAAAAATAGACAGCCATCAGGTTGAAGAGAAAAAGGTATATGACACCCTCTATCATACAGTCGGCGAATTAAATGCCATCGACCAATTAGGCGATTCCATTCATGTGAATGAAATGTTCAAAGGCAAGATACTGTTGGTGAATTTTTTCTTCACGTCCTGTACTACTGTCTGTCCGGTGTTGATGAAGAATATGAGTATGATGAACAAGGCCTTCATTAAGAACGACACTTCGGTTCGCTTTCTTTCGATCTCCGTAGACCCTGAGACTGATTCTGTGCCAAGGCTCAGAAAATATGCCGACAAGCTGCATGTCAATCATGACAAATGGTTTTTCCTTACTGGCAATAAGAAACAGGTTTATGACTATGCACGTAAGGAATTATATCTTGACTTGCCTGACGGGGATGGCGGAACCGATGATTTTATTCATCCTGATCAGTTTGTGCTGATAGACAAATACCGGAATGTCAGGGGGTATTATAACGGACTTGATTCTGACAAGGTAAGGCTCTGCGCTGAAGATATCGCTTTCCTTATGCTTGAAAAAAATAAACTTCACGAAAAATCCGCAAGACGTTAAATGACAACTATGCTGACTCAGACATGGCAAAAAAATGATAAAAAGGCTCACATCCTGATTTGGATATTTTCCGCGATTGTATTCCTGGCTGTTACAATATTAGATAAGCTGACCCTTGATGTGAATCTTGGATTCAATCCTCATATTTTTGCCTTGCTAAGTGCCGGTATAAACAGTATGGTGAGTGTGTTACTGATTGCAGGTCTGATATTTGTCAAACAAAAAAAGTACCAGCTTCATAAGAACACCATGATGTTCACAATGGCGTTGTCGGTATTGTTTCTTGTCTTCTATATCGCGCATCATCTGTTTACAGGTGAAACGAAATATGGCGATCTCAATCATGATGGTTTATTGAGCGACGAGGAAAAATCATTGGCCGGTACTGCGCGTTATCTGTATTATTTTATCATCAGTACGCATATTACTTTAGCAGGTATCGTGATGCCGTTTGTATTATATAGTGCTTACAGAGCACTTACCGGGGAATTCAGTATTCATAAAAAACTAGTACGATATACGTTTCCTATTTGGCTGTATGTGGCTGTAACAGGCGTCATCGTATACCTGATGATATCTCCGTATTACAACTAACTACAAAGCATCTTACTGCTTTCCCAAGAAATTGCAGAACATTGACTAAAGTACTTTCCGAAGTCTGGCAACTGGGATATTCAATTGCTCACGGTATTTGGCTATGGTTCGACGGGCGATATTGTATCCTTTTTCATTCATCATTTCAGTCAGTTTCTCATCGGACAATGGGTGCTTTTTATCTTCTGCCTGTATCACCTCATTGAGAATCATTTTGACTTCCCTTGTAGACACCTCCGCGCCGCTGTCGGTGGATAGTGATTCCGAGAAAAAATATTTTAGTTTGATCGTTCCGAATTCTGTCTGCACAAACTTGCTGTTGACAACTCTTGAAATGGTAGAAATATCAAGACCAGTCCTATCTGAAATATCTTTCAGAATCATGGGGCGCAGATTCGCTTCGTTACCGGTCAGGAAATAGTCTTCCTGCAGGTGCATGATACTGCTCATTGTCTGCAGCAGGGTTTCCTGACGTTGTCTTACAGCATCGATGAACCATTTAGCCGAATCGATTTTCTGCTTGATGAAAAGGATAGTTTCCTTTTGTCTGGAATCTTTCTTTTGACCGCGATCAAAATCTTTGAGCATTTCCCTGAAACTACTTGAGACCCTTAGTTCGGGTGTATTGCGTTGATTTAATTGCAACTCAAGTTCGCCGTTTTGTTGTATGATATAAAAGTCGGGAATGATGTATGAATTGTTTTTATTACCTGAACTAAACAGTGCCCCAGGCTTGGGATTCAGCTTGATGATGATCTGAATGATTTCCCTTAATTGCTTATCCGACAAGCCAAGTCCTCGGATGATCTTCTCATAATGTTTCTTAGTAAATTCTTCAAAATATTTTTCAATAATTTTGATGGCATACTGGATGTTTGCCGATTTTTCTTTTCGTTGCAGTTGAAGAAGCAGACATTCCCTTAAATCTGAAGCGGCTATTCCAGCTGGTTCAAAATCCTTAATCAGAGTCAGAATCTCATTCAGTTCCTTCTCGGTGCTATTGATATTTTGTCTGAATGACAGATCGTCGACGATCGATGGAATGTCGCGTCGCAAATAGCCATCATCATCGATACTTCCGATGATGAACTCTGCAATCTGCTGTTTACGTTCTTCGAGATATAGCAGATGGACCTGCGCGAGCAAATGTTCATAAAACGAGATTTCCGACCTTACCTGACGATGAGAAAAACTTTCGTCATCGTCTCGGTTATAGTTGTCTTTTTGAAAATTATAATCGGCATCATCATCATCACTTTCCTTTACATATTCCGAAATGTCAATTTTCTCAAACTCATCTGTTTCTTCTTCGCTCACATAATCTTCGTTGTCATCCGATTTGAGCTCTTCCCGAAGCTCCTCGCTGGTCTTTTCGTCCAGCGTTTTTTCTTCAAGATCATCTGTCGCAATTTCAAGAGCAGGATTTTCCTCAACTTCTTCCAAAATACGTTCATCCAGATAGGCAGTCGGCACCTGCAACAACTTCATTAATTGAATTTGCTGAGGCGACAGTTTTTGCAATAAACGCTGTTGTTGTGAAAGATGTTGCATGCAAGACGATTGGACACAAATTTAAATTCTGCCCATGAAAAAAAACTATTTTATTCCTTTCAATATTACTTATCTTGTGATAAAGGTATTGATATCAAATCTAGTCGGCTTCAGCCACAACTTCTTTGACTTCAGGTATCATACGCTTCATCATACCTTCGATGCCTGATTTTAGCGTGATCATGGATGAAGGGCAACCACTGCAGGAGCCTTGCAGGGAAAGGGAAACTGTTCCGTTGCTGTAACTTTTGAAAGAAATGGCACCGCCGTCCATTTCAACGGCAGGCTTCACATAATTTTCCAATAATTCCTTGATACGTTTCACAACATCAGTGTCATCGGCATGAGCGGCGTTGGTATCATCAGCCTTCACCAATTCATCTTCATTGATGATGGCCTTGCCTTCTTCAAGATATTCCTTCAGAAATTCACGCATGCTTGGAATCACATCATTCCAATCGGTTTCCGCTGTTTTAGTCAGCGTGATAAAATTACTGGCGATAAAAACTCCCTTTATAAAAGGGAAGCCGAAAAGTTGCTTGGCCAAAGGAGAAGGAGACGACAATTCTTCGGATTGGAAATCTATACTCTTGCTCGGATAGAGAAGTTTATTCGCGACAAACTTCATCGTCTCAGGATTCGGAGTCATTTCTGTGTAGATACTTACTATAGGATTCCCTGTCTTTAACATGGCCATTTTCTTTTTCAGCAAAAATAGGGAAGTTTTGTATTGAATTTGTCATTTCTAACTCTGGTCATAATTTTTTCGTCTTGGGAATATTGAATTATAAAATTAATTTAACTAAATTTACTGATAAATGATTGCTTTGAAAAATATATTCACCCTCCTTACTGGCTTGGTTTTGCTATTGCCTTGGAAGGAACTTTACAGCCAGAATGCTCATTCATATTCATCTATAGAGTATATAGAAAATCAGGGGCAATGGGATTCGCCTTTCCTCTTCAAAGGCATGACATACCGAGGTGATATTTATTTACAAAAGAACGGTTTCAGAATATTGCTCTCTGATGATCAGAATCATGATAAGGTTCATGGCGTTCGACACGGATGGTTAAGCGGTCCCCAGACCTTGAAATACCATGCTTTTGATATCCTGTTTAAAAACTCAAATCCCGAAGTGACTGTCAGTACTGAAAAACCACAGAAACATTATTACAATTATTATTATGGTAATGATCCGAAAAAGTGGAAAAGTGTTATCCATCCTGTCTTGGCGGTCAATTACCAGAACATCTATCAGGATATCGACGCCCATATCTATTCTGAAGAAGGAAATATCAAGTATGACTTGATAGTTCATCCGGGTGCAAAAGCCGATGATATCAAACTCAACTATGTCGGCATCGAGAAGATGAAACTCGAAGATGGGAAACTGATACTAACCACTTCATTGGGAGACATTAAGGAATCCATACCATACAGCTATCAATACATCAACGGAGAACGTAAAGAGGTCAAATGCAGATTCGTATTGCACGACAATGAGGTATCATTTGATATCCTTAAAGGTTATAATGCTGATTATGACCTTTATATCGATCCAACCTTGGTTTTCTGCACTTTCACCGGTTCAACTGCCGACAACTGGGGCTTCACGGCCACCAATGACACCTTAGGTAACTTTTATGCAGGTGGCATTGTTTCTGGTGTCGGCTATCCTGTCACACCGGGCGCCTTCCAAATCACCTATGGTGGAGGAACAACAACATCAGGTAGCCAGTTTGCCTGCGATGTGGCCATCAGCAAGTTCAATACGACCGGAAATACACTCTTATTCGCCACCTATCTTGGTGGTGTGGATAATGAACAACCTCAGAGTATCATTGTCGATAATCTTCAAAATCTTTGCATAGCAGGCAGAACCTATTCCAATAACTTTCCGACTACAACCGGTTGTTATGACCCCACTTATAACGGAGGCGGCGATTTATTCGTAACCAAGATGAACAGCACCGGCACTGCATTGATCGGATCAACCTATGTCGGAGGCACAGCAGAAGATGCCGCGAATGAGACTGCCCTTGAATTTGTCGGTGGTGTACTGAAGCACAATTACGGTGATGATGCACGAAGTGAAATCATCTTTGATGCAAACAACAATGTGTATGTCGCTGCCTGTTCCAAGTCATCCGATTTTCCAACTGTCAATGCGTTTCAAAATACCTTGGCTGGCTTACAGGATGCTGTCATAGTAGAATTGAACAATAACTGTTCGTCATTGTTGTGGAGCACCTATGCTGGTGGTACCGATAATGATGCCGGATATGTTCTTTGTATCAACAAGACAAACCCGAATGAACTTTTTGTAGGAGGTGGCACGATTAGTTCAAATTTTCCTACAACGGCAGGTGTTCTGCACCAGACCTTTCAAGGGGCTCCGGCTGATGGCTTTGTCATGAAATTCAATACCGTGACTAAAAATTTGCTTGCTTCAACTTTCATTGGCACCAACGGTTACGATCAGGTTTATGGCGTGCAGACGGATGACAGTAACCATCTTTATATCATGGGACAAACCTTAGGGGCATATCCAACCACAGCTGGTGTGTATAGTAATCCGGGTTCCAGCCAATTTATAACAAAACTGAATAATAACTTAAGTGCCATCTTAGTATCTACCGTTTTTGGAACCGGCACTACAGCCATGACCAATATTTCACCCAATGCCTTTCTGGTTGATAAATGTCAAAATGTTTACGTATCGGGTTGGGGCGGTGCGATCGGGGGACCGTTTACCAGTTCCACTACCGGTATGCCTACGATGAATCCCCTACAGGCTACGACGGACGGAAGCGATTTCTATTTTATTGTCTTCAACAAAAACCTGCTTTCCTTATTATATGCCAGTTTCTTCGGACAGAATGGTGGTGTAAGCGAACATGTAGATGGCGGCACCAGCCGTTTCGATCAGAATGGTGTTATCTATCAAGCCATCTGTGCAGCGTGTGGTGCCAGTGCCATCTTCCCGACAACGGCAGGGTCCTATAGTCCCAACAACCCAAGTCCGAATTGCAATCTGGCAGCCCTTAAAATTTCATTCGATCTTCAAAACCCTAATGCTCATGCATCGGCTGCCGGTAATACCATCGGGTGTGTGCCCTTTACGGTACAGTTTCTGAACAACAGCACAAGCGCTATCAACTATACATGGAATTTTGGTGATGGATCCCCTACAAGTTCCGCATCCTCCCCTACACATAGTTATACCGCAGCCGGCGTGTATACGGTCAAGTTGTTTGCCTCAAATCCAAATGGCTGTACCTTCAGTATCGATAGTACAACGCTTATCATCACGGTGAAGAACGACTCCATACATGCCAATTTCAACATCACGAAAGTCGATTCTTGCGGACCATTCACAGCCAACTTCACAAACCTGAGTACCAATACGGGTTCAGGCCTGACAACAAGTTATCAATGGGATTTTGGAGATGGTAGTTCTGTATTTAATGGCACCACGCCTCCGTTACATAATTTCCCGGCGGCTACCACTTATACGGTTACACTTACCATGACGGATACCAGTGCCTGTAATAGTCCGTCAGTCATTAAAAAAGTGGTTGATTTTAATACCAGTATTGTCGCCTCAGCCTTCAACATGCCTGACAGCATTTGTATGCCGGCGCTGGTCAATTTCACCAATCAATCCACCAATGCGACTTCATGGAGCTGGAGCTTTGGCGATGGGAATGTTTCCAACAGTTCCAACCCAACCAACACCTACAGCACGATAGGAACATACACTGTAACCTTGATTGCAGGTAATCCGGCTACGTGTAACAAACAATCGACTACCACAAAAGTCATCACCGTGCTGCCTTCACCGGTTGCGGATTTCAACTGGGCGCCGAATCCGCCGACTCCTAATACTCCGAATACATTTACCAACCTTTCGACAGGTGCCACCAGCTACTTATGGGATTTTGGCGATGGTGCTACCTCTACATTGAAGGACGATATCCATATCTATCAGAAAGACGGAACTTACAATGTTTGCCTGACAGCAAGAAATGATTATGGTTGTATCGACACCGCCTGTAAGCAAGTCAGAGGACTGGTGATTCCACTGGTGGATGTACCAAGCGGTTTCTCTCCGAATGGAGACGGTGTCAATGATATGGTGTATGTAAAAGGCTATGGCATCCAAACAATGACCTTCAGGATTTATAACCGCTGGGGCGAAAAAGTATTTGAATCAACCGACCAGACAAAAGGATGGGATGGCCGCTACAAAGGCGAAATGCAGGAAATGGAAGTCTACGGATATACCTTGAAAGTGGAATTTTTTGACGGAACCAAAGACGCGAGAAGTGGAAATATCACCTTGTTAAAATAAAAAATGAAGACCATGAACAAACTTTTTCTTTCTATTGTGCTCATTGCCGCCAGCTTCATTTCATTTTCTCAGGGCTTGCATTTTTCACAATACAATAATTCCCCGATGTTATTGAATCCTGCCAATACAGGTTTGTTGCAAGACAACGACTGGCGTGCAGGTCTCAATTACCGCACTCAATGGGCCACGGTGCCTGTACCTTATAATACATTCAGTGCCTTTGCCGATTTCGGTCTGATGCGCAATCAATGGGAAACCAGCTGGCTGGGTGCCGGTGTGGCCGTGTGGCGCGATGTGGCTGGCAATGGCAATCTGGCACTCACGAAAGTTCAGACCAATCTGGCCATCCATGTGCTCACCAACGAAAAGTCAAGTATTTCGGCCGGGCTAGGTGCCGGATACAACCAACGCAGTGTCGATTTCAGCAAGCTTACCTATGATGTGCAATGGGATGAATTCTCATTCAATAAAAGTCTGCCGAATAATGAAACCAATTCAACCCAAAAGACCACTTTCATGGATTTAAGTGCAGGGGTAAATTATGCCTATTACAACAACAACAATTTTTACATGAAAATGAGTGTGGGGGCAAAAAATATCAATCAACCATCCGAATCGTTTTACGGATCTGCTAATAAACTTGGGTTAAGACCTTTGTTTAATCTTGATATCACGTATAAAACCAGCGACAACTTCATGATCAATCCGTCGATTTATTATACAAGGCAAAAAAAGGCCAGCGAACTGGTTGGTGGTGCGATGTTCAATATTAATGTTGGAGAAAACAGAGTTGCCGGTAATAACGAATTTCTCA
>CAIQUX010000124.1 GCA_903875055.1 uncultured Bacteroidota bacterium
AAGAAAAAAATATGGTCCGACACCTGGATCAATTGGGAAGTACAGGAGTATCTAAATTCAACCTATCAGGAGCAATTGAGCGTAGGGCATTCATCCAAAACCATCTTGTACGAAAATAAAAAAGGTCTGCAGATCAAATGGCCGGCTCAGTTTCTCATCACCCACAAAGGCGGGCAGATTGATCTGGATACGACCTCATTGAAGACCTTATCAAATTTTGCGACGGGTATCATTTTGCGTTATCAAAATCCCAACCCTAAAGGCTTTATCAAATCGGTGACGAGCGAAAATTATATCACTTATTTCAAGGAACTATCACCAACCAAAGTCATGAATTTTCATGAAGGCAGCGGCTTATTTGCCAATGTGAACATCACAAGCAAATACGATATCGGTGCATCAGCAGGTTATTGGTCGGGTCAACATTATCTTTCATCAAGAGGCGGCGACTTGTTCAAATCAGAAGCGTCTATCTACGGCCAGTCTGGCTTTATTGAACCGAAGCGGAGTCTGTTATTTATTCGGTTTCTATATCAAAGACGAATATTCGATGCACTCAATGTGGATGTTCGCTTCGAGCCTTATTTCGATCTGAATGAAAATTACTTTGCCTATTCCTACTCGGTATATTTTACCTACAAGAAAGATTTGACTTTCTTTAACTTAACGAATGGTAAAAGAAGAAACAAATAACTGGATAACCCGCTGCTTCAAATATATTTACCGAAACAACATGGAATGAAAAAAGTTGTCTTGCTTTTAATGTGTATTGCGCTGACTGAAATTTCTGTAAAAGCACAAACCTCTTTCCGTAAGGTCACTAACGAAGCCTTCAGGCGAGGCGAAAAATTAGGATATCGAATCCACTACGGCTTCATCGATGCGGTCAATGCCGCCATTGAAATCACGCCTGAAAACAAACAGTTTGCCGGACGCAATACATTACATGTGTTGGGTACAGGCATGTCGAGAGGAACCTTTGATTTCTTTTTCAAGGTAAGAGATCGGTATGAATCGTATATCGATGAGGAAGCCCTGATACCCTGGTTCTTCGGACGACGTATCGATGAAGGAGGTTATAAGATGGCACAAGATTATGCGTTCAATCATTTTCAGAAAAAAGTGACCAATAAGGGAAAGACCTATGATATTTGGGAGAATACACAGGATATGATTTCAGGTTTTTTTCTCGCCCGCACCATGGATCTGGGTAGTTTTCCTGAAGGACATATCTTTTCGGTTCCTACGATCGTGGATGGAGAAATGTATACTCTTCAGATCAAGTTCAAAGGAAAGGAAATGGTGAAGACCGATTTCGGACAGATACGATGCTTGAAATTTGTACCCGTACTTCAGAAAGGTCGAATATTCAAAAAGGAAGAAGATTTGATGGTGTGGCTCACTGATGACAAGAATCATATTCCTATCCGTGCCAAAGCCGATATCCTGTTTGGCTCTATTAAAGTCGACCTGACTTCCTATCAGGGATTGACGAACCCGATTGTTTGGAAGTAATCGATTACTTAATGCTTGCGTTTAAATATCATGACATCCCCCAACGCATAGATCAGGCTGTCGCCCTGTGAACTACCTGTAAATGATTGCTTACTGAATACCACATATTGAATAGTTGAATCGATCGTTGATGTATATCGTGTACTGATCTTGGAGGATGAATTGAATTCGATTGACATATGCTGCTGCCTGAAATAAAATTCTATTCCGGGAATGAAATAACCAAAATCACGACAGTCGTTGTATACACGATTCACGTTCTCCTGTTTGAATAATATTGCCACTTCAGCTACCTGTTTGTCAAGCGCCCTGCTCCAATTCAGAAACGGATGCGTATACGCCTTATAACTGAAGACCACCATACCGAGTAACGCGAAGGGATATAAAATAAATCGGCCGACATTCATTTGATATACCATGTAAAAAACTAAGGTCGCGTAACTCAAAGGAACCAACACCAAAAAGCTGATAGCCCTTTCAGGTGGATAGACATTCGTAAGCCAAGGAATGAATAGTGGTAAAAGCAACAGCGAACTATTGAACAGACTTAGCATGCATAGTCTTCTATTCTTTTTGAAAAAGTAAACAAGCAAACTGATTGACATCAGGAAAAATAAATAGAATGAGGACCTGAATCCTGTTATGAAAAAAGAAACCTTTTCGACATAGCTGATGATATCCTTTATCGAAACTGCCTGATGATTTGATAAGACAGAAAGGACGGGCGATAAACCTGTACCCAGCATCATGGGTATCATCATGACCAGACTAAAAAGCATCGAAAAGAATCCGTATGCAATGACCATCATGCTATTTTTTCGTTCATACAAAACACTAAATATCAACATGGCGGCAAAACTGCTCACGATAAAATAGGGATGCGATACCATACTATACGTACCCAAGGCATTCAACAACGACAGGAAAAGTATACGTTTAAACGTAAATCCAGATTTTCCATATTGAAGAATAAGAATACAAACGAGCAAGGCAAATAAGATTTCAAACATAACACCCCTTGCATATAACATATAAAACAAACTGACGGGTAAGCAACTGAAAAGTCCTGCTGAAAGAAGGGCTATCTTTTCATTCCTTACAAAATGCTGAATGCCTAAAGCAATAAAGAAAGTACAAAACAATCCAATCAAGAAAGAAGGCATACGAAGAACTAAAACCGATGAACCCAACAGATGGACAAAGCACCAGGAAACAATATTGTGTAAAGGATAATTGTTATAAGCGCCGATGGAATAAAAAATCTGTTTGTCAAGAAAAAAATTGTAGTTCCAGGCCTCATCGAATTGAATATAAAAAGTAGTAGCGAAATAGACCGAACGGCATAGCAATATGAACAGTAATAAACCAAGCGCTATTCGACCTGTTTTACTGAAGGATAGGTAAATAAGTTTTAGCTTGTTCAGATAAATGTTACCTGAACTAGCGATGCCATCAATCTGTCGATGATATTCTTCCTTGTAGCGATACATCACTGACAATCCGCCTGCTGATACTACTGAACTTAGTAGCAACCACCATTTGATTCTGTCGAATTTTTCAAGCGGAAAATACTGTTCACGAAGCACCTTTTCCAAATCCGGGCGTTGGATACTATCGAGTACATCTTGAATGAAAGATGTATATGAATTCGAGAAAAAAAAGAAAGTGACCGCTACTAAAAACAAAACTAAGCCGATAGGCAACACAATTGAAAGCAGGCGGACCGTCTTATGAAGGATGGATGATTTCATCGATCGATTTTAAGATGATGGCACAAGCTTCCTCAATCTCCCGCTCTGTAATGATTAAAGGTGGCGCTATTCGCAATGCATTGGCGGCGAATAAAAACCAGTCGGTAAACACCCCATTGGCTATACAGGTATCAATTATTTTCTTATTGGTTTCATAGCTGTCGAAATGCACCGCCATCAATAATCCGCAACTGCTTACATGTTTGATAGATGGATGCACCAGCTGCTTTTTAAACAATTCTTCTTTCTTTTTAACCTCAGCAATCAGTGCTGAATCCAATAGAAAATTGAAGGCCGCCATACCAGCAGCACAACAAACCGGATGACCACCGAATGTGGTGATATGTCCTAAGACAGGATTAAACATCAGCGTATCCATCACTTCTTTGTTCGAGACAAAGG
>CAIQUX010000125.1 GCA_903875055.1 uncultured Bacteroidota bacterium
ACACGAAAGAGAAAATAAATAAAACCCTGATCCTGAACGATGAGCAGAAATATCTAACCCATATTTTTGGCCTGTGAAATTTTGGGTGTCCCAGCGCGGAAGTCAGGAGTCTTCATACATCAGGATTTTTATAAAAATCTGCCGTATAAAGATTCTTTTCCCTTGCCGCAATGCCCGGCGGACCTAACGCCATCTTACCTGTACAACACGCCAACATCCCTTGCTCACAATTCCGAGCTATGCGTATTGCCTCCGGCAGTCGTCACCTTACCTCCTTGTAGCATTGCAAACTTTCCAACTAGGCTGAGGCTGCCCCAAGGTGATGTTGCAAAGACGCCATCTTACCGGGAGGCCCTACGGCTGGGATTGCGGCAGCTCCCGGGATCGTTGTAACAATGAAATCTCATCGGGATAACGTAGTTCCGGCCAATATTTTGCACTGTTTACTGAACCTGCTACAACATCGGGCATCGAATCGTAATTTTCCTATATTTGCACTCCCAATAAAAATACAATGAGCCATACCTCTACCATACATCTGGATGTGCAACTAGATGAGAACAAAGTCCCCGAAAAAATATTCTGGCAGGCAGCCGAAGGCGGTGTGTCAAAACCCACCGAAGCCAAGGCCTTCATGCTCAGCATCTGGGACCTCAACGAAAATGCCGCCCTCCGTATCGACCTGTGGACCAAGAAAATGATGGTCGACGAAATGGACGATTTCTTTTTCCAGACCATGATGACCATGGCCGATACCTATGAGCGTGCCACCCAGCACAAAGAACTGGCCGAGGAAATGCGCAGCTTTTCGAAATCGATGAAAAAGAAGATGGAAGAGGAAATGAAAAAAAACCAATTGTAATTCATCATACTAAAATACATTACTATGTCATTAGAAGTAACAATCAATGCCGATATCAAAACCGCCATGCTGGCCAAAAACGAAGCGGCCCTGCGTGGATTACGCGGTGTAAAATCAGCCATCTTGCTGGCCAAAACCGCTGATGGCAAAACAGGCGATCTGACGGAAGAAGATGAAATGAAAATTCTTCAGAAACTGGTGAAGCAACGTAAAGATTCCCTTGAGGTATTCGTAGCTCAAAACCGTGAAGACCTGGCACAGAAAGAACGCGATGAACTTGAAGTGATTGAAAAATTCATGCCGAAGCAAATGGATGAAAACGAATTACGCGAAGCCCTCAAAGGTATCATAACCGCCGTGGGTGCTGCCGGTCCGGGCGATATGGGCAAGGTGATGGGAGCCGCCACCAAGCAATTGGCAGGTAAGGCCGATGGCAAGATGATTTCTGCCATGGTGAAGGAATTACTCGCCTAATCGTTTATGATACTCGATTGCATACTGCTGGTACTGATGATACTGGCCTTTATCAGAGGCTGGAAAAAAGGATTGCTTTGGGCAATCTGTTCCTTTATTGCCGTATTCCTTGGTATCGTAATCGCCCTGAAATTATCAAGTGAGTTTTCGGAATATCTGTTTGTGCAGCAGATTCTGACCAGCAAATACACCATGATCATTTCCTTTGTTATCTTGTTTTTAGGAAGCATCTTTTTGTTCCGTATGCTCATCAAACTGATCGAAGGCATACTTGATAAACTACTACTCGGTTGGATTAATAAACTGTTGGGCGCTATGCTCTATTCGTTTTTCGTGGTGTTTATCGTAAGTACTTTTTGCTGGCTGGCCAATCAGATTCAATTGTTAAAACCAGCCATGAAGGCTGAATCGAAATCATATAAGTACATCGAACCTGTGGCACCTAAGACCATCGATCTCATGTCAAAATACACACCGTTTTGTAAGGATATGATCAAGAAGATTGAATCGCATCTGGATGAGATTTCAAAGTAATCTTCGGTTGATAATTTGTTAAGTTATGCCAACATTTGTCATCAACAGATTCTTTTTCTTTTTGCCATGATGCAAAAAGAAACAAAAAAATCTAGGCTGATGAAAAATAGCTAAAATGATGATCATTCGGCTAAAAATACCTAAACTCGTCCTTCGCTGCAACACCCTCGCTTACTCGGACAAAGGTATTTTTTGCGCCTCATTTCCATCATTTTTTAACGCTATTTTCCATAGGCCGTTTATACATTTGTGCACTTTTACGGATAAAAGATATAGGATTTTATTGAGACGCGTCCTTATCAGATCAGTCCTTCACGTATCAGGTCGTGGATATGTATGATACCTGCATAATCGCTTCCATCAACTACTACCAACTGTGAAATATTATTGGCTCTCATCATGGCAAGGGCATTGATGGCCAGTTCATCGGCTTGTATGATTTTAGGATGGGCATTCATGATATCGCTTGCCTTGAGTGTTGAGAAATCGGCATTGTTTTCTATCATCCGTCGTATATCACCATCGGTAATGATACCAGCAAGCGCAGACGATGTATCAAGTACCGCAGTTGAACCAAGACGCTTACTGGTAATCTCCAATATCACTTCGTTGATACCCGAGCTGGCCATGACCTTAGGCACCTGATTCAAAGTAGACAGATCTTTTACCTTGAGATACAATTGCTTACCTAAAGCGCCACCCGGATGAAACTTGGCGAAGTCTCCAGGTTTGAATCCCTTTAATTGCAGCAGACAGACAGCCAATGCATCACCCATCACCAGTTGCGCCGTAGTGCTGCTGGTCGGTGCGAGGTTATTGGGACAGGCTTCGACTTCCACGGTAGAGTCAATAATATAATCGGCTTCCTTGGCCAAAAACGAATGTACATTTCCGCAAAGCGCAATCAGGGTATTGCCGAAATTTTTAATCAGGGGAACCAGCACTTTGATTTCGGCACTCTCACCACTTTTTGAAATCACGATGGCGATATCGTTGGGTTGCATCATACCCAGATCGCCATGAATGGCATCGGCAGCATGTAGAAAAACGGCGGGTGTGCCGGTACTGTTCAGGGTAGCCACAATCTTTTGTGCGATGATGGCACTCTTACCTATACCGCTGATGACAACTCTTCCAGTCGAGTCGTGAATGGCCTGCACCACATCGGCAAAGGAATCGTTGAGTAATGTATGAAGATGTTCGATGGCCGCTTTTTCAATCGCTATCGTTTCGCGGGCCGTTTGAAGTATTTGTTCCTTGTTCAAGAATTGGAAATTTGTGTAAAACTAAGAAATTCGTCGTAGGAATCTTTGTGTTAGGCTGAGTTTAATACGAAATGCTACGGATCATCGATCATATTGAAACACACTGTTGTTACTTCATATCAGAAAACCAGATGGAGTGAATCTCCTTCATGAAAAATTTCAGGCACCAATTGATAGGCTGTACCGATGTTCTCTTTCGTCAGCACTTGTTGCTTATTGCCTGCTGCCAACACCTTGGTCTCATGCAATAAGATAATCTGATCGGCGAATTTTGCCGCGAGATTCAAATCATGAACGACACCAACAATAACCATATCCTTTTGTTTAAGAAGCTCTTTCAAACCATGCATGAAATGAAATTGATGATATACATCCAAAAATGTAAGCGGTTCGTCAAGGATCAGGTAACGGCAACTGTCTGCCACCGGATACCATATCTGCGCCGCCACCCGTGCAAAGTGTACCCGTTGTTTTTCACCTCCGCTCAAGGTCATGTATTCGCGAGTGGCCAGTGAAAGCACATTAAAAAAATCCATGGCTTCATCACAAGCCTTCTTGTCCTTACGTTCTGGCGCTCCGGTGAAATGAGGATATCTGCCCATCATCACCACTTCAGCTACCTTCATGGGAAATGCCAACTCTATATTTTGCGATAATACAGCTCTGATTCGAGCTAATTGAACAATGGAATAATCGGTTAGGTTCTTCTCTTCGAAACTAACACTTCCTTCATTCGGATGTAACCGGTTGCAGATGACATTGATCAATGTTGACTTGCCTGCTCCGTTGGGACCTATGATGAGATTCAATTTACCGGG
>CAIQUX010000126.1 GCA_903875055.1 uncultured Bacteroidota bacterium
CCAACTGGAATGGCACCTTTCAAATCGATTATACTAAACCGCTTTTCAAGAATGCACGGATAGACCTTGGCGAAAAAACGTATTATATCAAATTCAAATCAGAGAATCAGCCGACCATAAAATATCTCAACCAACCTGAAATTGAAGAAATGATTCTGAAGAACCATTTTACCTACACACAACAAGTACACGGCGCCTATATCAATGTCGCGAATCAGTTTAAATCGACTGGTGTACAAGTGGGTTTGAGAGGAGAATATTTCACGTATGAAGGTACCGTATACCAATACAATTCGCAAGTGGCCAATCATTATCTCGGTTTATTCCCTACTGTATTTGTCACACAAAAACTTTCTAAGAAAGACGACCTGAACTTCAACTATGCTCGTCGTGTCAATCGCCCGGGCTTCATGCAAATTGTCCCTTATATCGACGTGAGTAATCCACAGGATACTTCGATGGGCAACCCTGCCCTCAAACCTGAATTCATTCATGCCTTTGAACTGACCTTCAACCACCAATATGGAAAAAGCAATACCTTTCTGGCTAGCGCCTATTATCAGTATACCGATAACTTAATACAACGTTACAGACGATTCAATAATGATGGAACTACCTTTTCACAAAATAGGAACCTTGCTACAGGTATAACCTATGGCGTGGAACTCACAAACAAAGTCAATTTCCTTTCATGGTGGGATGCTACATTAAATGTGAATGCATTCAGGAACAGTGTCAACGGTGCTAACCTCGACCCTACATTGACCCGCACCGGATTCGGAGGATTTGCCAAACTGATGACGAACGCAAAACTTATAGATGGTTTTAATATACAGCTTACAGGTAACTACAATGCAAAAACCGTCGTTGCACAAGGTAATATCCAACCGTATGGCAATGTTGATATCGCGATTAAGAAATCATTCATGAACAACTTCGCGAATCTGACACTCTCCGTGAACGACCTCTTCAATACCATTCAGACACAAACAAATTACAACTTGTATCCGTATTATGATCAGTCGGTATTGCGTAAAAATCAAACTCGAAGTATAGGATTAAATCTGCAGATCCGCTTAGCCAGCAAATCACAACGTAATAATCCGGAAGCCATGAAAAAACCTGCTCCAAAAAAAGACAAGGAAAAAGAAGGTAAAAATCGTGATGAAAACCTGAAGAAAGATGAAGGTGGTGGCGAAGATAACGGAGGTGGAAAAGAAGCCAAGTAAATAGATGCGGATTTGTTTCCGTAAAATTTTAGAACTGACAGATATCATCCGGGAAACCACTCGGGTCATGCTTTATGATGTAAGAACATGCTTAAAAAGATATTTATTTTATGGTGCCTAACACTTTGCTCAATGGGCAAACTTTTCGCGCAGCAATATCTTTTGCAAGGCAATGTCACCAATGCGAATCTTGAACCAATGAGCTTCGTCACAGTACAGATCAAAGATCTTCAGATCGGCACTAAGACAGATGAAAAAGGACATTATGAATTCAAATTGGAGGAAGGACAATATGAAATCGTTTTCTCCTTAATCGGTTATAAGAAACAAAGTATCAAATTCGTTCATCGAAAAAATGGCGCTCCCGAGAATGTCATACTGGAAGAAAGTACCAGCAACATGAACGAAGTCAAAATTGTTTCCTTTCGCAAAGACAAAGCAGAAGAATTGATACGCAATGTGATCAGACAGAAAAACAATATCACAACTGCTTACAACTCTTACACCAGTGAAGTGTATATACGCGCCACGGAAGAGAACGAATCGGTCATGAGCAAACGACAAAAAGCCAAGCTGACCGATTCTGCTAAAGCCGTCTTGGATGCCAAACTCCCCGATATGAATATGTCGGAAATTTATCTGCAGGTAGATTTTGAATATCCTGATAAGATCAAAGAAAAACGAACAGGTGTAAACATACGCGGTGATAAAAGCGGACTTTTCTTTTTAACCACCACAGATGGCGACTTTAACTTGTACAATAACCTGATCAGAATTCCGGCTTTGTCAGAAACGCCCATGTTATCGCCCATCAGCTATAGCGGATTAGTGGCCTATAGATTCAAGACTAAAAACATCTTAAAGAAAGACAGATACACAATTTACACCATTCACTTCACACCGGGCCGTCTTGGCAATGCATTGATCGAAGGTGATGTCAAAATTGTCGATACGTCGTGGGCTATCATCTCATCAAATTTTACGTTCCCTTCATATCATATGCCCGAGTATGATTATTTCGAAGCCCGACAAGAAAATGAATTTGTCGATGGCAAGGCCTATCTTCCTGTCAGACAGGAATTTATTTATCGGTCAAAAAGCGGCCGTTCGAAATCATCAGGCCGAACCATTGCCGTCTATGATCATTACAAGATCGACACCCAATTTTCTAAAAAGTATTTCAACCGCGAAATCAGTTCAACGACTTTAGAAGCCTATAAAAAAGATTCCACCTTTTGGAATACGGTGCGGAAAGAACCACTCAATGAAAACGAAGTAAAATTCATCATCAAGAGCGACAGCGTCTATCGCGCCACGCACTCACAACATTATCTCGATTCGATCGATCATCGGACCAACAAGATTACCGTCCTGAAGATTCTTTTCCTTGGCCAGGATAAGTATAAACGAAAGAAAGAAAGAACCTTTTCCTTTGACCCTGTCATTTCCATGTTCAGGCCATTTCTCCCCTATGGCACACGATTGAATCTGGGCGCTGGCTATTTTAAAATTTTTGAATCGAAAAAATTTGTCTCTTTGAAAGGTGATATCAATTACGGGTTCCTCAATCACGACATCATGGGCTCGTTGGTATTGACACATCGATATAATCCGTTTTCAAATGGTTATATCACCGCTACTGTGGGCAGGGAATTCGAGTTGATCTTTTTTGGCGATGCCTTCATCAACCTGTTCAGACGAAGTAATTTTTATATCAAGAATCATATCGAATTTGAACATGGATTGGAAATCGCTAACGGACTGGTGCTTCGAAATAAATTCGAGTTTGCCGAACGCCAATCGCTTGACCCATCAAAACTCAGCCGACAATTCGATTACCTGCTGAAAGACACCTTGACCCATTTCAATAATGAGCCCATCGTCTTTGCGCCTTACAATGCCTTCACCGCCTCTGTGACACTTGAGTACACACCCTTCAGCATGTATATCAGGGAGCCGCGTCAGAAAATAATCTTAGGTTCGAAATATCCTACCCTTTATGTCAAATGGAAGAAAGGATTCCCCGATATCTTCAAGAGTGAAGTCGACTATGACTATCTTGAATTCGGCTTGTTTCAGAAACTCAAATTGGGCTTGGCCGGCATTTCCAATTATCATATCAGCTCTGGCGAATTCCTGTCACAGAAGAGTTTAAAAACAGTCGATTATAAATATATCAGTCGGGGTAATCCTTACCTGTTCAACAATCCTCTATTGAGTTTTCAGGCATTGGATTCGACCTTCCCGATATTCAGGCGATTTTATGAAGGCCATTATATTCATCATTTCAACGGCTCTATCCTGAACAAGATTCCTTTAATTAAAAAACTGAAGTTGCTTGAAGTGGCCGGTGGCGGGGCGTTGTATATCCCGAAGTCCAATCTCAAATATGCAGAAGCCTTTGTGGGCATTGAAAAGATCATTCCGTTGTTCAGGGAGAAATTCAAATTGGGCGCCTACTATGTGGTGAGTGCCGCCAACAAGGCCAACAACCCGATGCAACTCAAATTCGGATTCGATATTTTTGATAAGCGAAAAAACAGTTGGGATTAGGGAGACGAGAGACAATAGACGATGGACGATCGACAATAGACGATGGACCGCGGATGGTTTAAAAGTTAAATTTCTTTGGATCTTGTCTATTATCAAATAACCTGATTATTTCTGTCTTAGTGATTTGTGCCTATACGAAGCATCACTTCCGTTTCCTTAGGCATTGGCAATTCGAGTTCGAAGCTTACTTAAAACAACGCTTTGTTCCACACCGCCATTTTTCTTCAAATCGTCGATGGCTGAAATGATTCCATTTTGTTCGTCGACACTTAATAATTCCCAATCATTACTTCCATACTGACCATGGATCATATTCGTCACTACGCCGTTAAGTTCGTTCAATTGCTTTTTTTCCAGCAAATCAATCTTACGAATGAGTTCTAATTTCAGTTCAGCAGCGTTCATAGTACAATTTTACTCAAATGTACATTGCCATTCTTAATTTCACAAAACTCTCAGATTGACTTTTACACCGTTTACACAATCAACTTTATACTAGTAAATCCAAGTTTTTCAACCCCAAAAACCACTTGTTTACCGCCGATAAACAGACGGATATCGTCAGCAAACAAGTGTTTACCGGCGATAAACACACGGATATTGTCAGTAACCAAGTGTTTATCGGCGATATCCGCTTGGTTTTCGGTATCAACCAAGGGAAATTGTGAGCATCCGCTTGGTTATCGGTACTATACAAGCCGATAATGCCGTCAACATGTAGCTATCTGTGCGAATTGGGTGAATCGTGGTATGCTGAATCGGGTTCTTCCGTTGAACGGTGCCATCGCCCATCCGCCGAATATCCGCACTGTCCCCGACCCCCAAAAAAAATAATGGCTGAATATGCTGGCATATCCTGACACCGAACTTCAAAGCCCTCTTTAGTGTCCTTAAACTGCCACATTGGTCCTGAACATCTTCACTGCAATGGCGATGAGTATCACCCCGAAAAATTTACGGATGACCAATATGCCTGAAGGTCCTAAGATGTGTTCGAGCCATGCCAGACTCTTCAAGGCGATGTAAATGATGACCAGATTGATGAGAATCGCAATGAGGATATTGTATTGATGATATAAGGATTTGATCGACATTACCGTGGTGAGTGTACCCGAACCGGCGATGATCGGAAAAGCAATCGGAACAACCGCACCCGATTTTACATTGGTATCGCTTTTAAAGAAATCCCAACCGAGTACCATTTCCAAACCAAGGATAAACAATACGATAGAACCGGCAATAGCGAAGGAGCTGATATCGAGTCCGAGCAAGCCAAGAAAACTTTCACCCAGAAAAAAGAAAATCAACATCAGAGCGCCAGATACCAAGGTGGCCCTGGCCGAACTGAAGCCTCCCATCTTATTCTTCAGCGAAATGAGTACCGGAATGGAACCCAATACATCGATGACAGCGAAGAGCGCGAAGGTGGCCGTCAATATCTGGGAAAATGAAATGTTTGATAGGTCGTATGAATTCATATCGTAAAGATAGAATTTAATGTGCAGGATGTATCTTTGCGCCCTTATCAAAAAATATGCATTATGAGTTATCAATATACAGTAGCCGAGCGTTTTATGCGTTATGTGCAGGTTGACACCCAAAGCGATCCGGAAGCGACTTGTTTCCCTAGTACCGAAAAACAAAAAGACCTGTCAAAAATATTGGCAGAGGAATTGAAAGCCATCGGGTTGAGCGATGTCGATATGGATGAATATGGCTATGTATATGCCACGATTCCTTCAACGACCGATAAGAACGTTCCAGTGATCTGTTATTGCTCGCATATGGACACCGCACCTGATTGCAGCGGGAAAGTTGTAAAACCTATCCTGCATGCGAATTATCAGGGCCAGGATATCGTCTTGCCTGATGATACGACGCAGGTCATCACCACGACCAAATATCCATATCTGAAAGAACGCATCGGTGATGATATTATTACCGCCTCAGGTCTTACCCTCTTGGGTGCCGATGATAAGGCCGGTGTGGCCATCATCATGGATCTTGTCAATTACCTGACCCAGCATCCTGAAATCAAACACGGAAAGATTCGTGTGTTATTCACGCCTGATGAGGAAGTAGGTCGTGGTGTTGAGAAAGTGGATATGAAAAAACTCGGTGCCGAATTCGGTTATACCCTGGATGGTGGCGAACGCGGTGCGCTGGAAGGCGAATCGTTCAGCGCCGATGGAGCGGTGGCGGTGATACATGGTATCAGTGCGCATCCGGGTTATGCCAAAGGCAAATTGGTGAGCGCCATTAAAATAGCCGGTGAGTTTATCGATGCCCTTCCTAAAACAAGCTGGAGTCCTGAAACCACTGAAGGTCGTCAGGGTTATATTCATCCGATGGCGATTGACGGTCAAATCGAAAAGACGACAGTGAAGTTTATCATACGCGATTTCGAAACAGCCTTGCTGAAAGAACATGAGAATCGTCTGGAAGCTATCCTTCAGGAAACGGTGGCCAAATATCCCGGTGCACGATATGAGTTCACCGTACACGAACAATATCGCAACATGATGGATATCTTAAAAGATCTTCCGCATGTGATGGACTATGCCAATGAAGCCATGCTGCGTGCCGGTGTGCAACCCGAACAACATTTGATTCGTGGCGGTACCGACGGCTCACGTCTTTCGTTCATGGGTATGCCTTGTCCGAATATCTTCACGGGCGAAATGGCCATCCATTCCAAACATGAATATGTAAGTGTGCAGGATATGCAGAAAGCGGTAGATACCCTCGTGCAGCTGGCTCAGGTATGGGAAGAGAAGAGCTAGAATAGTATACTGCGGAAGTGAGTTTGATTTTACCCAATTAGAATTCAGCACGTTCATAGACTGTGAAACACTACCTTTGCGGCCATGGAAAATACTATCAACATTCCTGTCCTCCTTGAGAACCTGAAGATCAAGCAACTGAATGAAATGCAACATTCGGTGATTGATGCGGTGAACG
>CAIQUX010000127.1 GCA_903875055.1 uncultured Bacteroidota bacterium
AACCTTGCCTTCATATTGTTAACTATCGCTTTGAATATGTCGTTGTCCACTTGTCATTTTTGCGGCCAATTTATGTTTTAAAACTTAAAGGTAAGATAATAGAAGCATTGTGGCAACTCTTTAAAATACTATTGGTTAGGTTGTTGATATTGATTAAGCCTTCAAGTATACCGGGATATTCTTGCAGTTATAATAAGTTAACTTATCTCTTAATACTTTTTTACAACCATTTAGCAGTATTTATTAAGGCACTAGATGTACGAGAAACCAGCACTCTATGTCTATTTGTAATTCTCTAGCTCCTCCCTCTTCGAAGGCTGTGCCTTCGCAAGACCTATGTTCTTTATAGGGTCCCCCTATTTATCTCCCTCCTCTCTTCGAAGGCTATGCCTTCGCAAGAACTATGTTCTTTATAGGGTCCCTTATTAATCTCCCTATCTGATAGTTGGTCCCTTTCAACTTGTGTACGTATCCACAAAAAAAATTAAATCTGCTACACAACAAGCTATTTTCTACTTGCTTTTTTCTACTACAGCCTTTCGTTGATCAATCATTTTTTCTCTTGGCAATCCAATTTTCTTTACCTCTCCTACCTGGCCGCATATGTAATAGTTTTTTGCTAACTCATGTCCTAGGGCTTCCTCAAACACTCGCTTGATTCTGGAGATCTTTTCACTGGCAGAGTTATTCAACGCATTGGTCATATCATCAATTCTTCCTTTCATTTCTTGCAGCATCCCCATATTGGAAAGCCGGCTGTAGATTGAGTATAAATCCTGCCGGTAGTCTGATAAGCTACTGAGGAATATACCTTCCGGGTGGTCGAGAAACAGATAATAAAGAGCTTTCTCCAGCGGCCTTAGCTTTATCTCGATATGACCGAACTCAGGCAATAACAGTTTATGATGCTGGGTAATCATGAGGGTACTTAATGGTGAGTCTTGCCTGAAGTTCTGTGCATAGAGCATCTTAACCCGCAATGATTCCATAATCTGAAGAGCGTGATGGATCACAGGCGCCGGCACTACGTCTTTTATCCGATCCATGCAGCTGCGGCAAATATCGGCCGTTCGGAGCTTGAGTATTATTTCCCGTTTTTTAATACACATATCATTTACACAACCTACAGGCGTCTTATGAACCGATGTTCTGAGGTCATACATGCCACTGAACATATATTTCTGTAGTAATAAGGCAATCACCTCATAGGCAATGGGGAACTGCGCAGGGCAGTCAATGTAATGACTCCATCCATCGGTATGTATAAAACCATTATAAGGCATATGTTCATCAAGGGAAGCAAACCAGTTTTTATCATTGGCCATATCGGTCAGCAGAATTACAAATTCATCATCGGGTATTCGTTGTTGCTGCCGATAGGATGCACATTTTGCAAATAAAGTAGTCCAGGTGGCCTGCGGGTGCGTGTGAGGAAATGTAATATCATTTTCACTCGGCGAGTAACACGGTACGTGATACAAGCTTTTCTCAAATGCTTCAACATCATCAAACGTATGCTCCAGTATCTCATCCTCATCAAAATTCAATACCGAATCCTTATTGAATGAAAATGATATTGCCCCCTGTACGGCAGACAACAATTCAACCGTTTTCGTAAACAATTCCGGAGATAATTCCGGCGATTTAATGATGTGTATTTTCATATTATTTATTTTTTAGGAAGCTTTTCGGATGGGCCTCTCCGCTCTTTTTCTCAGTTAGGTATACATCCATCGAATCACTTAGCTTATCCCATACATCCGGCTGCATGGCAGCTTTACCGAAGAATAAACTGTTACTCCGACTGATATTCATTGTCTCTGCAACATCAACGGCATCAAGAGTAGCGCCAATAAAACTAAAAATCCACTTTTCGGTAGCTTCTAATGTTGTGATCCTCTCTCTAATGGAATGTAAGTTATAATATTTTGATGCGTTTTCATGACCGTCGGTTATAATAACGATAACACAGGTTGTATCAATATTGTCTTTTAGATCCACTTCTGGTTCGAGCATCATGGTGGTTAACCCAATAGCATCTAATAGGGCGGTGGCACCGTTTGGCTTATACATTCTTGGTGTCAGGGTAAGTATGCTTTGTGGTGGAGCAAGCTTTAAATGATGCTCAACTTGGTTGTTGAAGGTGGTGAGTCCCATTACGATCTGTTGATCAGGAAATTTCTCTTCCAGCTGTCTAATCTTATTGACTTGTTCGTTAAAACCTGTGACGGTATTTTCAATGCAGTCAGACATTGACCCACTCCTGTCTAAAATCAGATGATAAATTGTTCGTTGCGTTTTCATGTTATTTGTTTTTTGTTTAGATTCATGTTTTTTAAAGTAGACGATTTCGGGATAACGTCCCATAACGTAGAGTAGTACCGGGCATAACCAGATTGTAAAGATGAAATGTCCTTTATGGTATGCATCATAGTCGCGACCCTCTGTTCGTCCGTTATTCATTCGTTGGATCGAGAAATCAGCACCTTTAAACGGGCTTGTTGATATCGTTACCGTTAAGCGGTTTCCTCCATCTGATAGTTCATCGCACAGTTTATCAGCGCCCGCAACCATCTCCAGGTCGTCTTTAGTGCCGGCACCGGTTTCAATAAACGCAGGCAGGTCAACATACCAGCGTCCTTCTTCTTTTACAAAAGTCAAATCCATCTGGCCTTTAAATGTGTGTTCGTTGTTCATGTTTTTAATTTTGAGTGCAATCTATCATGCGTATACACGAGTGATAATTTCTTACAAGCTTGTAATCGAAATTGCCTTTTTAAATCTCCCTCTTCGAAGGCTGTGCCTTCGCAAGCCCTATGTTCTTTATAGGGTCCCCCTATTTATTTCCCTATCAAAAAAGAAAATCAATTTCTATCAACCCCTTGCCATTGATATAGTTGCTTGCACTGCTATACAAATAGTCTTGTGGATTTGCAACATAGCCCGCACGAACAGGGTTTTCATGAATGTAATTTAACTTTATCAATGCCATTTCGTTCGTGAATAATTCTTCAGGATGGCTATTTTGTATCCAAATCTGATATTGCTCATTTCGGGCATGCCGACTTGCATAATATTTCAGTTGATGAAGCATCCAATGCCTTCTGCTTTCTTCGTCAGATTCAATAATGCGTATCATCTGCCTATGGGTATGGGCTTTAAAATCTCTGATGATATCACTTAATTGTTTTTCTTCCTTGGCCCTTGCTATCAGATGAAGATGGTTGCTCATCACTACATAGGCGTATAAAATAAGCCCTTTATGATTCCGGCAATATTGAAAGCTTTCAAGCAATATATCGCGATATGCCTTTCTTGTAAACAAATCAATCCAACCGCAAACGGTGAAGGTCAAAAAATGAGTGGCTTGCTGGTCACGGATACAATAACCTTCTTTAAAGACGGTGTTGTTTTTCATAGGACTTCAAATGTAAGAATCGTGTGCCTAATTTGCGAATATTCTTGGAGCATAAGATGATTTA
>CAIQUX010000128.1 GCA_903875055.1 uncultured Bacteroidota bacterium
TCTTCAAACTCATCTTTAAAATCATCATCATCCAGGTCGTAGTCATCATCGATATCGTCATCGTCGAAATCATCATCGTCGTCATCATCAGCAATTTTCTTTGATGCACTTTTTTTTGCACCGGCTTTCGGTGTCACAATCTCATCGTCATCATCAAAATCATCATCGTCATCATCCGGTGATTTTTTCTTTGCCGCTGCCTTCTTAGGGGCTGCGCTTTTTGATGCAGCTGCCTTAGGTGCTGCTTTTTTTGCGGCTGCTTTTGTTTCAGGTTTTGCTTTCATGCTATGTACAGTTTCTAATGTAAATTTTTATTATATTTTTCAAACAGAAAAATTTTTAGACATAAAAATTAAAATTTTTTTTGCGTATTCTTTTCTATTAATTTCCGACGTGCACGGTACAATATCCCGGACACAACAACCGATCAATTTACTTATATCATCTGAATCAACTGATCTCTACCGACACCATTAGACACATGTGAAATTCTTGTTCCGGTCTTTGCTTCTATCATGGCCGACAAATTAAGGAACGACTGAGGCAAATCACTGCCAATTTTACAATCAGCCAGATTCTTGTCCCAGCCATTGACATATTCATAATTAGCTTCAATGATCTTATTCGTCACATCGTAAGGAAACTGATTTGTGTTCACGCCATCTATGGTATAGGATGTGCATGCTCCAATTCGGTCCATGCCATCAAGCACATCTGCCTTGGTGATAATCAAATCCGTCACGCCATTGATCATGCAGGCATATTGCAACGCTACCAAATCGATCCAACCGCAACGGCGCGGACGTCCTGTTGTCGACCCGAATTCGTTTCCTGTCTTTCGGAGTAAATCTCCTACTTCATCGAGTAATTCGGTAGGGAAAGGTCCGCTACCTACCCGAGTACAATACGCTTTACTGATACCATACACTTTATTGACCCATTTAGGCGCAATCCCTAATCCGGTGCAGAGTCCTGCGGTAACCGTATTACTGGATGTCACAAACGGGTAGGTTCCAAAATCGATATCGAGCATGGTGCCCTGAGCTCCTTCAGCCAATATTTTTTTTCCTGATACTATTTTGTCATTCAAGTAAAATTCAACACCTACTATGGTATGTTTGCGAAGCTCTTCAATGGATGCGAAAAATTCTTCCTCCCATTGATTGATATCTTCATCGAAATTTAATTGTTGCAAGATAGTAAGATGCTTGTCTTTCAATGCATCATATCGTTCCTTAAAATCCTTCTGCAAGATATCACCGACACGCAAACCATTTCGACCGGTTTTGTCCATATAGGTAGGTCCGATTCCTTTGAGGGTACTACCGATTTTATTTTTCCCCTTGCTTAATTCACTGGCTTTGTCCAATGCTTTATGGGTAGGTAAAATAAGATGGGCTCGTTCGCTGATGATCAACACCTTTTTTAAATCAATGCCATGTGATTCAATCTCTTCACATTCCTTTTGAAACGAAACCGGATCAATTACGACTCCATTACCGATTACATTCATCAGATTGGGATGAAATACCCCGGATGGTATGGTATGTAACACTACTTTTTTATCATTGATATACAGTGTATGTCCAGCATTTGGTCCTCCTTGAAAACGCGCGATAATGGCATATTCATTAGCCAGAAAATCGACAATTTTTCCTTTGCCTTCATCACCCCATTGAAGCCCCAATAATGCGTCTACCATAATTCGTAATTGAGTGGCAAAGATATTCTGCAATTGGTATTTGCAAAAAAAATCCCGCATAAGATATGCGGGATTTAATGATTAGTTTGACGAAAATTATCGTATGAGTATGAGGTCTCCTTTCTTCGTGTAAGTGCCGTTATCTCGTGTACACTTATATCGAAGGATATAATAGTAGGTGTCGATCGCAGCATCTTTGCCGTCGATGGTTCCATCCCATCCTCTTCGGTAATCGATGGTTGACCAGACCCGTTTACCCCAGCGGTTATAGATCTCCAATTGAATCAACTCGACGCCTGCTGTTGTCAATACCCTGAATTCATCATTCACCTGATCACCATTCGGTGAGAAGGCGTTTGGAATAAAGGCAACTTCGCAACATGGCCCTTCTTCGATATAGACGGTGTCTTTCACTTCGCAGCCATTCGCATCCGTTACCGTTACATCGTAATATCCGAAGTAAAGCGTACTGGCTTTAGCTGTAGTTTGTGGTGGTTTTGTATTCCACATGAAGGTATAAGGAGGTGTCCCTCCAGCAACATTCGCTGTTGCTGTTCCTTCATTACCGACACCGTTGCAAGCAAGATCTTGCTTGGTAATGGTATTCGCCAGCGGATTCGCAGGTGGGTTAATCGTAATATTCGTTCTGTATTCACAACCGGCAGTATCTACGACACGCAACAGATAGGTTCCTGCTGGGAGTCCGACAAAGATGCCCGACTTATTGATATGTAATCCTGGTGTCAGATAGTATTTGTATCCGCCACGTCCGCCGGTACCGATAATGATCGCTTTACCATCTTCAGAATTCACACAATTCGCACCTTGCAGATTCAAAATAGCTCCGACAGGTTCCGGTTCTGTGACAACAATCATCGTATCCTTGGAACAAGCTAAGGCATCAACGACAGTTAACAGATAATTACCTGCCAACAGATCATTGAATACCGTATCGGTTTGTAAAGGACCACCATTGATTTTGAATTTCAACTGACCCGTACCACCTATGACGGTGAATGAAATACTTCCATTCGCATCACCATGACAAATCGGTTCTGTCATCGTCACATCGAGGAAGATAATCTGAGGACCTTGCGTAATGGTTACAATGGAACTTACTATACAATTATGAGCATCTTTGGCTTTTACTGTGTAGGTGCCTGCTGGTAATCCAGAGAAGAAGCCTGTAGGCCCTTGTGTACCGATATTCGGAACAAGTGAATATGTGATGGCAGGTGTACCGCCCTGTGAATTTACTGTGATGGTTCCGGTGGACTCACCAAAGCAAGCCACATCCTGATGATTCACCAGCGTGAATACCAGTGGTGCTGGTTGTGTGATAAGAATACTGGTCACACTTTTCGTACAGCCAGCTGCATCCGTAACCTTTACAGTATACGTGTTAGCTGCCAGATTGGTGAAGTTACCAGTGGTATTCGTTGCAGAAGTCGGAGTAAGTAGATAGGTATAACCTGGTGTACCACCTCCTGCAGTAATACTGATGGTGCCATCATTCGCACCGTTACAACTTACATTGACAACCGTTGGATTACCTAATGTCAATACCGGAGGTTCGATGATGGTGAACGATGTGGTGATAGTGCAGTTATTGGCATCTTTGGCAATGATGGTATATGTTCCTGCAGACAATGAAGTGAAGTTTCCGCTAGGGAAATAAGTCACTCCGTTATTTCTTGAATATTCAATTGTTCCTGTTCCGCCTGTGGCTGCCGTACTGATGGTACCATTACCAGATCCGTTACAAGTGATGTTGGTATGAGTAGTCGTAGTCCATGTCAATATTGGAGGATCTGTCAACTGAACAGTACCTGACGAAGTACAGTTTTTAGTGTCCTTCACTGAAACAGTATACGTACCTGCACATAACAAATTGAAAATACCGGTTGCGTTTGTCGTTAATGGCGTTGTCAATGAATACGTGTAACCTGGAGTTCCGCCACCACCACTTAAGGTGACAGACCCGTTGCAAGATCCGTTACATGAAGGAGATACGGTTACTGGAGGATTCAGATACAAGGCTGCAGGATTCACCAGAATTTGTGTACCTGTAACTGTACAACCTTTAGAATCGCTCACAACAACTGTGTATGTACCACCACCCAATGTAGTGAAGTTACCTGAAGCCGGTGAAGATTGTGTTGGAACACAAACAGCACCTGCAGGACTTACAATGGCATAGGTGAAGGCTGGTGTACCGGCACCTGCGTTCGAGACAATGCTGCCGTTACAGTTATCATGACATAAAGGATTGATATGATTCAGATTTACTGTAGGGTTAGGCGATGCATTGATTTGTACAGTGGTCGTTTTTGTACAGTTGTTGGCATCAGTAACTAAGATAGTATACGTTCCAACGCCCAGCACATTAAAGCTGCCTGCTACTGCACCAGGTAATGCGTTGCAAGTCATACCTGCCGGTGAAGTGATTGAATATACTTTCGTACCAGTACCACCTGTAGCGGTGATCGTCAACGTTCCATCACATCCCGGAGAACATGAAGGTGTGCTGATGACAGGAGCGGTGAATGACAATACTGCAGGTTCAGTTATTGTAATAATATTTGAGCATGGAATGTTCGCTGCATCTTTCCATGTTACTGTATAATTTCCGGCAGGTAATCCTGTTGCGCTAATTACGTTGACAGGAACAGCCGGGCTAAATACAATAGGACCTAAAGGACCCGTTGCACTCACTAATGTATATGGAACTGTTCCACCGTATATCGTATCGTGTAGTGTACCGTTTGAACCACCAAAGCAAGAAACATTCGTATGAGATTGGTTGCAAATTAAAGCGCCTGGCTCGTAGATACATACCGTGGTTGTACCTGTACAACCATGCGAATCAGTTACAGTAATAGTATATGTAATACAGTTAATCGGTCCGCCTTGTAAATTACTTGCAGCACCGGCAGCATTAATTGATGGGGAGCCAGTACCTGCAATTGAGAATGTATATGACCCACTACCACCTGCCGGGGTTGCCAATGCAGTTCCATCAGTTGCAAACGGAGCACTTGTATTCACACCAACAGCCGTTACAGTAGGCGACGGTGTTGTTGTCACAGTGGCAGTCAAGGTTCCGGTACATCCGATACCGTCTGTTACAGTAATCGTATACACAGTACCAGCACATAGTGATGAAGCAACACCAGCAGCGCTTACCACACCACCTGGAGCAATTGTATAATTATAAACCCCATTACCACCTGCCACACTGGTCGTTACTGTACCATTACAGTTTGGATTACACCAAGCCTGTGTAGAAGAAACGAAACTGAGGGTTGGTTTTGATGTGATGGTGACTGTAAACGTATCAGCCACTGAAGGACAAACGCCAGAAGCCGCTATCGTGTTATATACGTCATACGTACCAGGTGTACTTGCCAACAAATCGATCGTTCCATTTAGAGCAGGAGGTGATACTGCAAATACCAATCCAGCACCAGATGATGTATATACACCACCACTTGAAGGTGTTGGCGGTCCGTTATAAATCGGTGACGGGTTAGCGGCCGATTGACAATAGTTTGAAGATGCATAATGGAACTGTGCACTTGGTGCATTCGTAATTGTAATAGTTAACGTTGTAGAATCTTTACAAGGACCTGGCGTTACATACTTGATCGTGTAAACACCTACAGAGCTTGTTCCCAGATTAATGACACCTGTTGACGTATTGATAGATAAGGTTCCCACACCAGTATGACTGAAGGTACCACCCGGTGTTACCAACACATTTGGTGACGTTGTACCAAACTGACAATTTGTAGGGTTAGGATATGTAAAGGTCGGATCTTGTAATGGGTTGACCACGATGGTTCCTGTGGAGGTTGCTGGTCCGCAAGTTCCTGTTGCTGTTACTGTATACGTATACGTACCCGGAACATTCGGTGTTCCACTGATGGTAACTGATGTAGTTCCTGCAGAAGTGACACCCGGAGGTAAGCCCGTCACCGTTGAATTATTCCCTGTGGCCCCTACTGTGTAGGTAATATTAGTGATCGGTACATATCTGCAGACATTTTGATTGGTTGATGCAGCCGATGAAGTCAGCGTCAATGTCGCATTCGGATTCACCGTGATAGTTCCTGTCGCTGTTGTAGACGCGCAAGTTCCTGTCGCTGTTACAGAATAAGTATACGTACCCGGAGCATTCGGAGAACCACTAATAGTCATCACACCTGGTGTATACACACCGGTTAGATTCGGTGCTAATCCTCCGGACATATTTGCGCTGGTTGCCGAACCACCGGTTGCATAGGCAATAGTGGTAATTGGTGTATTGATACAAACCGACTGTACATTGGTACCGGCAGCAGAAGTCAAGATCAATTTCGCATCAGGATTGATGGTCAATGTAAATTGTTGAGATAAACCAGTACAGAAGTTCGGTGCCGGGCCTGTAGGGTTCACAGTGAATGTCACCACAATCGGTGTTGAACCTGTGTTGACAGGAATAAAAGACGGTATATTACCTGTACCGCTTGTAGGAATACCTATAGCAGCTGTTGCATTATGAGTCCATCCGATGGTGGTCTGAGGAACTGTTGTTATAAAGTTGACCGCGGCTGTCGGTGAATTATTACATCGTACCTGATCAGCAGGGTCTGTCAAGATAGTCGTCGGATCGATTGTAACCACTGTTGTAGCGGTGGCCGCGGCACATCCTCCTCCTGCTGCAATAAAATTGGTCACAGTATAGGTTCCTGCAGGACTCAGTGATAGATCAATCTGACCTGTAGTTGTACTGATAAATACTAATGTTGCTGGCACTGCACTAAACACACCGGCACTGGCACCTGCTGCAAAAACAGGTGAAGGGTCTGTTCCGTTTTGACAATAACTGGCCGATGCATAACTGAATCCGGCAGTCGGTGCTGTAGTGATGGTCAGGTTAACAGTGGATGAATCAGGACATGGCCCAGATGTTACATACTTGATTGTATATGTACCCAGATTACTAGTATTCAAGGTCACTAAACCGGTCGACGTATTTAATTGTAAAGTACCCGGACCAGTATAACTGAAAGTTCCTCCTGCGCTAGTAATGGTTGGCGTTGGATTAACTCCTGTCTGACAATAGGTAGACAATGTATATGAAAACGCAGGATTCTGTAACGGAGTCACATTGATGGTGCCGGTTGTCGTGGCGTTGGCACAAGTGCCGGTAGCAGTTACTGTGTAGGTAAACAAACCGGATACTGATGGACTACCACTGATGGTAACTACGCCACCAGCATAACTTCCATTCACACCGGTTGGTAAGCCCGCTACCGTTCCAAAGGTTCCGGTACCGCCTACTGCATAACTGATATTAAATAAGGTTGTATTGATACACAAGGTTTGTGCATTGGTTCCAACTGCTGAACTTAAGCTCAATGTTGCATCAGGACTCACTGTAATCGTTCCTGAAGCACTTGTTTGTGCACAAGTACCTGTGGTGGTTACTGTGTAAGCATATACACCGGCAGGGCCTGATGGAGAACCATGGATCGTCATCACACCACCTGAGAAGGTTCCGAATAAGCCAGCTGGTAAGCCACTTACAGTGGCTCCTGTACCACCACCACTTACGGCATACGTGATATCAGTTAAGACATCATTGATACATAAAGTTTGTGCATCGGTACCTGCCGCTGATGTTAAGCTGATGAATGCATGAGGCTTCACCGTAATCGTAAAGGACTGTGGTAAGCCTGTGCAGAAATCTGGTGCAGGTCCGGTTGGTGTTACTGTAATCGTCGCAACGACTGGAACGGCACTCGTATTTTGTGCAATGAACGGTGGAATATTTCCGGTGCCGCTTGCTAATAAACCAATACTTGGTGTGTCATTAACCCAACCGTATGTTGAACCGCCTACCGTGCTAATAAACGTAACAGCGGCTGTAGCGGTATTGTCACAGACAATCTGATTGGCAGGGTCTGTTAAAATGGTCGTTGAATCGATTGTTACTACCGTAGACGCAGAAGCTGGTGCGCAACCGCCTGCTGCCGCAATGAAGTTGGTCACAGTGTATGTGCCAGAAGCACTGGCTGATAAATCAATCTGTCCTGTACCGGTACTAACAAAACTCAAGGTAGCCGGCAATGCACTGAAGACTCCCGCACTTGCACCTGGTGCAAACACAGGTAATGGATCTGTTCCGTTCTGGCAATAGCTGGCTGATGCATAACTGAAGCCTGCTGTCGGTGCCAAGGTAATGGTAAATAAGAAGGTGCTTGAATCAGGGCATGGACCATTGGTTACATACTTGATGGTATAGGTTCCGAGGTTGCTGCTAATCAAAGTTACCAATCCTGTGGAAGGGTTTAACTGCAAGGTACCAGGGCCTGTATAGCTGAAGGTTCCTCCAGGTGTTCCGGTTATGGTTGGTGATGGGTTAACTCCAGTCTGACAATACGTTGAGGATGGATATGAGAAGGCTGGATTTTGTAATGGGGTCACATTAATAGTACCGGTTGTTGTTGCGTTAGCACAAGTTCCAGTGGCTGTTACCGTGTAGGTAAACAAACCTGATACTGAAGGACTACCACTGATGGTGACTACACCACCTGCATAAGCTCCGGTGACACCTGTTGGTAAACCTGCTACGGTTCCGTTGTTTCCGGTACCGCCTACTGCATAGGTGATATTGAATAAGGTCGTATTGATACATAAAGTCTGTGCATTCGTTCCTGCTGGTGAAGACAGGCTTAGTGTTGCATCAGGATTGATGGTAATCGTTCCGGAAGCACTTGATTGCAGACAAGTACCAGTGGTGGTAACCGTATATGGATATACACCGGCAGGGCCTGATGGTGAACCATGGATCGTCATCACACCGCCTGAGAACGTACCGAATATACCTGCTGGTAACCCACTTACGGTAGCACCTGTTCCACCACCGCTGACTGCATACGTGATATCGGTTAAGACATCATTGATACATAACGTCTGTGCATTGGTGACGGCAGCCGATGTCAGAGATATAAAGGCATCCGGGTTGACGGTGATGGTAAAGCTTTGCGTTGCACCGACACAGAAGTCAGGTGCAGGGCCTGTAGCAGTGACCGTAATTGTAGCTACCACAGGCAAATTCGTTGTGTTTTGTGCCAGGAATGGAGGAATAGAACTTCCTGTGCCGCTCGCTAATAAACCAATACTTGGTGTATTATTCACCCAACTGAACGTTGAGTTGGGAACTGAACTTATAAAGTTTACAGCAGCTGTGGCTGTATTGTTACATCGAACCTGATCGGTCGGATCAGTGAGTACCGGAATCGGATTGATCAATACATCTGCCGTATCTTTATTCTTACAACCTGTTGTGGTATTGGTTCCGGTTACGATATACTGATGTGCACCCAATGTGGCGGTAATCGCTGTACAATCAAAGATACCACCCGTCCAGGTATAGGTATCAGCACCCGTTCCACATAAGGTGATAGCCGTGCCGTTACACACCGTATCGTACGGTGTGGCGGTGAATGAAACTATCGGTAATGGGATAGAAGCTATTGTCGCTGCCACGGTATCTAAACATCCTTTTGAATCGATCGTGAACACGAAATAGCTGCCTGCTGCCAGCGTGTTATAACAGAAATTCGATCCTGCTGGTTGAAACGCACTATACGTACCGAATATACCCAATTTGTATCTGTAACCCGGTACACCACCAGTATCAACAACACAGATTTGACCAGCAGTTGTTCCGAAACAAGTTGCAGTTGTACTACTCACCAAGAGATCCAGTTTTGTAGGTTGTTTTACTGTCACCACAGTGTCTTTCGAACATAAATTATGATCGCGGACCCTGATGGTATAAGTGCCGGCTACTAATGACGTAAATACATAGGGTGCCAACGTCGGTGCACTGAAGGCTGAGAATGCACCTGCACCGAATTTAATTGCATACTCGTAGGAGTTTGCACCTAGGGTACCTCCAGTAGCCTGAGCCGTTATCTGTCCAGTAGCTGAGCCAAAGCAAAGCACACTATCCACAACCACAGAGCTATAAGTAACCGGTGCCGGAGGCTGTGTCATTACCACACCGAAGGCAGTATCCGAACAGCCATTGGCATTCATGATAATCAGATTATAGGTGCCTGCCGGTACACTCGTATAAGAACCTATGGTACCGCCTGGTCCACCTGCTGAGGTGGTCATACCGGATACAGGACTAGGTTGATACATATAACTTCCGGCCGTATACGTTGGTGTTCCGTTTGTAATGGTTACAGGTATAGTTCCCGTTCCACCGAAACAAGCCACCGGTGTAATGGCACCGATATTCATGTGCGGTTTTGGTGGTAAGGACAAGGTAACCGTAGCCGTAACCGTACAATTCTGAGCATCTTTAGCCAAGATGGTATAAGTACCAGCGCACAGATTCAGGAATTTGTTATTAGGTGCCACACTCGAAACAACGGAATCCGCATACTGCCCAAGACCGGCATTGTATGGCAGTTTATAGAATTTCTTACCGCCCGTTCCTCCTGTGGCAATTGGCTGATAGGTACCATTGCAGTTATTCGGACAGGTCGGCGCAACGATCGTAGCCGCCGTGGTATTGATGGCTATCACCGCCGGCTGACTCAATACCTTGGTGGTGGTGCCTATACAAGAATTTGCATCGCTTACCGTCAACGTGTAGGTACCGGCTGGTAAATTATTGAAACAATAATTGGGTGTGGTTGTAAACGTGGCATTCGAATACATTGGCACCATGGAGTACAAAAAATTCGGTGTACCTGTGGTAGCCGTATTGAAACACAACTTACCCGTACTGTCTCCAAAACATAACGGATTGGTCACAGACGGTGTAGGCATGACCAGCAAGGTCGGATTCACCAAATTCTTTAAGCCTGTTTTTGTACAACCGTTGGCATCCGTTACGGTGATCGTAAAAGTGGTTCCCAAGCCGGGAAAGACCAGATTCTTCCACTTGGTAGGAGCGGCCACAGATGGCGAATAGATGGTACCTGCGTACGTTGGCGTACACACAAAACTATAGGGACCGACACCACCTGATTGAGAGACCACCGAAATGGAATCTAAACTGAACTGATCATGACATGGCGGATTTGAACTCACACTTAAGTTAGGTGCGCCCAAGGCCAATACTGACGGACGATTCAAGGTTGTGTCCAACGTACACCCCCCCGCATCTTTTACGGTATAGGTCACCGGTGTTCCTCCTGAAACCGCATACACGGTATAGCCAGGCATAGATGCAGTAAAGGTTCCGGCTGATACCGGCAAGCCTCCGCCTACAGCCTTATACTGATAAGGAGAAAGACCATTGACGCCGCGCACCGTATCAAGATATTTCATGGCCACACAATCAAAACCCGAATGTATCGAATCCTTGAACGGAGCAGGTACTGTAAAGACAAGACTCACAGTGGTTGAATCCGATTTACCGCAGAGATCAAAGAACTGATTGGCAATGGGTGTAACCGTATAAGTACCCGGGGCCATATTACCGCCGAAATCTATCTTGATGGAGTCAGTTGCATTACCAAAAAAGGCCGGGCTATTATTAGGAGCCGGATTCGAACAACCTGAACAGTTAAGCGGTGTGACGGTAAATGAAGAAGTAGCCAAACCGGAGACATTCAAATCGGCACCACCCACGGATGTGGCTGCGGGGCCTATCTGGTCGCAACGGACCGGCTCTGATAAACGTATCTTCACAAACGATACCGGTGAACAAGGATCAAAAGGCGCTACGGAAAGAAGATAAGGTTTCTTGTTGTCAGAAATATTGGCGGTCGAACCGTTGAAGTTCAACGTGAAACCCGATGTATTACCCCCCCCCGGATTACTGATCCCTATGATATAAATATTTCCTGCTGTGATGGTCACATTCGGTTCAAAATTGGCTGCTGGCAAGCCCCCGGTCAGAATGCCCGTGGCACCATTTCCTGCTGCATTACATTCAACGATTGTTGTCAGTGAACCACAACCTGTTGTGGTGATATCCCACAAAGCCCAATCAAGATCAGATGCTGTTGAGGCACTGTCATTGGAGTTTAATCTGAAATTCAGTGTCCCGGTCGTATAACAAGTGAACCTGTAATAGACCCAGTTTGAAGCATAAGCAAACGTTCCGGTCGAACTCGCACAAGTGACCATCGGATTGAATGCCGGTGCTGTCGTATATGAATAATTTGTAACCACAGTATTTCCACAAATCGAACGGGCACTGCAAGGGGTCGTACTCTCACATTGATTCAGAAGTACCTGCGCATTGCCTTGCAACATAAAACCGACAAGTAGGACAAGAGAGGTAATAATTCTTTTCATAAACTTATATATTAAAGTAAAACAATTGTTATTTCTGCGAATTGAAAGGCTAAAGTAATGTGAAAACCGCTGTGGGACAAACTTTTTTTGTCATGAAATCTCAATATTTGACCAGACGGGTTTCTTTGCCGTCAAAAACGGCATAGGTATTAAACGTAATCCAGTCGCCGATATTGATAAAAGTGGCTTCAGCATTGAGTTTCAACACACAAGGAATATGCCGGTGCCCGAATATGAAATAATCATATGTGTTGCGTTGCAGTAACTCATTAGCGTATAGAAGCTGATATTCCTTGTCGTGTGACTTCATTTCAAGATCTTCGTACTTATGCTTGGGACCCAGACGGCTGAAGTAATCGGCCAGCCGTAATCCGATATCGGGATGCAACTGACGATAAATAAACTGAGACAGGGGATGATGAAGAAGTCCTTTCAGCAAACGATATTTCTTGTCTTCCTTGGCCACCCCGTCGCCATGCCCAAGATGAAAAAGCTTACCTCCGATCGTGAAGGTTTGCGCCGACTTGTATACCCTGGCATTCAGTTCCTGTTCGAAATAGCCATGCATCCAAAGATCGTGGTTGCCGGTGAAAATGATCAGGTCGATACCCATGTCTGATAGTTCGGCCAGTTTACCCAGAAACCGCACCGCGCCTTTAGGGACCACCCTTTTGTATTCCATCCAGGAATCGAACAGATCACCGAGGAGATAAATCTGTTGTGCATCGTGCTTGATGCTGTCGAGCCATTGACAAACCCTGACTTCGCGTTGACGGGTGGCTTCATAATCGGGTATGCCGAAATGAAAATCCGAAGCGAAATAGATCTTTTTCCCTTCCTGTAATACGATATGTTCCGATGCCAAACTCATCAACGTGTAAATATACTATTCCGATCAGTTGTGGTTCTGTTTTTTTCGGAACATCCTGCAGAGAACACACGTTTTTTTAAAAAGAAAGAAGCTTCAGCCTCGGTTCGTGTCCTCACGAAACGAAAGAGGTAAAGAAATGGTGGTCCGTGAAGACACGTACAACGGCAAAGGACACGTACCTCGGCAAAGAGAATATAAAAAGAAAGAAGCTGTCTCTCAGCCTCGGTTCGTGTCCTCACGAAACGAAAGAGCTAAAGAAACGGTGGTCCGTGAAG
Organism: uncultured Bacteroidota bacterium; assembly: GCA_903875055.1. GTDB lineage: Bacteria > Bacteroidota > Bacteroidia > Chitinophagales > Chitinophagaceae > OLB11. The sequence goes on from CAIQUX010000128.1 coordinate 13,163, forward strand.
ACACCTACCACGGCAAAGGACACGTACCACGGCAAAGAGAATATAAAAAGAAAGAAGCTGTCTCAAAAGACTTTTTTTTACCGCAAAGAGCGCAAAGTTTTTTCGCAGAGATACGCAAAGCCTTCTTTCTCTGCGTTCTTTGCGTGTTTTTCCATTGCGTACGTTGCGGTTAAAGCCACTACTGAGACAGCCTCTTTCATATCACTCAGGGCTAAATCGAGCTCAAGGCCACATTTTGCCTGTTGACCTGTCCGAGTTTCACCTTCAGGTTTTCGATCGTAACCGATGCATAGCCTTCGAAGATGATGCTCAAGGTGTACTCGCCTTGTGTCACAGGTTTAAACCTGAATATACCCGCTTTTGAGGTAAAGACCGTGGTGTTTGTTTCACCGCTCAACGTCACGGCAACCTTTTTCAGGGCCAGGGTATCATCCTTGTCCGTTACTTTTCCATACAGTTGCGTCGTGGTGCTTGATGGATCGATGATGGAACGGGCATGTTTATACGAAGAAACAAAGTCGGGTTTGGTTGGTTTAAAGCTCACCATGGTCCTGTCCATCTGCTCGTTGAGTATCACATCGATCTCTTTGATCAGCGCCTTTATGTTGGCCGTATAGGTTTCTTTGATCGCTTTAGCGGTTCGTGGCTTAGGCACCGAATTGCTGTAATCGTTGATCGAGGTTTGCAGGGATGCTATCATGGCTGCACTGATACCATAGGGCGCAATCGCTGTAGCGTTGGCATTGGCTGCCGTATAAATATTCTGACAATTAGGTGCCAGCATATCATCCTTCATACGTTGCAAGGTAGAAAGTGGAAAATCAACAGCATCCTTCAATGTATTGTTGTTGGTTGCGCTGGCATAGGCGTACACGATACCGGCAATATCAGCGGCATTCTGACTCAGGTTTCTTTTGGCCACCTTTTTGTCAACGGCAATACCGCTGATGACGGCACTTTCTGACGTGACATTGGTGATAAGGGCCGAGAGCCTGGTTTTGAAGTTGGTAAAGGAAACCACAAAGGCGGCATTCGGTGTTATGATAGCCGTATTATCATCGCAGAGTTGTTTCACGGTGCGGTACATATTCAATTTTGATTCATTTCTTGACGTCATTTTATTTAGTTTTTTGTTGTTTAAAAAAATTACTTGATAAAGGCAGGTTATGGACATGATGTTTTTCAACGTTCTATGCATGGAAGGTGAGCGGCAGAAAGGCAACGCATGAGAGATACCCATAAGTGTAAAGAATCCATTCTTCCTTGTTTGACTGTCATTCGTCATTACACGCCTGAGAGAAGTCATTACATGCCTGTAAAAAGTCATTACACACCTGTCAAAAGTCATTACACGACTGAGAGAAGTCATTACACACCTATCAAAAGTCATTACACGCCTAAGAGAAGTCATTACACGGATGCTATTTGTCATTACGTCAGTGTCATTTTCCATTACACGACTGCACGCTGTCATTGTGTCCGTGTAGATGATGTTTGTATGATTTGAGTAAAGATTGCGCTCCTTTTTGTTCATGATAGTCCTTCTTTTTATGACCGAAACTTCGCTGCAGATGGGGTTTTCTTAGGTGCAGATAGGGGTTGCAGTCCTGAACAAACCTAAACAGACTGTCAGAATCAAAAAAGCGGTTTTTATTCAGCGAGCATTATTTTTATTCAGCAGGGGAAAATGGCTATAGATGGGATTTTTTGGAGCTGAAAAACAGCCAAAAATGAAACATCGGGAAGCTGAAAAACAGGTTTTTTGCGTTTTTACAGGCTTTTTCTGCGATGGAAAAGTGGCTTCGATTTCGATACGGGAAGCAGCGGAAAGAAGTGTGATTTTTTTGTTCTGCTTGTTGATAGACAGAACCAACGAATGCCTTTCTGGTAAATGGTTCGTGAGGACACGAACCATGGCTGAGCGGAAAGAAGTGTGATTTTTTTGTTCTGCTTGTTGATAGGCAGAACCAACGAATGCCTTCTAAATGGTTCGTGAGGACACGAACCATGGCTGAATGGTAAATGGTTCGTGAAGGACACGAACCATGGCTGAGAATTCAATCGTATTTTTAGAACAAACCAAACTACTTCAATTCCAGTTCCAGTGTATTATTCGGGTTGATGCGGAAAGGCAATTCCTTAGTACCTAACGAAGGGTTTTTAGGATCGGCCTGATAGACGATACGCAATGGGAGATTGGAGAGAAGCGGTACCCGTTGTTCAGTCGGATTGCCTGTAATGTTCATGGTATAAAAAGTCACAAACTGATCGCCCAACATGGTCTGCAATTGTATCTTACCCAAGGCATTCCGATTCATAATGGCCAGGGTGCCGGGCTCGGCAATTTGAATTTCATATGAAGCGTCAAAGGTGATATCGATACTGCCCTTATACGCCGGAAGACAATTGACTTCGACATAATAAGTACCGGGTTCATAGGTGAGCGACTCGCTGCATTTTTGTTTGATGGTGGCACCGCTGGCAAAACGACGGTTCACAATAGCCGTATACTCGGTGATCGGGCGTTTGATATTTCCCTGATACCTGAATTGCAGGGTGCCATCACTTACTTTCACGATGACCTTAGTGACCGTATTCGGTTTGATGACGATATTATTGGCATACAAATCATCAAACCCTTTGATGACGAGATTATAGGTTCCTTGTGGTACACTTTGAGGAACAGGATCTGCACCCTTCATGTCACGTCTGAACGAAGTGACGGTCTGGTTGGTCTTCGCATCCTGCATCAATATCTGAGGCTTGGCGTTAGGATAGGTCTTGCCATTGGTCCCTTTAAAATAAACCTGTACCATGGTCTCCTTATCGGCCACTACTTCGGTTGTATATTCTATACTGTTATTCAGGAAGACGGGCGGTTCTGCCAATACGGTATCCTTCTTGGCCACAACGGCTGCTTTCTTCACGTCCACATTGAAATGAAGCGAAGCCTTACGGCCACTCAGGTTCATTTTGATCGGGTTAGGCAAGAAGAATGCATAGGTCATGCGTTTTGGATAATCAACTGCTTTAAGCCATGTCAGATACTCTTTGATATGCTCTTGATACTCAAATTGCAGGCTGGCTTTCTTCGGATATTTCAGGTTTGATTTCTTTGCGGTCACCGATGGCGTTGACACAATCAGCTTGACTTTTGCATACACAGGCAGAAGGTTATCGAAGACCGGACTTACTTTCTTTGGCTCTTCATATTCAAATGCCAGGCTGACCTTTTTGGGGTAGGTCAGGTTGTTCTTTTTGATGCTCAGCTTTGATTTCGCAGATTTCAATTTCACTGCTGAGTATCGAGGTGGCAGCATGTCAAACACCGGGCTTACCTTTTTAGGTTCTTCGTATTCAAACGCCAGGCTGGCCTTTTTTGCATACGTGAGATTTGATTTTTTTACTTTGATGGCAAACTTCGCGGGTTTAAGTTTTTTATGTCCGCTACGCTCATTCAAGGCCTCCAATTCCTTACTCGATTTTCTGGGTTCCGTAAGGTCAATCCGGAGGGTCACCGATGCGACCTTCTTCATAGGCTTCGTTTCAAAAATCGCATGGATAGCCTCCTGTGTCGGCACCGGACTTTTTTTGAATTTTAATTTTGAGAACACCAATTTCATTCTCTCAATCACCTGGTCTTTAATCACGGGTGGAGGAATCACGGTATCTTTCTTCACTACGACCAAAGGCTTTACGGTATCTTTTATTTCAGGTACATTCGAATAGGTGGTCACCAGCTTCAGTTGCTTTGGCTTATCAATAATTGTTTTGTTGGCATCAAGAATCAGGTTCACTGCCTTTTGAATATCTTCAGGTGTACTTACTTCGATATAATTTCCAAGACAGGCATAATAGCTTTTAAGTACGGCATTGCTGTCTAGCCCGATGATATAGGGTTTGATACTGATTTTCTTCTTCAATAGTTCCTGATAGATGCCGCATACGTCACCGCCACAACTTTCACCGCCATCGGTGATGAAGATGACACTGTAATCATAGATTTCCACTTCATTCAATTCGTTTTCAGAAGCCTGTTTCAGACTATAGGCAATGGGAGACGAACCGATAGGAACGAGGTTCTGCAGCCGGGTCTTGATCTGATTGGTATTCTGCAGATTAAAAGGCACCTCGAGCCTGGTATCGATACAGTTTTGCAATTGGGCCGGATACATGGTCCCATACGCTCTTACGCCGAATTCAACTTCGTTATTGACAGTATACACGCTGTCCATGATTTTCAGCAAGATATTCGATGCGACTTCAAAGCGTGTGTAACCGGCATTCCATGGATACGTCATACTTGATGAGGCATCAAGCAGAAACAGAATACGGGTTTTCTTTATTTTAGGTTGGGCGGATAGGTTGAACGATACGAAAAGCAAAGACAGTACACACAGGGCATACGACATAAGGCGTAAAAAGGAGTTCCTCTTAGCCGGATTCGCCTGACATCCGTTATCGGGCATAGGACCTCGAAAATCATACCTGCTTTCTGAGTTCATGATTCGTTTCTTAATAATCTCCAAGAGTTTCAGGCAATTGAGCCAAGGCACTTTCGAGCTGTGCATCATTCGGTGCAATACCGTGCCATTCGTGGGTGCCTTCCATAAAGTCGATTCCCTTTCCCATGATGGTTTTCATCAGGATACAGATCGGTGTTCCATTACCCAGCATCGATTTAGCTTTTGCCAACGTGGCCACCACATCATCCATATCATTACCATCCATATTCAACACCTCCCAGCCAAAGGCTCTCCATTTAGCTTCCAGATTTTCGAGATTCAAGACGTTTTTAGTACTGCCATCGATCTGCTGACCATTATAATCAACTGTCGCGATCAGGTTATCGACTTTGTTATGCGCTGCAAACATGATGGCTTCCCAGTTTTGACCTTCCTGCAATTCACCATCGCCTTGAAGCGAATACACGATACTGTTATCCTTGTTCATTTTCTTGGCCAATGCGGCACCGACTGCCACACTCAGGCCTTGTCCGAGCGAACCGCTTGCCACGCGCACACCCGGCAGGTGTTCATGGGTGGCAGGATGCCCTTGCAGGCGTGAATTCAGTTTTCTGAACGTTGCCAATTCGGACACAGGGAAGTAGCCACTTCGTGCCAGCACACTATAAAACAAGGGTGAAATATGTCCGTTAGACAGAAAGAAGATATCCTCATTGATTCCATCCATGTTAAAGGACGGATTGTGTTTCATGGTATTGAAGTATAATGCTACTAAAAGATCTGCGCAGCCTAAGGATCCTCCCGGATGTCCGCTTTGCACAGCATGCACCATTCTTACGATATCGCGTCGTACCTGCGAGGCAGTTTCTTGTAATGTTGGCATAAAATTTACCCGATTTTTAGTTTCGGGCAAAGGTAAAAGAATAAAAGGAGTTTGAAAATAAAAAAACTGTTCGTCAAGCAGGCTCTGTTTTCCTCTTGAAACCTTTGTAAGAGAGGCTGAGAGACCTACTTAGGGTCTGCTGAAAACAAAAAGCCCCGCGGTGGGCGAGGCTTTTTAATAGTAGTGGCAGATTATTTTGCAATCACCAGTCGGTGAACTGATTTTTTGTCATTCATCTCTAATTTTATAAAATAGACGCCGTTAGTCAGGACCGACGTAGTTATGTTCATCCTGTTATTGGCTACCATGGCATGATCTTCATGAAGTATGGTCTGGCCGATGGCATTGATGATCGAATAGCGCATAATACCATTTTCAGGAATGGTTATGGTGACTTGGTCGGATGCAGGATTCGGATACAATGTAGCCTGCAAGCTGCTGATATCGTGAACCGCGGTTGCGCTAGACAAAGCCAATATTTCGATATCATCGACCGCCGCTTCTACCCAGGTTCCGTTGACACCTGTATAAACGGTATCAGTAGCGGTAAACATCAACTTGAATGTACTACCTTTTGAAAGGTCAGGAATCACCACGCTTCGTCTCCAGCGGACATCAGGTTTATAGGTTTTTTCTGCCATATTCCATGTAGTACCGTTGTCATACGAAATCCATACTCGCCACAAATCCTTTCCGACATTGGTAGTTGCCTGACTGTTGGAAAACCATCTCCAGTAAGATATCACCGGTTGAGTGTACCCTGACAAATCGTAGGTCTGCGTAATTAACGTAGTTCTTCCTCCGTCCACATCCGCATTACCTGGCTGACTTGAAGCAGAGGCTGCGTTTCCGGTAACGGCACATTTACCTGTTCCGCTCGTATGATCTTTCCCTGTCTGAACTGTATCACCATTCGTAACTGATGAAACCGGATAATCAACTATCCAAATACCTGAGGTTGCATTATCGTTCGGAGCATTACCGATGGTCCAGCCTGGTGTTGAGGTGGTGATATTGTCAAACGGCTCATTGAAATATGAATTATATCCAACCAATAGATAATATGGGATGTTACGGTTGGTAAACCCGGTGTTGAATGCCCCATTCAGTGGCGAAAACAAGGTGAGGGTACTTGAATAATCATACACAGCAAATACATATTCATACACTTCGCCAATGGTGGCTGAAGGAAATTGACAAGTATAGTTGGTCAGCGATTTGGTCATCACGATCGTATCGGACGGAATCGTGCCTTTTATTCTGTAAATCATTTTCACATCACCTAAAAAGGCAGGGAAATCTGCCACTGCATCAGCGCTTATTGTGAAAGGAGCACCAGCTGGAATCGTGGCAGGAGCTGCATGTAGTAGTTTAGTATTGGTAAGCAGATAAATACCGTGTGCAGCAAATGCAGATACGATATAATTGAAGTGAGGTGTTCCATCAGTGATGTTTCCGTTATCATCATCATAGGTCAGTGCGTCGATCAATATATCGTGGTACACTGTGCCTTCAGTGCCATTAGGCCCTGTAGCCAGACCATAATATGAGGCCGCAAACAAATCTCCCATAGAATCTACACTGCTCCAGTTAACACCCACATCCCACCATGCACCGGCAATGATTTCTCCATCGGCATGAACCTCGCCCTGTATGTCCTGCGGATATATTTTATGAACGATATCATAACGTCGTATATAATCGGTTGGTGAATTGGCTCCTGCACCGATGATACCGGTTTTCAGGATACAGTTCGCCCATGTATCGGAATATCCTTCACCCATGGCACCATTGTTGAAACTACCTCCTTGCCAGGTATAGAACTTATCGCTGATACCATGTCCATATTCATGGCTCATTACATCCCCGATATATGAAAAGGCATTACAACCACCACCTGCTGCATAGAAGTTGATGGATGTTCCATTATAAAAGGCGTTGCATGTGCCGGTCACATCCACATTGGCAGGAAGCGGATTATCCATCACCGTGAAAGACGGGAACTTAGTTTTCATGAAATCGTGCACTTCATTCACATGATAATACACATTCACTCCGCGGTCATTGGCATTAGCGACTGTCACATCAAACGTTGAGGAATCACCTGAGGTGGCGAAGGCATGCGTGTACGAGGCTGAATTGGTGGCGCTGGCGGCCGTATTCAATACCTGTACCCATTTCCCTTCAAGAGAAATGGTAGCCGTGGCCGCAGATGGCAAGGTTGCAACACCGCTATTGTTGGTATAATACGTGTTTGCTCCCACCTTGACTTTCAGATTCTTCATCGGACGGTTTTCGGTTGTCGTGTATTGGTTGACAGGATGTACATCTCCTTTTATTTTAGCATCAAAAAATTTCACGTCGTTTTGTCTGTAAAGGATATCGCCGGTATTGGCGTCCACATAGTTCAGATAGTTGCCTGGCGTCTTATTATTGTTAATGGTTTCGACATGTACCTCATATACCAGACGGTATTCATACGTCCCGTCAACAGGCAAAGGAAGTATTTTCATGTCAGTGGCAACTGATGTATTGGTTACCGTGGTCGTAATCGCCTGCACGGCTTTTTGAACGGCATCGGCCGGTGTGAGCGTAGCAGCTAAAGCCGGAATGTCGCGATGTGCGTCCAGACCGACTAACATGATCCGTAAATCCTGTGTGAACCTAATGCTTACGCGGCTCCACAATACCTCCATATTATTGTGCATTTGTTTAAAATCAACATTGATATACTTTCCATCATTGAAGTTACGGGTCAATACCAACTCATTGAGTGGGAGATTGAATCCGACAAATTCCTGTTGCAAAAAAGCCTTCGCTTTAGCAACCGGGTCATTTCCACCGGGTGCAAATGGTATCGGCGTACCGAAGGCACGATGTGGAAGTCGGGTATATCGGTTGAAAGAAGCTCCCCATGAAGGATACTGTTGTATAAACTGCTGCCAGCCTGCTTGCTGATGAAGGTATGCTGTATTTAGTCCGGCATCTGCCGACTCATGATACGGCGTAATATTCTTATTGACATCACCAGCGTCATGCAGGTCCTGAGCACGTAAACCGGTAAAAGCCAATAAAGTGAGTAATGAAATGACTAAGTGTTTCATTTAATTTTTTTTAGAGGCCTGAAATTAGTTCCTGACTGAGTTTCTGCCAAAACAATTGCGGTGAAACCTGATAGAAATAGGTTATAGGCCTTTGATTGACGGTCTGCCTAGACTTCGCTCCTTACAAGCGATTGCGGGCACGGAAGTCTGGCAAAGGATTATTTTCGCGGAAATCGTACGGTTATACTTTGAGTTTGATCGGCACTAATACTTTCAAAGACACATTACGCCCCATATTGTAAACACCGATTCTTCCGCTGGCATTATTGGATTCGGTGTATTTCAAACGACTAAGATGACTTTGATACGCTTTATCGGTGATGTTATTCATATTGAGGAATATGGAACAAACGATTTGTTTATTATGCTGGATACTGGTGCCCAATCCAGCATTGATGAGGGTATATCCGGGTGTGGCCGTTTCGGTTCCATAGGCTTTGAAATACCGGTTCTGTGCGAAATAATTTTCCATGTCCACGTTGAAATAACTGTTTTTTAAGTTCTTGCCCAATGTTGCTTTCTCGATTTTCAATTCGGTTCGCCATTTCGCGGCCGGTATCAGGGGCAAGTATCTTGTCGAATCGGGTTGTGAAGTCTGTTGTGCCTGCACGTATGAAAACGCATTCTGTATATGTAACCAATCCAATGGATGCGGATGAATATCGATGGTCAATTCGCCACCCGCAAGATTTGCATTACCCTGTACAAAGCGGAAGGTCTGCAAGCCATTTGTGAGCGAATCACCACCAAGCACATTCTTCAGTTTTCGTTGATAAATGAAATGCCGAATTGAGTTATCGAACACATCAAGTTCGATTGTCAGATGTTCGGTATTCACACCGAAAGCCGCATCGAGTTCCCAACTATTTTCAGGTTTGAGTTTCACATCTCCCGATTCATAACGTCCGGTACCTTCATGTTCGCCGTTAGCTGCCAGTTCTCCTATGTTAGGTGCCCTGAAGCCCCGCGACAAGTTGAGTTTCGCAAACACCTTCTTTGAAAATTGATACGCCAGACCAAGGCTTCCTGATACTCCCTGAAAAACGGAATTGAAATCAAGAAACTTGTGGGTATATCCAGCACTATCCAGTAAGGTCTTTTTGCCCTGCTGATCCAGTGTCAATTTTTCGCCATGTTCGGTTCGTATATCATATCGAAGTCCACCACTGATGTCGAGTTTGTTGATTTTTTTTTTAGCAATGAAGTAAGCGCCAACATCGAATAACCTGTAGTCGGGTACCAGAAACTCAATCCCTTTGTTTTGGGATATCTGATTCATACCATTCACGCCGAAGCTGAGGTTCCAGGTGTGGATTTCAGGTAACACATACCGAAGATCATAATTGATCGTATTCAATAAAAAATAGAGGCCGTATTCATCTGGATGGATGATATCGGCAAACTCCTGCCGTCTGTTTTGCTGATAACCTAAGGTAAGTTTAAAGCTTCCATCATGAATATAGAAGTTAGTATTCCAGACAGCTTTATAATGATGAATTTGCTGATAAGGTGTCGTTGGCCGATAGGATGTAAAATCTTTGTCGTTGGCCAATTGAGTATAGGATGTCGTGTCATTCAATGCGATTTCCCTGACGAATTTACCACTCAGGCTATCCCGCTTTCCTTCCACGATGCCGGGCATGAGATGATAGGTGCTGAAATCGAAATGAGAAAACCCCCAAGATTTATTCAGACCCAAAACCAAGGCAAGGTTATTTTCTCTGAAGCCTGAGTTGAACACATAACCATCGTACTTATTTTTATAGGCATGAGCTGCCTTATTGCTGTATCGCACATCCCATATGAATCCTTTCAGATTACCTGCCACATTTCCAGAAAGGTTATACAGACCATTATTCGATTGATAGTTGGCATCAATCGAACCGTTGATTTTTCCTGAGGGCAGGGTCGGATACGAGATCATGTTCACCACACCGGCCATCGCGTCGCTTCCAAACGAAAGGCTCGCCGGGCCTTTCAGAATCTCGACTTTGTTCACTGAATTTTCATCGATTTCAATACCATGCTCATCGCCCCATTGCTGTCCCTCTTGACGGATTCCGTCATTGACCACCACAACACGGTTATAGCCCAATCCGCGTATCACAGGTTTTGAAATACCGGCGCCCGTTGTGACTTGCGACACACCGGCCTGCGTTGAAATCGCATCAATGATATTGGTTGAGGCATTCTGTATCAGATCGATATGAGAAATCGACGAAATGGATGTCGGTGTACGGTTTCGTTCGGTTGCTTTCGACATTCCGGTCACCACCAAATCATGCATTTCTTTGACCGATAACTGAATAGAAAAGTTTTTAACGGTCTGCTTTGACAAATCAACGTGCTCGACTATTGTTTGATACCCGATAAAATTAACCTGTATCAGCACTATCTTGTCAGGCAGGTTATTTATTTTATAAATGCCTTCCTGATTGCTGACCGCACCTGTTTTCAGATCGGGCAGATAGACAGAAACACCAGGCAAAGTTTCGCCAGTCTTCTGATCTGTAATTTTTCCTGTGAGAGATGTTTTAGTATTGATGGCGAAGACTGTATTTGTCAGCAGCAGCATCCACGACCATAGAATGATTTTCATATTGATATTATTATTGTTGAATAACGAAACAGATATCAGGCATGTCATGATGTCCAATGTATTCTGTCTGATAAAAGGAAGTAATGGAAATGTTAAACAACAACAGGGGGCGCTCTCAATTGCCTGCAGGAATAGACATTGCTATGCACTATTTCTTTGAGATCGCTGATGAATGACAGATCAAAAAAGTAAGGCCTTACCGAAAAATCATACCAAGGCAAGTGTATATCGAAGGCCGCAAATTGCTGATCCATTTTGAGCAATTCACAGTGATGATGCGGATTGGAAATAGCCAAACCATCCTTATCGTTGACCACATGATGTTCCGTATCAAGATGATGAGTCAATGCATGCATCACCTCCTTAGGTGTTATATACAGACAGAACACACAAAGAAGGAAGGATGAAATAAGACGTTTTAAAAACTTGGACATGCGGTGACAAAAGTAACACGAATCTTATGAATGAAACAAAACCATTCATTTAATAATAGCTGATGATTTCGAGACCAATCCTTTTCAGTACGTTACCTCAGTGTTTAAGCACACTTGTATTTCATCGCAAATAAAAAGCCTACTGCTTAATTCGAGTTTATTGCACAGGTATACAGGTTGCTAAAAGATAAATGTCAAAAAGATCATGACACATAAGATTCAGTAATTCATCATTAATCTTTTTTACTCGCCTCCTGCTTCAAAATATATTACACTTCGTCCTATTTGATCGAAACTTTCCCTTGTTCGTAATTCAACAACTTCAAGGCAGGCACATCAAGCAATAAAGGTCCATCCATATCGACATAATCAAGCAGGGGTAGAAACTGCGCTATGGCATAAGAACCAATTTCAGTTTCATTCATACAACCCATCATCACTTTCTTGTTGAGGGCTTTTGCCTGGGCTATCATACGGAAGGCCGGTGTCAATCCGCCGCATTTGGTGAGTTTGATATTGATACCGTCAAACACGTCACAGCATTTGATCACATCATGCTCCGTCACACAGCTTTCATCGGCAAATAAAGGCAGTACTGATTTTTCCTTCAGGATTTTCATGCCTTCCCAATTATCTTTTGCCAAAGGTTGTTCAACCAATTCAACCTTGTATTTCACCAATTCAGGAATAATAGCAAGCGCATCTTCCAAGGTCCAACTCGCATTCGCATCCACTCTAAACACCGCATCGGTATGTTGTCTGAGCGTTTTGATGATATCAATATCTTGCCTGCTTGCCATTTTAATTTTATAGATGGGCCATGGTTTCTCGTTTACTTTTTCAATCATCTTATCCAAGGTATCAATGCCTATGGTATAATCGGTCAACGGCACCTGCTCCCAGTTCAGTTCCTTGATCTCAAAGATCTTCTTACGGTTCATCTTCGCATACATATCCCAATACGCCATGTCGAGCGCACAAACCAGAAAAGGCTGGTCAGGAAAGAGATGATGACAAAAATGCCAGAATCTGTCAGGTTCTGTATAGGTATATCGTTGCAAAATCTCGATCTTGGAAACCAATTGCGCGATCATGCCTTCGACCGTCACGTCATAATAATGAATGGCCGGCGCTTCGCCAAAACCGGTGACGCCGTTAAACGTCAGCGCAACCAATAAAGCAGGTTGATGGGTCTTTAACCCATGCGCCGTGGTAAAAGGATGATGGAAAGACGTGGAAATAGATTTGTACTTGATATTGAGCATGAAAGCAAAGAACGGAAAAGAATCCTAAATGGGATTATTCTCCCTGCATATAAAAAATTCCGATGAATGAAATTCCGTATTTCGCAACAAGCGCTACCTTTCATCCACTATATTTGCAGCCATCATTCCATTGAATAAAATAAAGAACATTGCCCTCGTAGGGAATCCCAATAGCGGAAAAAGTTCGCTGTTCAATTCGCTGACCGGACTGAAACAAAAGGTAGGCAATTTCCCGGGCGTCACCGTCGATAAGAAAACAGGGAAATGTGTCGTGTCTCCCGAACTTACCGTCAATATCATCGATCTGCCGGGGACCTATAGCCTGTATCCGAAAAGTGATGATGAAGTGGTGACCTTTGATGTGCTCTTCGATGATGATGAAGCCGTGAAGATCGATATCGTGATCGTAGTGGTCGATGCATCCAATCTGAAACGCAACCTTTTATTTTGTTCCCAGATCATGGATCTGAAAAAACCGGTCATCGTTGCCCTCACCATGCTGGATATTGCCCGTCAAAAAGGAATCGTAATAGATGTCAACGGACTTTCCCGTGAATTAGGTTTTCCGGTGGTCGAAATCAACCCGCGAAATAATAAGGGCACCCAGGATCTGAAAAAACAACTGGCGCTGACTGCTTCCTACAAACAGGAATTCAGCGCCAACGATTTCATCGATAACTATTCGCTGGCCAAAGAGGTCATCGATATCGTCAAAAAATATCAGCATGTCACAAGCGATACATCGGCGGTACACTTCGCCTCGGCCTTCGATAACCTGACTATCATTTCAGAAGAAAGCAAAACAAAATTGCGCGAAGAACTGAAACAGATCGGTTTCAATAAGACGAAGATACAGGCAGAAGAAACCCTGTTGCGTTATGCCCGTATCAAAAAAATAATGCAGACTTGCGTGGTCGAAAACGATCCGCTGAAAAAGGAATTGTTCAGCCGCAAAATTGATAGCTTCCTGCTCCACCCATTTTATGGCTATGCTTTTTTATTGATGGTATTGTTCCTGCTGTTTCAATCTATTTTCTGGCTCGCTAATTATCCCATGCAATGGATCGATTATGGGTTCAGTCAGTTGAATGCCTTGCTAAAAACAAGTTTGCCTGACAACTTCTTCACCGACCTTTTCATGAATGGTATCCTCGCCGGTATCAATGGTATCGTCATTTTCATCCCCCAGATCATGATCCTCTTCGGACTCATCACGGTGTTGGAAGATACCGGCTATATGTCACGTATCAGTTTCCTCACCGACCGGCTGATGCGAAGTGTAGGTCTCAACGGCAAATCAGTGATGCCCATGATCAGTGCCATGGCCTGCGCTGTACCCGCTATCATGGCAGCCCGTACCATCGAAAACAAAAAAGAAAAACTCATCACCATACTCATCACGCCTCTCATGAGTTGCAGTGCGCGGCTACCTGTCTATACCGTACTCGTTTCGTTGGTGGTTCCCAACCATAGGTTACTGGGTATCTTCAATATGCAGGGATTGGTGATGATGGCTTTATATCTGGCCGGTTTCTTCATGGCCTTGCTCATGGCCAAAGTGCTGAATTTTTTCATCCTCCAAAAAGAACGAAGCATTTTCCTGATGGAACTCCCCGTCTACCGTATGCCGCAATGGAAAAATATCGCGTTCACGATGTTTCAAAAAGCACGAGTTTTTGTGTTTGATGCGGGTAAGATCATCTTTATCATTTCCATATTCCTGTGGGCCTTGTCGTCCTACGGGCCGGGATCAAAGGATGGGCGCTTCATCGAGAAAACAAAACTTGAAAACTCCTATGCCGGTATTGCAGGCAAGGCCATTGAACCTGCCATCAAGCCGCTCGGTTTCGATTGGAAAATTGGTATTGCACTCATCACTTCGTTTGCGGCCCGTGAAGTTTTTGTCGGCACCATGGCCACCTTATACAGCGTCGATGAGGATGACAGCAATACCTTGCATGAGAAGATGGAAAACGCGACCTTCTCGGATGGCACTAAAGTGTATACGTTGGCCACCGGTATTTCGCTGCTGTTGTTTTATGCCTTTGCCATGCAATGCATGAGCACACTCGCCATCGTAAAACGTGAAACGGGTTCATGGAAATATCCGTTGTTGCAGTTTAGTGTGATGGGCATACTGGCCTACCTGAGTTCGCTGATTGCCTATACCCTGCTGAAATGATTTTTTTTGTGTGTCGGCGTCACTGCCATTGTGAAACGGATGGGCGATGGCACCGTTCGACTTCTGTACCTTAAGAAGAGACAAATACCGTTTGTTTCATACTTTGTACAATACCATTCAAGAGAACGAACCTTTGTATTATCAAATTCCGGAACCTGAGACGCGTAAGTTTTTAACGATACACATCCTTTCTATTATCAATATCAAAAATATAAACAGTGAGTTGCTTATCATGTATTTCATACACTACCCTGAAATTGCCAATACGTATCCGATAGATTGACGAGGATCCGACTATTTTCACACAACCTGAAGGCCTTGGTTGCTCACTCAATGCCAGTATGCTTTTCTCGATACGTTCAATCTGCCTTAGCCCAAGTTTTTTCAATTGCTTCTGTGCAGATTCTTTAATGATAATCGTATACATAAACTAAGAAGCTGATTCCGATTTTTTTCGTTTGCTTTTTTTCAATGAATTAAAAAATGACGTGGCTTCTTTTCCGGATTCATCTTTCCGTTGAAATACCTTTTTAAGATCTTCAATATCTTGTTTTAGAGCTTGGTATTCTTCATTGGGAAGAATGATAAATTTTTTATTTTCAATTGTTATAACTGAATGTTTCATCGTAAAGTTGAATATGATTCAAATATAAACTAATTTTTAATTGAATATGTAAGGTTACATTTAACCAGAAAATCTGACAAACTCTTTGTTCCTTATTATTATACATTTTGTCGATAGATTTCTCCCTTTCTTTTAATACACCGAAAAGTTCTTTATGTATATGTGATATTTTATTAACCATTTCTGTCTGAATGTTTCGCTTATTTTTGGTCGTTATCTCATACGTGTAGTTTTTAATAACTAGCTCAATTAAGCTATATCCTAATAGATATTCACAAACCCGCTGTCAACTACGGCACTCCCGTCAAAAAGTTGGAAACTGTATATGCCTCTTGAGTTGAAATTGTTCTTATCCAAGACAAGCGACGGTTTGGATACTCTTGAAATACGCAGCACCTCGTTTTTAGAAGGATCATAGAATCGGATGCTATATCGTCGGTTCCAGGCATCTTCAAGTTTTATATTCACATGACCCGTGTACGGATTGGTATATATTTTTGTCGAAGGAACAAAGGTAAACGGAGGAGGCGCCAACACCGGCTCGCCTATCGGATCGATCTTTGTCTTTTCCTTTTCCTTTTTTGCAATTTTTTTCTCAGCCTTTGGCTCGACTACAGGTTCAGCTTTTTCCTTTACTATCTTGTCAACTTTATTCTCAGCCTTTTCTATTTTTGACTCGGCTACTGATTTGAGCTTTGCTAATCTGGCTTCTTCCTTTAATGCTTTCAGCGCCCGTTCGCTTTCCGCTTTTCGTTCTGCAGCAGCCTGCACCGCTGCCGCTGCCGCCTTGGCAGCTTCTGCTGCCGCCAATGCCGCTGCTGCTTTTTCCTGTAGCGCTTTTGCAATGGTTGCTGAATCTAGTATGACTTTATATGTATTACTGAACCATTCCAGATCGCCTCCGAATTCAATCGATAATCGATAATAGTTCTTACCGACATTCGGATGCAGGTCCTTATACGTTCCGTTTCCCTTTTTGGGTGCGTTGATCAGGCCTATGGTGGTGAAGTTTCGTACACTGTCAGCCGAACGTTGAATCGCAATCGATTTTACTCCGTCGTATTGACAATACCAGCTCAGTTTATTCTCTGCTTGTTCGGTTGAAACCATAATGGCCGGCAAAGCGACGGGCTCCGCAGGGTTTGTCTGGGCAGCTGCAACAGGCTGCACAGTAGAACCTGTCTGTGCCTTTGAGGCGATAGAAAAAAGCAACAGGAAAATGAACAGACGGGTAAACTTCACGCGGTATTTTTTAATGCGAACGAAGGTATTACATTCTGCCGACCATGCATAGCCCGTAGCAGACTAATTTATTTACTTTAACGTTCTGCCTGCCAGGAACGGTTTCCCTGCAGACCTCCGGTATGAATAAGCAATACCGAGGAGCCTGCAGCTATGGTCTCTTTCTGTATCATCTGATAAATACCATATACCATTTTCCCGGTATAAACGAAATCAAGTTCTATGTTATGGTTCTGTTTGAATGATTCGATCATCTCAAGTAATTCAGTATTCTTTTTAGCAAAACCTCCGAAATGATAATCATGTATCAGCTTCCAGTTTTCGGCTGTCGTATATTCCCTGATTGTCTCTTCAAGGTACTCTGCATTTTTCAAGGCCGAAAAACCCAGCACTTCCTGATGCGGCAGAGACGAGTCGGCTATACCTGCCAGCGTGGCGCCGGTACCCACCGCACAGCATACATGTGTATACTTGTCCAGATCAATTCCCTTCAGAATTTCACGAGTCCCTTTCCGACCCTCTTCATTATTACCTCCTTCGGGAACTATATACGCTTCAGGGAATTTTTCCCGGATCGCAGATAAAAAACCTGATTCGTATTTATGCCTGTATTGATCTCTTGAAATAAAATGAAGCTCCATCCCCCAAGACCTGCAATCGTCCAATGTCGGATTGCTGATCTCTTCGCCCCGTAAAATACCGATCGTCTTGATGCCTGACAAATGACCTGCATACGCTAATGCATGCAGATGATTTGAATAAGCTCCTCCGAAAGATAAGATGCTTTTTGCATCCTGCTTTTTGGCGGCTTCGATATTGTATTTGAGTTTAAACCACTTATTACCTGATATCTGTGGATGAAGCAAATCCAGACGAAGCATGCCGATGCGGATATTTCTATCCTTCAAAACGTCATCCTGAATCGTGTCAACCGGCAGTTGTTCCGGAAAGACAATATCGTTCAAATGTTCAGATTGATTCATCGTGCAATCAATAGCCGTATTCTTTCAGATACAGATCATTGTTACGCCAGTCTTTACGAACCTTCACATGGAGTTCCAGAAACACTTTCCGGTCGATGAATTTCTCGATATCCTCCCTGGCGGTCTGACCTATCTTTTTGATCATGCTTCCACCTTGACCTATGAGTATTCCTTTTTGGGATTCACGGCTGACCACTATATCAGCTACTATCTTGGTGAGTGTATTCTTTTCTTCATACTGACGTACATAGACGGCTGCATGATATGGTAATTCTTCATCGAGTTCGAAAAACAATTTCTCCCTGACGATTTCTGATACGAAGAAACGCATCGGTTTATCGGTCAAAGTATCTTCATCATAATAGGGTGGCATTTCTGGCAGCAGTTCGACGATGCTGCCGAGTAGTTCCTCCAGATTGGTTTTTTTCAAGGCCGATATCTCAATGATTTTCTTGACCTGTTTAAATTCCTGAAATTCCTTATGGATACGCGCCACCTTATCGGCATTCCCTTTATCTATCTTGTTGATGACGATGATGGTGGCTTGTTTGGTCTTCAAACCCTGAAACATTTCGAGGTTAGAAAGCAGATCGTCCTTGGCATCGATTATATAGAGTACGATATCGGTACCTTGTTTGGCGAGGGCCACTTCACCCATCATTCGCTCATGTAACTTATAGGAACTTTCGAGTAAACCCGGTGTGTCGGAAAAGATGATTTGATACTTTTTTTCAGTCAGTATACCCAGAATCTTATTTCTAGTTGTTTGTGCTTTTGGAGAAACGATGGCTAATTTTTCATTGAGCAACGCATTCAAGAGTGTTGATTTACCTGCGTTTGGCTTGCCGAAGATGCCTACAAAGCCGCTTTTAAATTCTGTCATTACCACAAAGATAACAAGAAGAGTTGGTGTGGGAGCTTTTTTATACTACCTTCGCCCCGCGAGGTAGAGCAGCGGTAGCTCGTTGGGCTCATAACCCAAAGGTCACTGGTTCGATCCCGGTCCTCGCAACAAAAAATAAATGGCAAAGTTTATCTTTGCCATTTTTAATTTCATCTATTATGTCTTTATACACTGTGGCCGTCGTAGGCCGTCCGAATGTTGGAAAATCAACTCTTTTTAACCGCCTTATCGGCGAACGCAAGGCTATTGTGGATGATGTGAGCGGGGTAACCCGTGACCGTCAGTATGGCGAAAGCGAATGGAACGGCAAGCATTTTCATGTGATCGACACCGGCGGCTATGTGGCCAATGGCGATGATGTGTTTGAAAAAGAAATCCGCCAACAGGTTGAAATCGCCATCAAAGAAGCCAGTGTGATTTTGTTTGTGGTCGACGTAACCTGCGGTATCATGGGATTGGATGAGGAATTCGCCCAATTGCTTCACCGCAGCCGTAAACCGGTATTATTGGTGGTGAACAAGGTCGACAACAGCCGTCGTCAGATTGATGGGGTTGAATTTTACAGTCTGGGTTTTGAACATCTTCATTTCATTTCGTCCCTTTCAGGAAGTGGTACAGGTGATTTGATGGATGATGTGACCGCTCTGATGACTGATCATACCGACGAATTGATTACCGAATTACCTAAGATTGCCATTGTTGGTCAACCGAATGCAGGCAAATCGTCTATCTTGAATGCCTTGGTGGGACAAGAACGAAATATCGTTTCTGAAATTCCGGGTACCACGCGCGACAGTATCCATACACATTATAAGTTGTTCGGGAAAGAATTCATATTGATCGATACGGCCGGACTGCGTAAAAAAAGTTCGGAGAAAGAAGATATCGAATTCTATTCAACCATACGTGCCGTCAAAGCGATCGAAGAAGCCGACGTATGTATGCTGATGATCGATGCAACAAAAGGTATGACCTCGCAGGATGTGAATATTTTCAGTCTGGCCACACGTAAAGGAAAAGGCGTCGTAATTCTCATGAATAAATGGGACCTGATGGAAAAGGAAACCATGACCAGCAAAAAGATTGAAGAGGAGATCAAACACAAGATTGCACCGTTTACCGATGTACCTATCTTATTCATTTCCGCGACGGAAAAGTTGAGAATCCATAAAGCCATCGAAGAAACCATCGATGTGTTTGACCGCCGTCAACAGAAAATTCAGACCTCCAAACTGAATGAGATCATGCTCAAGGAAATCCAGAATTATCCGGCTCCTATGTTCAGAGGCAATGCGGTTACTATCAAATACATCATGCAATTGCCGGTAGTGGTTCCTTCATTCACTTTCTTCAGTAATCATCCCGACGAAGTGAAAGAACCTTACAGAAATTTTCTTGAGAACAAACTGCGCAGCCATTTCAATTTCAAAGGTGTGCCTGTTCGATTGTTCTTCAGAAAGAAATAAGCAAAATAGAAGAGCTGAGTTTTATCAATCAGCCAGACCTTTGTTCTGTCATCAACAATAATTTTACCTTACTTTTGTGGGCAATAATTTAAGTATGAAGAACTATCTTTTTATCCTTCTGGGCTCCCTCTTTTTATATAGTTGCAACAGCGGCTTTTCCGTGAAAGGAAAACTGGAAAATATGCCTGAGCAAAAATTCAGGTTAGAAGAATTGGCTGTCGATGGCAATGTCTTTGTTGATTCAGGAAAAACCAAAGCGGACGGATCCTTCGAATTCAGCAATAAATCAAACGAAGAAGCACTTTATCGTCTGAAGTTCATGAAAGGCAAATACATCTTGCTGGCATTGAAAAACGGCGACAACGCCAATATCACCGGCAATTGGAACACACTGGAAGATTATAAGGTCGAAGGTTCTTATGGTAGTGTGGCCGTCAAAGGTTTTTTAGTCAACCTGCGTGAAAATATCAAGGACCTACGCACGATGGAAATGATACTCGATTCTATCAAAGCTCATCCTGAACGCGATTCGTTACGGGCCTCTGCCGAAGCGGATATTAAAAATATCAATACCCAGTTTCTCGGCTATGTGAAAAAATTTGCTGATACGACTAAAAGTATGGCCAGCGCCTTGTTTGCTGTCAATATCATCAATCCGGCCATCGAGGGTCCTTATGTGACTTCTTTCTATCAATCGGTCGGCAAACGTTTTCCAAACTCCAAGACGGCCAAAGCTTTTGCCGATCGTTATCTGAATAAGACACCTGCAAGTCCGGTGAAATCTGCCGGTGAAAAAGCAGGTAAACCGGCACCTGATTTTACGGCCACCACGCCCGATGGCAAATCGCTTTCGCTTAGCAGCTTCAAGGGGAAATATGTCTTGTTGGATTTCTGGGCTTCCTGGTGCGGCCCTTGTCGTCATGAAAACCCGAATGTGGTAGCTGCTTTCAATCAATTTAAAGATAAGAACTTCACTGTATTAGGTGTGTCACTCGATACCGATAAGGATAAATGGAAAGAAGCCATTGCCAAAGACGGTCTTGCATGGAGTCAGGTGAGTGAATTGAAAGGTTGGGGCAGCACCATCGCCCGGGATTATGACATTGAAAGCATCCCTCAGAATTTTCTGATAGACCCGAACGGCGTCATCATTGCAAAAGGTCTTAGAGAGGAAGCGCTGATCAGGAAGTTAAGTGAAGTACTCGCTAGTAATTAGAACATTGGCGCAGGAAAAAAGCCATAAGCTATTTGGAATTCAGTAACTTGCCTCTGCACAATTTTCAATCCTCCGGTATCAAATACTTCGACATCATATCATTATCACGACGGGCGATCAGCAACAACAAGTTGCGGTCTAACCTGACAATTGCTATCATCGCCATCGGTATCACAGCCTTGATTGCTATTATCACCGTGATTGAAATCCTGAAAGGAACGATCTATACCAACTTCACGAGTATGGGTTCGAATACTTTCAACATCGCTTCACAAAGCATGATATCCAGATCGAATAATCATGGCAAACGAAGACGCAGCAATCAGAATGAAGAGCAGAACCGGATCAAACTCAATGAAGCAGAATACTTCAAGGAGAACTATCATTACCCTTCCACAGTGAGCCTGAACGTAATGGCCACCACCTCGGCCACCATCAAACGAAACAATAAAAAATCAAACCCGAATATCTTTGTGATGGGTGTCGATGAAAATTATATGAAGGTCTCAGGCACCACGCTTTCAGTAGGACGAAATTTCAATGCCCTGGATGTTTCCAGCGGACAAAACACTTGCCTTCTTGGTAACGGTATTGCTAAAAAATATTTCAGCGATATCGAAGATGCACCCAACGGATTCATTTCCATCGGCGATACGCGTTACCGAGTATTGGGTGTGATGGAGAATAAAGGTTCGAGTTTAATAGACCGCACAGACAACATGGTATTGATCCCATTAAATAACGCCAGACAACGTTTTAATGTTTCACAAAAATCATATGTCATCAGTATTTGGGTCAATGACATCAATGCCATCGACATAGCCACCGATGAAGCCGAAGGGCTGATGCGTAATGCCAAACGGCTTGATGCCATGCATGAAAATAATTTTTCGGTCAATAAGAATGATGAGATTGCCACGACGTTGATTGACAATTTAAAGTATGTAACCATGGCTGCCAGTGTCATCGGATTGATCACCTTATTAGGGGCTGCCATCGGTCTGATGAATATCATGTTGGTTTCTGTGGCCGAGCGCACACGTGAAATCGGTGTATCAAAAGCCATCGGTGCTAACAGCGCCACTATCCGAATGCAGTTTCTCACCGAAGCCGTCATCATAAGTCTGAGTGGCGGTGTGATAGGTATTATTACCGGCATCCTCATTGGCAATACCTTATCGCTCGTCTTTCATTCCGCCTTCGTAATTCCTTGGCTTTGGATCGGTATCGGTATCAGCATATGCATGGTGGTGGGCTTGCTTGCCGGCATTTATCCTGCATTGAAAGCTAGCCGTTTGAATCCGATCAATGCGTTGAGATATGAGTAATGGTGTAACAAACATACAAAGAAACACCTTAGCGACAAACTGATGTACAAGGTCCTTGTCGAAAATTAGTGCATCAATTTATAAGTTATACCAATATGATATTTAGGATAGACAAAACACCTTCGGTTGTATATTATAATAAATGTGAGTGCTAATTTTTAAAATAAATAAGGCCCCCTGAAATTTGGACTATGACAAAATTCCAATCGGCATTACAGTACACCACGCAAAAGACACCAGATCCCTAATAAAGAAATCGCTCTGCCCTTATATTCTACAAACAACTTTCCTTTAGCAAAGAACAAAACTTCTGCCCTTATAAGCTCCTAGCAAAAGGTCGAAACGCCAACATCTCTTTTGTAAAGAGCTTTGTAAGATTCTTTATTAGGCTTTGCTCGTGCTTTTGCATTATCATCTTAGTATGTAAACAATTAAATAAAAGGAGGATACGTGGCACAACAAGTAATTTTATTTTTATAACTAAATAATCAAACGTTTGGATTTACAAAAAGTACAAATTACATTCGTTAAAGAATTGGTATGCAATAATTCGTTTTTGCTACAGATTCAAAATTGAAATAGAAGTTCTTTTATATAAAGTTATTAGCGTTTAGCTATAAATAACTGTAACAGAAATCGTCGAAAATTTCCTTAATACACAGTTGGTATATGCTAAATACTCACGGGTACCGAGGCTGTTGAATTGGAGAACTTTTTCAGTGCCCTCCGGGTACCGTGGGTGTTTATACATTACTTGTGCATTGGGTTTTCGACGAACCTCAGTTACGAGTTATGCTATTCCCCATGTTACCCGTTTTTGTTTTGCAGAATAGGTAGCTTGGTATCATTAATAAAAAATACTATGGGTTAAATTATTTCTGACAGCTTTCCCTAAAATAGCGAGGTAAGAAAACATAATCTTAATATCAATACAATGAAGAAACTATTAACAACAATTGCTTTCCTTTTAGGCGCAACCACTCTCTTTGCACAATGCAAACCAGACTTCGATAAGTCTGACAAAATCACGAAAGAAAAAATTATCGGATGGAATTATGAACTCTATGTAACACCATTAATGAAATCAGCAATGGGGTCTTCTGATTTTGGTGTTAATGTAGCAGTAGGACAAACAGGAACAAAGTACGAAATTGATATTATTATTACAAAATATGAAACGTCAGCCAAAAAAGCAGCATTTGAAAGTGGTGTCCATGGTAGCCAGGGATCGACTGTGCTTCTTGGATTTAAAGAAGGCGGAACCCCACTTACTATCAAAGCATTTGAAGTGCAAAACAGTTCAAGAGCATTAAAATCAACAGAAATGTATGTCACAAGTGTTAACATGGCTTGTTACTTTACAAAAGAAGAACTTATGGCATTTAAAGAAGCACTGACAACTAAAACAATAGATGCATTTCGTGCAACACTAGATGGAGGAATGATGTTAGAACAATCGATTAAAGATAAAAGAGGGGATAAAATGAAAGAAAAGTTTATTTGTTTTTTTGATTATATAGATAAAAATCCAACCAAATAACTAAGATAAAAATTATTTCGAATATGGGTTGAATTATTTCTGACAGCTTTTCCATAAATAGCAAGGTAAGAACACTTAAATTTAAAACATCAATACAATGACAAAACTAATTTTTACAATCCTGACAGTTTTCCTGTCACACTTTTGTTTCTCTCAAATTTCAATCGGCGCAGCAACTGGGCTCTCTATTGCACAAGGGTCTTTTAAACTCTCTAGTGATTACACAAAGATGCCGCTCTTAGGATTACCATTTTCACTCATTACAGAAATCCAGCTTAATAAGAGTCTTCGGTTGTCTACTGGTCTCAGTTTCATTAAAAAAGGTATCAGGGTCACGTCAACAACATCAGGCGTAGATTATGATGAATCTCTCATTTTTAATTACATGGAAATACCAGCTACTCTTAAGGTGTATGTAACTAAAGGCCCGTTCAAAATCTTCGGTATCGGTGGGCCATATTTGGGCATTATCACCTCAATCAGGGACAAATACACTCAAACCAGTGGAACCTCAGTCACCAAAGGAAATGACCGCTTCAAACCTTCAGATCTAGGGATAGAGACATTTGATTTTGGTTTGCGACTCGGTGCAGGATTTGAATACACGAAATCTTTCGGAAGTATTATCGTGTCTCCTTGCTACCATATTGGATTCACCAATTTCTCATCATCTAAACAAGAAGTCGGCAGAAATAATGCCTTACTCCTTAATCTCGGATACCTTTATACAATTCCTAAAAAAGCCAAGAAATCGGAAAGCAAATAATACCAAAATATAATTATTTATTTTGGTTCTCTCAATCTTAATTACCAAATATTATGAAACAAATTCTTATCCTTCTTGCTTTCCTTTTAAGTATTGTCAGTATAAAAGCACAGGAGATGAAAATCCATGTAGATGAAAGCAAAAAACTTGGAAGTGCAACCAAATCTCCAATCTCTTCAATCCAATTGAAAGGGGAAATACATACTCCAAGTTCTGATTTGAAATGGAGGCCAATACTTACAAAAAAAAACATTGGCTTTGAGCCAGAAGAGCCAAATCATGAGATTATTGAGAAAATAAAGGCTGAAAAATTTAAACTTAAAAATCTAGAAGAAAAGAATAATAAGAGTAATTCTGAAATGAAAACTCGAACAATACCTCCAGTTGTTGGAATAAATTATTCAGGGAATCTGAATAACGGTTCTTCCCCGATGGACAATAATATTGCTATTTCAAATGCCGGCATTATTGTAAGTGTTTCAAACACTACAATTGAATGTGATAATACAAGTGGGACAAATCTTTATTACAATGATCTTGTAACCTTTATTAATGACCCAAATATAACTGGAGTTTGCGATCCTGTTGTATTATATGACCAAGGTTCAGATAGGTTTATTTTTATGTGTCAAACTTCTCCTTTAGGGAGCAACTCAAGAATTTTGATTTTCTTTTCCAAGTCTAATGATCCGTCTATCGATGGTTGGTGGTACTATAACCTAACGGGTGATCCATTAAGCAACGGCGACGCATTTGATTATCCAAAGATTGCTATTTCAACAGATGAGCTTTTTATTACTGGTAATCTTTTTTCTCAACCATCTAATACATCAGATCAGTCAGTTGTTTATCAGATTAATAAACTGGCTGGGTATACGGGCAGTTCTTTGAATTTTGTTTTCTTTTCAGGTATTGCGGGTTCGCCTTTTACACTACTTCCTGTGTCATACGGATTAAATTCTACATATGGGCCAGGTATTTATTTGGTTTCAACAAAAGCCTCAGGAAGTTCAAACATCAATTTTTATGAGGTAACAAATACAATTGCAAATGGCGGTATATTAAACTATTATAACGTTTCAACTACTGCATATTCTCCTTCTGCCCATGCTTTTCAATTCGGAACTTCATGTTCACTCAAAACTGGAGATTGCAGGGCATTAAGCGGATTTTATTTAGATGGAGTTGTTCATTTCGTATTTAATTCTGATAATGGAAGTGGATATACTGGCATCAACTATAATCGTCTGACGGTTTCAAATCTAACAAATGTATCAAGTACATTTGGTTTATCAGGATATGATTATTGCTATCCTTCAGTTGTTTCTTACACTAAGAATTCAGCTCCAACAGATAAGACTGTTATGATTGGATTTGGAAGAGCTAGTTCTTCAATTTACCCTGAAGTTCGTGTTGTGAGTTGTGATAATTCAACAAATTGGAGTGGTTCAACGCTTGTACAATCAAGCTCAAGTTATGTTAGCTATACATCATCAACAAATGAAAGATGGGGCGATTATACAGGAACGTCTCGGAGACATGCAAGTTCTACTAAGTCTATTTGGATGAATGGAATGTATGGCACATCGGCAAATGTTTGGAACACTTGGATTGCAGAAATTCATGATAACGGGTCAACTGGTATTGAAGAAGAACAGAGTAAAAATCCGGTTAAAGTTTACCCTAACCCTATTGTTGAAACATTTGCAGTTGATTTCACTCTTGAGGCGAATACAAATCTCAACATTAGTATAGTTGACATTAATGGAAGAACTGTAAAAGAACTTTTAAAAGGCAAAGCATTACAAGGAGAGAATAATTTTTCATTCAATAAATCAAATCTTGCAAACGGAACATATTTTCTTATCATAAAGAGCGATACAACTACTTTCAAAAATGAAAAAATTATTATTGCTAATTAATTTTATTTTTATATTCTTTCCGATTGGCAATAGTCAAAACACAAAGAAAGGAACTGCCAAAATAACAAGGGCATCAAAAGTCATAATTCAAGATTCTTCAATTACATCAAGTCATATAAAAACGAAAATGCAATCTAGAACTTCCAAAAACGTTGGCCAAAAGAAGGGTATTAAA
>CAIQUX010000129.1 GCA_903875055.1 uncultured Bacteroidota bacterium
ATGATGGGCGCTACGCAACCGTTTATCAGCGGAGCTATTTCAAAAACGATCAACCTTCCGAATGAAGCCAACGTTGATGAAATCAAGGAATGTTATCAAATGAGTTGGGAACTGGGTTTAAAAGCAAACGCCCTTTACAGAGACGGTAGCAAGATGAGTCAGCCTTTGTCGAATAAGAGTGACAAGAAAGTAAAAGACACCACTGAAGCCACGCCAAGTATTGCTGAGATTGCAGAAAACGTGATTCATGATTTGGGCAAACTGACGATCAGCGAATTGTTGGAAGAAGTGAACAAACGTGTACAAGCGAGCCCTGATACAAAATTGAAACGTGAACTTTCACGTATCGTCGAACGAAAAACGCTGGCTGCCAAACGACGGGGTTATACCATCAAATCAAAAGTAGGCGGACAAGCAGTCTTCCTTCGTACCGGTGAATACAGTGACGGCACTTTAGGTGAAATATTCATCGACATGAGTAAGGAAGGAGCCACCATGCGAAGTATGCTGAATTGCTTTGCCATTGCCATCAGTATCGGTCTTCAATATGGTGTGCCGTTAGAAGAGTTTGTCGATAAGTTTATCTTCACTCGTTTTGAACCAGCCGGTATGGTTGATCATCCGAATATCAAAAATGCGACTTCTATCGTCGACTATATCTTCAGAGCACTTGGTTATGAATACCTCGGTCGTACGGACCTTGTTCATGTGCAAACACCAGTTGGCAACACCGGTTTAGATGAATGGGATATTCCTGTAGAAGGTGGAGTAGAATTATCTAATGTTCGCATCACTTCTTTAAGTGCAAAACCTGTAAACTCGCCAACTTCACCAGTTGTACCACAGAAAGTTGCTGTCGGTGCCGGCATGAGTGAACTAGAAAAGAAGAAGTTGATCGGAACAAGCGCTGATGCACCGCTTTGCAGGTCTTGCGGAAATATCACGCTTCGAAACGGTACCTGTTATATGTGTCCGAACTGCGGAACGACGACTGGTTGCAGCTAGTGCCTTCAGCTATTTTAGCCAATCAAAATCATCCAAAAAGGAGTGCCGATCAGCACTCCTTTTTTTCATCACCGAGTTAATACCGATTGGAATTTTATAATCGACCCAATTTCGATCTGCTTCATTTGTTCTAAACAAAATAACCATCTGCATTTACCACTGTTTGTATCCAAAATAGTTTGGTCTACCCTGAATATCACATGGGTATAATTTCTATGGTTGAAAGGATTTGGACGACAAAGTAATTATTCTCCCATTATCGTCAGTTTGGATTTCGGTTTACGTTCCGTATACAATTTAAAGGCAGAAAGGAATCTATCGCTATCGCTAATCTTATCGATTGGATAAACAACACCTTTAGGATCTTCCAGCATGGAAATATGATCCAATTCCTTCGCCACAAAATACACATTCATTTTAGCACTCTCAGACTTATTGACGCCGATGAATGCCCCTTTATCATCCTTGGCATAGTAAAGACTTTCGGCATTCTGATCGACCTTGACCAAATTGATTTCATTGGCTGTAAAATAAGCATCAATAAAATTACCTGATAACTGATCATACATATTGCGATATCCGGTTTCAGATAATAAAAAGGCAGACACACGCAAATTGACTTCAGACACTTTATTTCTGACCGTATGGATGAAAATTGTATCAGCCACCGATTGTCTTGTCTTACTCCATAACACAGGCGATTTGAATAACCTGAAGGTTGAATCCATTTGTGAATACGACAGGCTATCGCACACAGCCTGCATAGAATCTGCAAAGATCTTCACTCCATGATTGGCAATGATCAGCTTGGGTTCGTCGGCCTTATCACTTCGATAGGTCGAATCCGCCATCAGGAGATTGTACATGACCTTGGTTACTTTATTTTTCTTTTCACCTGTAACAACTTCAATACGTTTAAGATTCTTTGCATCTATCACCCGTATTGACATCATCGTATCTGCTCTCATAAATGTACTGTCTTTATCAGCAACAGTAATAAGCTTTGGATTAACTGTCGAGAGCATGAATTTTGAATTCTCATTGAATTCGGCGACACCACAAAACAAGGTGCTTTTTTCTGCGGTATCAGTAATCGAGACATTCCCAAAGGCCTTGGCATAACCCGTCTTTTTGTTGTATTCTGCCTCGTCAGCATTGAGTATCGTTTTTCCACCTTCCTGCAGAATCACAACATTCGTTGTCGCCTTCCCATACCCCGTCAGCTTATTATACTCGACTACCTTCGCCGTCATCGTGCTATTGTTTTTCATATCCACGATTACCACATCACCTGTTGCATTTCCCGCGCCACTTTTTTCATCATAGTTAAGTGTATTACCTGTAATCGTTTGATCTTTATTTTCAACTGAGGTCCTTTTAGTAAAGACAGCCTTTTCATTTTTTGAATCATACGTGCCCCCCTTTGTTCTTACTGTACTACTTTCTCCATTGATGGTGCTTTCGTCCAAAAACTTGATGACTTTATTGGCAGTATTATAAGTTAGCTCTTTCGATTCGATGGTGTATTTGGGATTGGTTATGATGACATCCTTTTTGAAGTAAGCCTGTTTCGTTATTCCGTCATACATACCTTCATTACTACTGACAGTGGTTTCATCTGTCTGAAGGGTGCCACCATCATAATACTTTCCTACCTTGGTCTTTAGATTATATGTCAGCTGCTCTGTGTATAACGTGTTGGTGCTGTCGATGATTTTCACATTTCCTGTCATCTGTGCCATATTGGTATTACCGGTGTATTGAATATAATCGCTTAATGCGCTGCTCCGATTACTGCTACTGATATGTACATTGCTATAGGCTTCGACAAAATTTTTATCAAAATAGAAATGTGCACTGTCACACGTCATCGTAGTTCCTTCGTGAGTGATGACCACATTACCGATTATACGTTGATAGCTTAAGGACTCTGTCTTGTAACCTCGAAGGCTGTCACCGGTGATATTGATCATCCTCAAGCCGGCGGTATCCATGGAGACAGCCTGAGAAAAACAGGACCATGCGGAAACCAATAACAATAAACTAAGGATATATCTTTTCATATGGACGGAGTCAATGCGGTGTTCGGCTGCTTAGTCTTTGGATTTTTTATACGTGATTCAATTTTCTATGTATTAATCCTTTGAGTTAGGCGCCGGTTGAGGCGGACAATCATTTTTATTCTTCTTTCCGAAAATGGCCACATTGATATAACGAGAAGGTCGTGCATTGACATCAGCCAGTAAGTTATTTGCTGTGGCTAATGTGTTTTTCAGATTCCTGTAGAGTTTGTCATCATTCATCAGCAATGCCATACTACCGTTTCCATTATTGATTTTCCCCAAGGTCTTCTGCAAGTCATTCATGGTCGTTTTAAGCTCACTCATGGTGGCATCAAAATCAACCTTCTTCAGGTTGTTTGTTGTCGCCTCCACATTGTTCAGCACATGAGTAATGGTCGCCCCGTTCTTATCCAGGTTTCCTGCAAACGAATTCAGGCTGGCAATCAAGGAAGCTATTTTAGCACTTTGTGCATTTAACTGGTTGGCAAACTGACTAAAATCCTTCATCGTCTTGCTCATATCAGCCAGCGTGCTCTTCAAGTCATTCTGAGAGTTCACGTCTAGGATATTATTGATGCTCTGAATTGTTTTATTCAAAGAGGCAATCGTAATCTTAGCACTATCTATTGCCGGCGTGGCAGAAGCACCCAAACTTTCAATGGTTCCAAATGTTACATCGCCTTGAATAAGTTGATTCACCCCGGCTGTATTTGAAGAAGTTCCCTTTACCAGATTGACAGCTTTAGTTCCCAATAAGTCGAGAGAAACGATGGATGCCTTTGAATCTTCGGGTATCATTAGTTTCTTGTCGACCGACATGATAACCAGTACTTTACCAGGATGTTCGACCGAAAGTTGTATGGCCTTGACTGTTCCGATGGTAAAGCCTTGAAGTTGCACATAACTGGCAGGTGTGAGTCCCTGAACGTTATCATATTCGGCTTTCAAAATTTTAGTTGAGGAGAATAAGCCCGTGCCTTTGAGATAGTTATAACCAAATACAAACAGCAAGATGGAGCAAATTCCTAATAAGGCGATTTTAATTTCTTTGGATATATTTGGCATGAAAATATTTTTGATTTGATGAAGGCAGGCAGATACGTTGAAAACTAATTTTCCCTTTCCTTGATGATTTGAACTGTTTCTCTTTCCGATTCCTCTTTATAAAACCTGAATCCATTGTAAATGGATAACGCCACTTCATTTTGGCCAGTTTCTGAATTCAGGTAATTCTCCTCTTCTGCATTATTGAGATAACCAATCTCAACTAACACGCCTGGCATCGCGCTGCTGGCCAATACCTGTAAGCTTTGTTGACGCACACCTTCCGTGACCCGTCCCTGATTCACAAAACCGTCATTTATCTTTGAAGCCAGCACAATGCTTTGTGTCAGGAAAGCCTGTGAATACTGAGCGATTATAATTTGTGTCGCAGGATCAGAAGGGCTTAGCAATTCTTCGTTTTCGGCAATATTATCTGTGTGGAAGCCGATTGCTTCCTGCTTTTCATCCACTCGTGTTGGTCCGCATACGAGCACCAGAGTTCCTTTAACAGGAGAATTTCTTCTTGGTGTTGAATTGACATGAATTGAAATGTACAAATCCGCTTTTTCCTTGTTCGCCATCTCTGTCCTATACATAAGAGACTCTTTAATACTCAAATAATCACCACCGGCCAATTGGTCGTCTGTCCGGGTATAGACCACCTTCACGTCTTTAAATCTGTCTTGTATCATCTTGCCGACTTGTTGGGCGACAGAAAGTGTGATATCCTTTTCATTTGAATAGGTACCATGGCAACCTGGATCCTTACCGCCATGCCCGGCATCAATCATCACTTTACGGATCTTCTTTTTAGCATACAAGGGGCTGGACTGCCCAAGTAGAAAAAAACCGAATAAAACGATGAGTATATATTTGATAGAGATGTTTACATTCATTATAATCTGCACACTGTTTAAATTCTATTAACCCTTTTGTGAAATTCGAATAGAATAGTTTAGTTACTTTTGTTGGGCACATGCCCATACTGCGTAAAAATAGATATAAAATCAAATTAAAGAGAAGAAAAGTCATTCCTATTTTAGTTATCTGTCTTCTATTTTTGAATTTGTTAACAAGAGCCCAAGGAACTGACACCGACGAGATAGAAGGGCCTCTACCGGTTCGAACAGACTCGGTCGTTTTAAAAGATATTTATCCGATTTCAAAAGACAAACTTGAATTTCAGGTCAATTATCAATCCAAAGATTCCATCGTCTATGATGCCAGAACGAAACAATTATTTTTACATAATGAAGCCCAAATTGGATATGATGACATTAAAGTAAAAGCAGATTTCATCAGATATCAACAAGACTCGAGCATGCTGAATGCTCTGGAATTGAAAAGGGATGTCAGAGATACTGCCGATAAGCCCAGACTGACGCAAGGTCCGGAATCATCCACCTTTACTGCCTTGCGTTATAATTTCAAATCAAAACGGGCCCTGATCGAGAATGCTTACTCTCAATATGGGGAAGGTTTCATTTTGAGTCAACAAGTGAAACGCAACAATGATAATACGATCAGCGGATACCGCAATATCTACACAACGTGTAACGATGAACATCCGCATTTCGGCATCTCTGCAAAGAAAATAAAAATCATCCCGAACAAGGTAGTGGTGACCGGCTCGGCTAATCTCGTGATAGAGGATATTCCAACACCGCTATATCTGCCGTTCGGGATGTTCCCCCTGCAAAAAGGTCAACGCAGCGGATTCAAGCTGCCTACCTATGATATGAGCGAGCAGCTTGGATTCGGTCTCAGGGAATTTGGATATTATTTTGCGATTAATGATCATATAGACCTGCTCACGAATGCCGACATTTATGCCTTGGGGACTTACCGTGTCGGCATCATGACCAATTATGCCTATCGGTACCGATTTAACGGCGGTCTGAATTTCAATTATTCTTTTACCAAGATCGGAGAGCCCTATGAAGCTGGCAGTCAACGTTTGCGAAGCTATAGTTTCATGTGGAATCACAGTATCAGTCAGAATGTGATACCAGGAACCAATTTCAATGCGAACGTAAATATTGTCAACAACAGAAGTTATCAGCTATATAACACCTACGATGCCAATACCTATCTCAACAATAACTACTCATCATCGATTTCCTATTCGAAATCATGGGAAGGCAAACCCTTCAACCTGAGTGCGGCATTACGCCACAACCAGAATACATTGAGCCGGTTGGTACAGGTTACTCTTCCCGAAGTGGCCTTTAATGTCAATCAGATTTTTCCTCTTCAGTTCCGAAAAGATATCATCAAGCCAAGATGGTATGAAAAGATCGGAGTCAGCTATCAGTTCAGCGCGCTGAACCGAATTGATTTTTATGATTCATCGTTCAGCTTTGCCAAACTAAAATGGAGCGATTTTCAAAACGGTTTTAAACATGCTTTGCCGATCAGTGCAAGCTACAATGTATTGAAGTATTTCAATTCGTCCTTTAACTTCAACTATAACGAATACTGGTTCACAAAACGCGATTTCAAACAATACAATTTTACAGAACAACGGTTGGATACGCTTCGTGATGCCGGCTTCTTTACAGCCCGTGATTTCGGCATGTCGGCCTCCTTGTCTACCCGTATCTATGGGATCAAGTTATTCAAGAAAGGAGCCATCAAAGGTATCCGTCATGTACTGACTCCATCTATTAATTTTCATTATCAGCCCGATTTCGGAGGTGGCATCGGTCAGAATTATTATAGCACCTTCATCGACAGCAACCACAATGTCGGACGATATTCATATTACGAAGCAACCACGGCCATTTTAGGCGGAGGCCCCACTGACGGCAAATTCGGAGGTATAGGATTCAGTCTGGGTAATACCCTTCAATTGAAGGTAAGGAATAAGAAAGATTCAATGAACCATACCAAGAAAATCAATCTGATTGATGGATTGGATATCGGCGGCTCCTATAATTTTGCTGTCGATTCGTTTCAATGGAGTGCCATTTCAGTTAGATACCGGACCAACTTGTTTGAAAATATCAATATTTCGGGCGGCATGATCTTTGACCCCTACACCATCGATAAAGCAACAGGACGCCGATCTAAAATCACCTATTTTGATGCCAGCCACAAACTATTGCAGTTTCGTTCGGCTGATCTTGCCGTGCATGCCAGATTGCCTGTGAAGCGGCCAACTTCCGCCTTATCGAAAGCTAGCCCACAACAAACTCAGGCGATCGGAAACCGTTACAGCATGTATACCGATTTCAATATCCCTTGGAACCTCGATATCAATTATAACATAGGGATATCAAAGCATTTTCTGGTCAGGACACAAAAAGATACGCTTGAAATGAACCAGAATCTGATGTTGAACGGAGATGTCAATCTTACTGCCAAATGGAGAATTGGTATGTCAAGCGGTTATGAATTCAGAACCAAGACACTCACATATACATCTTTCGACATCTTCCGTGATCTTCACTGTTGGGAAATGCGACTTAATCTTATCCCCTTCGGCCCCCGGAAAAGTTACAACTTTTCATTGAACGTCAAATCCTCAGTATTACAGGATTTGAAGCTGGTGAGAAGAAAGGACTTCAGGGATAATTTGTAATCAAGGAAGTGCTTATTGTTGACTCATGAAGCTCATAAAGAATATAATGAATACGAACAAGTCATTGTAATCGAAGAAAAACCGCTACTCCAGATAAGCACTTTTCACTTTGCCCTTATTGATTTCCACATGAATATGATCCTGAAGTGTCGTGGATAACATAAGCCCGATATAATCCGAACTGATAGGGAAACGCTTATGTCTTCTGTCAACCAACACCGCTATTTGTATTTTTCGTGGAAGGGTGTCCAAAAAGAGTCGGGTCGCATAAAGTAAGGTGCAACCTGAATTAGCCACATCATCGACAATGATGATGACCTTGTTATCCGGCGTAAAATCATCAACGATAGCCGCATCGACCTGATTGTCCTTATCAATTCTGATGCTGATAAGTTCGACGTTCAGTTCACTGATAGATTCGATATTCTTTTTAAGTAATCTGGCGATGGCCATTCCTCTGTCAAGGATACCGGCAAGCACAATCCCGCTTTCGGTTATATTATTCTCCACGATTTCGTAGGCAATGCGGTTGAGCTTGGTTTCTGCTTGCTTACTGTCCAAAATTTGTGTCTTAACAGGCATTTGTTTTTACTACAAAAATACAGGTAAGAAATTGTAAACAAATCGATAATTCTTAAACATTCCGATTAATTTTGTGAGAATTAAAATCGCATTATGCAATTGGTTCAACAGATACTTTTCGTGCTCATATCCTCGGTGGCTATTTTTCTTTTCATTAAAAAAATAAGTGAGATACGAAGGAACATTCTACTTGGGAAAGAAGCTGATTGCAGCGATAACAGCGGGCAGCGCTGGCGTAATCTGATGCTGAATGCCTTCGGTCAGAAAAAGATGTTTAAGAATCCTCTGGTGGCCGCACTTCATTTTTTCGTGTATGCCGGTTTCATCATCATCAATATTGAAATACTGGAAATCATTCTTGATGGCATTACCGGTCATCATCGTTTGTTTTCGCCGGTTCTTGGAAGTTTGTATTCGATCCTGATCGGTTGCTTTGAAGTACTTGCTTTTACAGTGCTTATTGCTTGTGTCATTTTCCTGGCGAGAAGGAATATTGTAAAAGTGAAACGGTTGAATAAAGGCGAGTTACTCGGTGGGTGGCCTCGAAGTGATGCCAACTATATCCTCACATTTGAAATCGTGCTGATGTCATTATTCCTGATCATGAACGCTTGTGATCTGAATTTGCAACAGCTTCATTCAGCTCATTATGTGCAGACAGATGCCTTCTGGATTTCGCAACATATCGCACCCATGTTCAACGGAATGTCTGAAACAACCTTGATGTTCATCGAACGTTTTTGCTGGTGGGCCCATATCATCGGCATTTTTGTCTTCATGAATTATTTGCCTTATTCAAAACATCTTCATGTGATCCTTGCCTTCCCGAATGCCTACTATGCAAAGCTTGAAGCGAAAGGAAAGATGTCAAACATGAAAGACATACAGAACGAAGTGCTTTACATGATGCAACCCGAATTGGCGCCAACCGATACTGACCCGAACGCCGTTATGAAATTCGGAGCCAGGGATGTGACTGATCTGAGTTGGAAGAATCTGATGGACGCTTATAGTTGCACTGAGTGCGGTCGCTGCAGTGCTTCTTGTCCGGCTAATGAAACCGGGAAAAAACTTTCACCAAGGAAGATTATGATGGATACCAGAGACCGGCTGGAGGAAGTAGGGAAAAATATCAATCTCAATAGAGAATTCAAGGACAACGGCAAAACACTTTTGCATGATTATGTAACGGTTGAAGAACTGAGGGCTTGTACCACCTGCAATGCCTGCGTAGAAGCATGTCCTGTGAGTATCTCTCCCCTCGATATCATCTTGCAATTGCGAAGGAATCTGGTAATGGAAGAAAGCAATGCACCACAAGAATGGAATCAGATGTTTGGCAATATCGAAAACAACATGGCGCCCTGGAAATTCAGTCCCGATGACAGGGATGCCTGGGTGAATGCAGGTTAGGATTTGGCGAACTGCATCTGCAAATCAAAAAAGGAAACGAATACAAATTCAAATAATCTCAACTTCAAATAATACGAATGAACGTAAGAACATACGCCGAGTATCAGGCAAACAACGAAACCCCTGAAATCCTTTTCTGGGTGGGATGCGCCGGCAGTTTTGACCAAAGGGCTCAAAAAGTAACCAAAGCTTTTGTTGACATATTAAATCATGTCGGCATTCAATTTGCCATTCTCGGTAAAGAAGAAATGTGCACTGGCGATCCGGCCCGGAGAGCAGGCAACGAATTCCTGTTTCAAATGATGGCGTATAATAATATCCAGACAATGAATTTGTATCAGGTGAAGAAGATCGTCACCACTTGCCCGCATTGTTTTAATACGCTTAAAAATGAATATCCGGAACTTGGAGGAAATTACGAAGTGGTTTCACATGCGGTGTATTTGCAGCAACTCATGAATGAAGGCAAATTGAAGATAAAGGAAGACAATGAGTTCAAGGGAACAAAAATCACCTATCACGACAGCTGTTATCTGGGTCGTGCCAATGGTGTTTTTGAAGCGCCACGGGAAGTGCTACAATCGCTGGATGCCGAACTGATTGAAATGAAACGATGCAAGACCAACGGTATGTGTTGCGGCGCCGGAGGGGCTCAGATGTTTAAAGAAGAAGAAGAAGGAGAGACCAGAGTGAACTGGGAACGAACGGCCGAGGCATTGGAAACAGGAGCCAAGGTCATTGCAAGTAATTGTCCTTTCTGTCTTACCATGCTCACCGATGGAGTGAAGAATAAAGAGAAGGAAGAAGAGGTGCAGGTCTTAGACATAGCCGAGATGATAGCCAGAGGAATCCCAAAGGGATAATTTCAACCATTGAACATGGAGGATAAGGTCAAGGTTTATAAGCGGCTTCATCAAACAATAAGATAGTTTTATGCAACAAGATCATTTTTGGAGAGGCTTCACATGGAAGCGATTCATACTATACACCCTGCTTTGGTTGGTTGTGAAAATTTCAGGTGAACTATTATTTTCATTATTTGATCACACGTTTTATTCGCTGTTTACATATCGGAAATTGGCTCGATACGGAATCGAGTCGGTGGTTATGGGGTTATTGTTCTCTCTAGTGTTTGTACCCCGAACAGATAAAGATTTTTGGAAGAGAAAAAAGAAA
>CAIQUX010000130.1 GCA_903875055.1 uncultured Bacteroidota bacterium
TAAAAATCCCCCACCCGCTTTCGCTTTTAGGTATAGGGTTATTTTTCAGCCAGCCGCCATTGGCGTATCCGAAGAAATCATCTCCGGGATGCACGGTCGTGTCGATATGCGAGCTTAATACATCGTCGGGTGTGCCGGCACTTTTGTTCGGCGCAGAATCCTTATCTTTACATGCGCCCAAAAGGGCCATGCCTGAGAAAAGCACTAAATAGCTAAGTTTCATGTTTTAAAATTTGTGCTAAACTACAACAAATCTTCACTCGGCTTTTATTTCAATTAAAAATTCCAAAACGATGTTCGGTTCAAACAAAAAGGTGCTGCTGACAACAGAACAACAATCAAAGGATGCCGGCCGGATGCTGGAAACCGTTTCACCTCTTGTAAATACGCTGTACAGTCATCAGGCTTTGTTTGTCATCAATAAAGGATTGAATCATGTAACGGTTATTTTCTTCTATCTGTTAGGGCTGGCATCGTTTGCGTTTGCAATGATCATGAATACTGTATTTCCATTTCATATTTTGGGTGAAATCATCAGCAAGCGGGTCTATGAGGCGGCTATGACCAGTAAAGGCGAAATCGAGACCTTCAATATCGCGGTCAAGGCCTTGGTCATCATCATCGGACTCTTGTTTATTTTTATCGGTATACTCATCAGCAAGGCAGGTAAACACAAAACGATGTTACAGCAAACAGGCAAGGCACTGAAATCGGTTGAAGAGTATTTTCTCAAGATAAAAGAAGCGGAAACGGTCAGCATTGAACAGATCAACGAAGAAGGACAATAGACAAACTTCTGAACGACAATCTTATTTGGTTAATTTCCTCAGCTTTTCTGTGGCTTCGGTTTTGTATTTAGTTCCCGCAGCCAGAGTTTCAAACAGCCTTTCGGCTTTACGATCCATACCGGCTTTGAGATAAGCTTCGGCCAGTTGAAACTGAATATCCTCCTTCTCAATCCCTTGTGTGTTTTTCAAGGCTTTTTCAAAATAAGGTATGCTTTTTCTGTATTCACCGCCATTGACATATTGCATGGCGATCTCATAATTATTTTGTCGTTGTTTAGCATCCTTTGATGCCAATGGATCTTCGGCCTCGATGGTTTCTGCATTCCGATAGGCATTATTCTGATAGACATTATTCGGTTGATGAGGATAAGACATCTGATTA
The DNA here is from genome assembly GCA_903875055.1 of uncultured Bacteroidota bacterium. Classification (GTDB taxonomy): domain Bacteria; phylum Bacteroidota; class Bacteroidia; order Chitinophagales; family Chitinophagaceae; genus OLB11. The sequence continues at coordinate 1,171 of CAIQUX010000130.1, forward strand.
CTGCTTTGATTGAAGGCAGCCGGTTTGGAATTGCTTAATCCTGTGGAACTTCTTTTCTTGGCGAGTGCTTCTTTATATGGCTCGACCGCCTTCTTCTCTTCCATATAGTCATTTGCCTGGCTTACAGGTGCGGCATTGCTTACCTGTTCATCGACCGACTGTTTCTCATTAGAAAGGGGTTGTTTAACAACAGCGCTGGCTGGAGCAGTTGATTCCCTTTGGCTTACATCTGCATCTTTAGACTCTTCATTACGAGCGGGAGATAGCGGCTCAACGGGTATGTTTTTATAGGAATGTTCTTCATGCTTAGGAGCCGGAGTTGATGCCACGGCATCAGGTCGATTGATCGGTGGCATACTTTTGATCTGCCTGATTTCATTGTCGGCGGTATCTTTCGGTTTGTTATAGTCCACCGGTTGCGAATCGGCCGCCATCTTATTTTGAGCGAGTTGATGATCTTGAGATTTGATATATGAGAAGATGGAATATCCTCCAAGTCCCATAAGCAGTAAAAGGCTGGCTGCCACCATCCATCGATACCGCTTATCCGATTTCATGGAAACACCCGGCTTTATAGGTTCCGCTTCTTTGAATGGCCTGTTCACTAACGGTGTGATTTTCTTTTCAGGGTGACGTTCAAGAATTCTCTTTTCAAGATCGGTCTTAACCTCTGTCAAACTCTCCTCTGTGATTTGTATATCTTCCTCCATCAAACCATCGAGGGCATCAGAGCAGATCGGACAATCATTGAGATGGCTTTCAACGAGATACACTTCATCACGATCCAGTTTTTGACGGATATAATTCAACAGCTGGCTTTTGCTGAGACAGTTGCTTTGTGTCCATATGTTGGAATAGTTACTCATCGCCTGCGGCTGTCATTTTGATTTTAAGATTTCGTTTTCCGTTTTGAATATGGCTTTTAACCTGCATAAAGTTATAACCGGTAAGTTGCATTATCTCGACATAGGTCTTTTTTTCCAGATAAAATAGTTCGACACATTTTCGTTGGTCCTCGTTCAGTTCGGCCATAGCTTGTTCCATTTGTGTCAGCAGTTTCTCTTTTGCGATCGCCGGATGCAGGTGCTCGTCAAATTCCACACCCCGTTCCTGAATGACATCAAAAGACACCGTATTGTATTTACGGCTTCGAAGTTGCATCAGACAGTGATTTTGTGCCACACGGTACAGCCACGCCTTGAAAAACTGGATATCATGCTTTGGTATATCATCCATCAGTTTCTCGAAAATCTGCATGGTCGAATCTTTGGCATTCTCCGTATTTTTCAGATACTTCATACAGACACCATAGATCAGATGATAATAGCGGTTAAAAAGTATGGTAATCACTTCCGCACTTTTCTTAGCTCGGTAAATCTGCAGTAGTTCGTCGTCAGTATGATTCTTGAGTATAGTGGCCACAATTCGTGAAACGAATGTAGTATAAATGTGGAAGACCACCGTTGAAATAGGGAAGTATTTGATACGTGCTGTGTTAAGTATTTCTCATCGAAACATGTAAGTTTGCATTTGTATGAATAAAAAGATGAAATGCGTAGTAAGTCTGGCCAACCTCATGTCGGAACCCTCACATAAAAGTGAATTGCTGACACAATTATGGTTCAACGACAAGGTCGAGCTTATTGAGGAAAACGAAATCTGGACATTCATCAGAAATAAATTCAACGGCACCAAAGGATGGGCCTTGAAGTCACAGTTTGTTGAAACGGATGATGAGACCTACAGCTTCAGCCCATTATCAATTTCGTATCCAGGTGGTTATATGGCTTCAGATGTCTTCATTCCGGGTACTTTCCATGATGAACAAGCAGATGAAAAGAACGGGTTTGTAACTATACAAACTATCGGGCGTGATGAAAACACCATGCGAAGTATCCTGTTTCATTTTCTGGAGGCTCCTTATATGTGGGGCGGCGTGACCACACATGGCATTGACTGCTCGGGGTTAAGTCAGGTCTTCTATCGCTTTTATGATATGGCGCTCACAAGTTTTGCTGCTGAACAATTCAAACAAGGAGTCATACTCGATTTTATACAAGATGCCCGTATTGGTGATCTGGCCTTTTTCGAAAATACCGATGGGTTAATTTCTCATGTAGGGGTGATGCTGAATCCGGATGAAATTATTCATGCCTCTGAGAAAGCAGGCAAAGTAGTGGTTGACCTGATCGATCATGAAGGGATCATCAATCGGCAGAGCGGCAAAAGAACACATACCTTACGGGTCGTTAAGCGTTATATGTAATCATTCGCCTGTATAAAGCAACTCCAACTTCCTCAATTCATTCGCTTTGTCGTCTTCCTGCAATAACTGATAAACCTGTACCAACGCGCCTATATGCTTATTAAGAATGGCTTTATTGGATAATGGCAGAAAGGTGCTCGCATCGGTTTCAATATCGTATTTGCTGACAAAAACGTCCACATCATTTTGCGTGTAGATCATACCGTTGTTAGGGTCGATATAAAATTGAATCTTATGAATAGGTTGCTTTTCCTTATTGAAAAAATCATACATCGTGTCGTAAAAGGCAAGAATATACTGTTTAGGAAGTTGAATGGCATAAACCGGTATGTCGAGCATTTCGCAAATGATCTGATATAGTAACCCCAATGAGTAATTGTTTCCTTGACGTGATTCCACAACATCGTTCAGGTAATAATGAGTTGGTTTGTTCTCTTCGAGTTCAAGCCCCTTGAACTTGTACATATTATAGAAGATGCTGTTGATGATATTGATCTGCTCGAGTGGAGTCAGGTAATTGTTCAGTTCGAGCCAACAGCTTTGATAGATACTTTTGATTGTCTTACGAATCGATTCTTCATCAATCTGAGGATAACGGTAATTGGCCAGAATAAAGGCTCCATTCAGCAACCCGGGTTTTTCGGCGAGGTTCCATTTCTCATAATTGATGTAAACATCATTGAAATTCACTTTATGGATGATATTTTCAATCCTCTCCTGCACACTCCCGTCCATGGTACTTTCCCAAAGATTTTCAAGTTTTGGAATCACTTCTTTCCCGTAATGAATGATCTTGTCCGATACAGTCTCGAACACTTCCCTATCCGGATCATCAAGTAAATGCAAAAGTGCTTTTAATTCCTTCGTTTCCTTCATATCTATTCTTTCGGTTCAGCTTATTTCGTTCCGAAAATAGATTCTTTTCAATCTTTGCATGATAAATGTGGCAAATAGTTTTGAACATTCGGGAATGTGTAAAACAAAATTACATGAATACTCAGATTGATAAAAAATCTTCTTATACCTGAAAAATAAGTACGAGATTTGCGCCACTAAAAAAGTGAGTATGTCCGTACGTGTTGAAAATTTAACCAAGGTTTATGGCGAACAAACGGTCGTTGATGCCATCTCATTCACAATCAAAAAAGGTGAAGTAGTCGGGTTCTTAGGTCCTAATGGTGCTGGCAAATCAACTACCATGAAAATGATTACAGGGTACATACCTGTGACCGGCGGAAAGGCGTTTGTATGCGGCGAGGAAGTGGCAATGAATGTATTGAATACGCAGCGCCGCATCGGTTACCTTCCAGAATCAAATCCGTTATATATGGAGATGTATGTGAAGGAATATCTTTCCTTTCTGGCCGGAGTACATCAGGTGGCGGACGCCGAAAAGAAGATCAATGATATCATAGAGCATACCGGTTTGAAAGTGGAAGAGAAGAAGAAGATTGGCGCCTTATCGAAGGGATATAAACAAAGGGTCGGCATCGCCCAAGCCATGTTGCATGACCCGGAAGTGTTGATACTCGATGAACCTACATCAGGTCTTGACCCTAATCAGATAGTTGAAATCAGGGAACTAATCAAGAAATTCGGAAAAGAAAAAACGGTCATCCTCTCCACCCATATCATGCAGGAAGTAGAGGCGATGTGTGATAGAGTGATTATCATCAACAAAGGAAAAATAGTAGCTGATGATACTCTCATCGGTTTGCAAAATCAACATCCCAACAAAGCTCTTGAAGATATTTTCAGAGAACTGACCTTGCAATAAACTTACTGTTCAGAATAGTCTAGCTTGAATCTACTTGACACACTGATTTATTACTGCCCCTTCGTAAAGCGAACTTCGTATTATTGGTAAATCATCGCTACGGCCTGTTCAACCATATTTTTAGAACCGATAAAAATTGGTACACGCTGATGTAACTCCGAAGGTTTCATATCCAGAATATTTTCAGTTCCGGAAGTGCCCTTACCTCCCGCCATTTCAATGATATGACTCATAGGATTGCATTCGTACAACAAACGTAATTTTCCTTTCGGATTGCTTCTATCTTCAGGGTACATAAAAATACCACCTTTAATCAGTGTTCGATGCAGATCGGCCACCATACTACCGATATATCTGTGCGAATATGGTCGACGGGTGGCTTTATCATCTGCCATGCAAAAATCCAGATAAGACTTCAACTTGTCGTTCAGTTTGCATGTATTCCCCTGATTGATTGAATAGATCTTCCCATCGACAGGGCATCGCATGTCTTTGTGCGACAGACAGAATTCGCCGATACTTTGCTCGAGTGTAAAACCATTGACACCTAAGCGTGATGCGTAGACCAGCATGGTGCTTGATCCGTAAATAACATAACCGGATGCCATGATATTCCTTCCTTTTTGGAGAAAGTCATCGATATTGCAAGGCTTTCCTAATTCACTGATACGTTTGTAAATACAGAAAATCGTTCCGATAGACGCATTTACATCGATATTCGATGAACCATCTAACGGATCAAACATCACTACGTATTTTGAGTTGAGAGAATGATCGTCCTCGAACACTACGATATCATCATTTTCTTCCGATGCGATACCTGCGCAATCGGCACTGTTCCTTAAGACCGAAATCATGACTTCATTGGCAAACACATCGAGTTTCATTTGTTCTTCACCCTGCACATTGACAGCGCCATGAGCGCCCAGAATTTCTGTCAGCCCTGCTTTATTGACTTGTTTATTGATCAGTTTACAGGCAAGACCGATATCTCTTAGAAGGGTTGAAAGTTCGCCGGTTGAGTTTTTGAATTGCTTGGTCTGGAAGAATGTAAATTCATCCAGCGTCATTAAATGTCTATTCGGATTCATGGCGCAAAAGTAATCAGAAAAAATTAAACATTTTGTGACTGGACAGGCAGAATATTCGAATGAGTAAACATGTTAGCAGGTTCCGCATTAACAAACAAGTGCTTCACATGACTAACTCTCCTAGTGTATCCTGTCGCCTCTGACCTGCATGTTTTCGAGTATCTCCTTTTCTTGTTCAAGAAGTTCCTTCCATCTGGCATTCACTTTTTCTTCGTCACAATATTCTCTTGCGAGATCTAGAAAAAGGCTGTAATGCCCTGCTTCCGATACCATGAACTTCCGATAGAATTCTTTCATATAAGGATCTTCAAGCCCTTCGCTCAGTAATCTGAATCGTTCACAACTACGGGCCTCTATCAAACCGAAAATCAGGAGTCGGTCCATAAACCGGTTCTCAGGCCGGCCACCCTTGGTCTCAAGTTGATTGAGTGCATTCACATAATCGTCTTTGCGTTGCGGCCCCAAAGTCAGGTTGCGTTTATTGATTTCTGAAAGCACCATTCTGAAATGTCCCCATTCTTCCGTTACGATCGGGGCTAGTTCTTCAACCAGTTTAGTATACTCTGGATATTTCTGAATCAGGCTGATACAATGACTCGCCGCCTTTTGTTCACAATAGGCATGGTCGGTCAGTATCTCTTCAAGTGACATACCGGCGAGATTGACCCAACGCGGATCAGAAGGTAATTTCAGTCCCAGTATCGTATTATCAGTCGTGCTCATGAAAGTGTATTTATTGGAAAGCGAAAATACCGAATTTCATGTAAAACCCTCCAAATACCGTTAAAACTATCCACTTACTAAATGGGTTTCACATTAAAGAAAAAAAAAACTAAATTGCTCATTCATTTATTCATACCATTCTCAATTTGCGTACAATCAAACTCTTTGCAAATTTCCTATTCGTGATATGCCTGCTCATTAGCAAAGCGGATGCATTTTTTAGTCCGGATAAGATGTTCGTCAAGAATGTCAATTTGGAACATGGCCTTTCGCAGTGTACGGTCACTGACATGGCCATCGATTCCAAAGGGTTTGTTTGGATTGGAACGTTTGACGGATTAAATCGGTTTAACGGCAGCAATCTCTGGGTCTTCAAACACATTCCGAACGACAAGACATCGTTACCTTCATCAAAAATACTTAAGTTATTCTCTGATGGCAATGATCATCTCTGGATACGCACGGCCAACGGATTTTGTATTTTTGATACCCATACTGGAAAAGTAGTTACTCCAGATTTTTTAAAAACCTCTATCGTTACCTGGGTTTGCAAGAATGATAAAAACAGCGTTTGGCTATATGCGAGATCCAAAGGACTTATGCTGATCAACACCACCGACTTTAGCAGCCGCCTTTATGAAAACAGAGATAACCGGATTCCTTTGACTTGTGATATAATTGACCTTTACAAAGTCGGAACGGATGTATTTATTGTCAGTTCTTGTGGCGATATCGTTCGCTTTGAAATTCCTAATCGAACCTTCAGAATAATCAAGAATACGGTTTCAACCGGAACACTTTACGACAATTCGGGGATTGATAAATACGGCCATATCTTTCTGATTTCACCACAGGCAGATATGGTTAGTTTTGATACCCGGCTGCTTCAATTTCATCCTACTACCTATTACAATCAAAACGACAAGCTGATTTCTGTCCGTTCAATGCAATATGATGCGACCAATAACATCCTTCTGTTAGGCACGTACGGACAAGGGTTATTTATTTATGACTACGGATCTGAATCACTCAAACAATACAAAAAGAATGGGGATGACATAGCGTTGTCTGGTAATTATATCCAAAGATCAATTTCCGACAACAACGGCGTTATATATATCGGCTATGACGGTGCAGGGGTTGACGTATTAGACCCTTTCATTAAAAAATTCACCACAATATGTAAATACGATTCTGATGATCTTAAGAATCTGCGATTTGTCAGGAAGATTATTGAAGACGACAGGCACAATCTTCTGATTGGGACCGGCGGTAGCGGACTGGTGAAATATAATCGACTGGATCATTCGTTTTCTTTCTATAACAGTGGTAATGTGCTGACCAATTCCGACAATTTTATTATTGACATGATCAGGATCAATAATGAATTATGGTTAGGCTACAATGGCTGCGGCATCGATGTGTTGGACATCAATACCCTTACAAAAATCAGACATATCAGTGCAGGAAACTCAGAAAAAGAAATTAGTAATGGTGTGATCTGGTCATTCCTCAACGATAGTCTTGGAAACCTTTGGGTTGGGACCCGGCTGAACGGCATGAATAAGATTAACCTGATCTCGGGGAAAGTGCAACAGTTTAACAAAACAGAATATCCTATGCTTTCCTCAGGCATGCGTTGTTTGTCATTGCTAAAAAACGGGAACATTCTGCTTGGAACCGAAAACGGGTTGTTTGAGATTGATGTAATGAGCAGCAAATTTAATCTGGTATTCCCACGTCGGCCCGAGGACGAGACCATCAAATCGTTCAAATGCATCTATGTAGATCCACAGGATAGAATATGGCTCGGCACTGACGGTATGGGCATTTTAATACTCGACAAGAAATACACGAAGTTGAACAATTTGAACTCGGCTAATTCCCTGAATAGCGATGTTGTGTATGGGATACTTCCTGAAAATGATTCGACGATATGGATAAGTTCGAACGCCGGTTTATCGACAATCCATTGGAAGGGACAGAAATTTAATAATGACAGCCAGATGCAGACCGTCAATTATGATGAAAAAAACGGGTTACAATCCAATGAATTCAACACCGGCGCCTATACATTACTTAAAGATGGCAATATGGCTTTTGGCGGATTAAACGGCATCAATGTTTTCAGACCGCAGGATATCAAAAATAGTAGCATGGTACCTATCGTATTTATTAACGAATTTAAGGTATTTGAGAATCAATTAAAAACAGACACATTGATACCTTACATGTCGTCCGTGCATTTGAAAAATTTCGAAAATTCCTTTTCAATCACATTCGGAACTATCGGCTATTCCATTAAAGGCAAAACAAAATACAAATATCGTCTGGTCGGTTATGATATGGATTGGATCAATGCGGATGGACGAAATTATGTATCGTACACCAATATGAAATCAGGTAATTATGAATTTCAGGTAAAAGCCTGCAGTTATGACGGCGTCTGGAATGAAAATTATACAAGTCTGCTGATCATCATTGCAACGCCATTTTACAGATCGTGGTGGTTCATTCTTTTGCTTGTCGGTTTTATGAGCGAGGGAGGATATCTGCTTTACAGGAACAGGATGAGACAATCGAAGGAAAGGGAACATTTGAAAATCACTCATACCCGGGAAATAGCTGAAGTGGAAATGAAGGCCCTTCGAGCACAGATCAACCCGCATTTCTTATTTAACTCTCTGAATTCGATCAACAGTTATATCCTCCGAAACGACAATAAGACGGCTTCAAGATATCTGGTCAAATTCTCACAATTGGTACGAAGCATTCTCAACAATTCATCCAGCCCTTTCATTACCCTAAAAGAAGAGTTAAATACAATAGAATTGTATATGCACATTGAAGGCATGCGTTTTAATAACCAATTCTCCTATCTGATTGATGTCACCGCGGATATTAACGCTTCTGAAATGATGATCCCATCACTATTGTTACAACCTTATGTAGAAAATGCCATCTGGCATGGACTACTGCATAAGGAAGGGGAAAAGAATATTTCAATCAAGGTGAACATGCCTTCATCTGAAACAGTATGCATCCAGATTGAAGACAATGGCGTTGGCAGAAAAATGGCTGCGGAGATGGAAAACAAACCGGATCATCGTAAATCATTTGGGATGGAACTTGGGGAAAGCAGATTAAAACTGATGAACGACGGACATGAGATTATTTCGAGTGTTCAGGTGATTGATAAGATGGACAATCAACAGAACCCTTGCGGCACTCTCATCAAGATTATCATTCCAGGGCGTAAACAGCACCAAAAAGAAAATAATTAATAACTTAATAAAACTAAAAGCCATGTACAAGGTTATTATTGTCGATGATGAAATTAATTGTGTTGAAGTACTCGAAATTCTGATCAGACAAAATTTTGACGATCTCACTATCGCCGAGAAATTTACATCATCCAAAAAGGCATTTGAATATCTGCAGAAAAATTCGGTCGATCTTATCTTTCTTGATATCCAGATGCCTTTTCTAACAGGAATAGATCTGCTGCACAAACTGGATAAATACAATTTCCATGTAGTGTTCACTACGGCGTTTGACCAATATGCAATCAATGCCATAAAATTATCTGCGTTGGATTACTTATTAAAACCGATTGATGAAGAGTTACTGACTAATGCCGTTAATAAGTTCAGAAAACTTAAAGGGCAGATAGATATCCAGAGTCAGCTGGCCAATCTGCTGCAACAATACAATCTCACCTCACCATCCACAACTGCTGCTTCGGTTACCGGCAACAAGATAGCGGTCGGTTTTCAGGATAAGATATTATTTTATGACCCTAAGGAAATTCTCTACTGCCAAAGCAATGACAATTACACCACACTCCAGATGCGTAACGGAGAAAAGGTGATTGCCTCGAAAACAATCAGACACTTCGAGGATATTCTTACCCCATTCGGATTTATCCGACCTCATCAATCCTATGTGATCAATGCCAAGCATATCGAGCAATACAGTAAAAAAGACGGAGGTTATCTGGTGATGGAAGATGGCACCAATATTCCGGTCAGCAGGCATCGCAAAGAAGAAATTCTGCTGATGTTTAAAAATGATCTTTAATTAACAACCTATTGGGAGGACCCAGATTGATCTGAATTGCGGGTTAGCTTCGCATTTAGCCTATCAATCGAATGCCTGAACAAAAACAAGAGAAGGCCGCAAAGTGAAATCACAACAGCCAGAATTTCAGCCTGCGTAGGTTGGATAAATCCCCAGTCATATTTATAGTTGACCCGTATCTGCTCAATCAGGAAACGTTCCATTCCGTTCAACATCAGATATACCGAGAATATGCTTAGTGGAATGTTCATCTTTTTTCGAATGGACCAAAGGAAAATAAAAATCAGGACACTCATCACGAACTCATACACCGGTGTGGGAAATACTGGCTGAGGCAATACCGAGCAATAATCATCATGCTGACATCCTTTCAATTGAACGCCCACATTATTGACATTGTTTGGATAATTATAGGCAAATAGCCACACTGGTAAATTCGACGGGCCTTGAAAATAGATATGGCCAATATGCTCACTTTCATGACGTTTGAAATATTCTTCGTAAGGAGCAATATTATCGGAAAAGTTGTTGGTAGGAGCCGCAGCCATTTTGCCTGCACTGTCAGTGATATACGCCGAATTATAAATGCCCCAGTCTCCATCACCGCTCACCTGACATCCTAACCGACCGATACCATAAGCTAGAATCAAGGCCGGCGCAGCAGCGTCACAAAGATGTCTGAAGTCTAGTTTAATGCGACGAGAGTAATACCACAACGCGAAAGTGGCCACTATCAGTCCGCCATAAAAGGTCAGCCCACTGCTTGATAACAAACTACCTAAAGGATCTGCAATAAAATTATCCCAGGTCTCGAGTGCGTTGAAAATTTTGGCCCCTGTAAAACCTCCGATGGCAGCTATCACACATATATCACCTACTTTGATATGAGGATAGGTTTTTACTTTTCTAACCACCAGGCCTTTCGCAACTTCTTGCCTGTTCTCATAAAACTTATAGGCAATGGCTGCAAGAGCCACCAAAATACCCGGAAGAAGGCTGCCTGTTTTTGAGAATACAAAACTTAATGGATCAGGCGATGCTTCCTTCCAATGCATAAACATTCCAACCAATTTAAACCCTACAACAAAGCCGACAATACCAGAAAAAATATAATCCTGTATGGCAATTGGTTTGCCTGTAGTAATTTCATCAATTGTAAATCCAACTATACCATCATCTTCCTTACGTTTTAGTTCAAGATAGATTAAATAACCACCCACGAAGAAGGCAGCAGCTACCAGAAAGCCGAAGGTTTTTAATAAACTCAGAAACGGCACATCAATACCAAACAAGTCTTTCAATAAATGATAAATATCTGGATACACGATTGATATCGTTTTAATAGGTAAAAGGGAAAGTCACGTTAGCACATCTAAAATTATCAGCATACATAATGAACAGAACTGGCATTGCATAGCCTGTGTTAATGTCTTTGATTTCTATTTTAGCAATATTTTTCGAAAGCTTCTATCAGATTAGCAGCAATCATCTGAGCCGGACGTCCTTCAATCATATGGCGTTCAATCATATGCACCAATTGCCCGTCTTTGAGAATGGCAATACTTGGTGAAGATGGTGGATAAGGCATAAGATAGGTGCGAGCCTGTTTTACTGCTTCTGAATCGAATCCTGCAAATGTGGTAACACATCGGGCAGGTTTTTTAGATGCATTCTGAACGGCCATCAATACGCCTGGCCTGGCCGTACCTGCACTGCAACCACATACTGAATTCAGCATCAAAAGCGTTGTGCCTGGTTTTTGCAGCGCAATATCTACTTGTTCAGGAGTTGACAAATCTTCAAATCCGTTTCCGGTCAATTCTGCCTTCATTGGCATGACTAATTCTGCTGGATACATGAGTATATTTTTTTGCGCAAAAGTAAGGGAATTGGATATAAAAAGGAGAAAGTAGTTATCAGAATGATATTCCGATTTTCTATCACACCTCAACAATCAATGTAGCGTAGAATGATGAAAAATCATTTTCATGTTGCAAAGCAATGGATGACAAGTTGAATTATTCACAATTGCCAGGCTACAGATTATGAGAAAATAAAATGCTTGCTCCCCGATGTTTGATTGAATATTCTTTAAAATAAATCTAAGAACCCACAATCTTTCCACGCGATTCAATTTGTTATTTAGCCTTTAGAAAATTGTTTTACCTTTGCCCGACCTCTTGTATTTTTCCCATTTTATTTTATTCATCCGAAAGGTCAAAGCAAAAACGTTCAAGCTATGGCAAAATATATTTTTGTAACCGGTGGTGTTACGTCCTCGTTAGGTAAGGGAATCATTGCAGCCTCCCTTGCCAAACTCCTTCAGGCAAGAGGTTTTAAGGTTACCATCCAGAAAATGGATCCATATATCAATATCGACCCCGGTACGCTTAACCCATACGAACATGGCGAATGTTATGTAACGGATGACGGTGCCGAAACGGATCTGGATTTGGGACACTATGAGCGTTTTCTGAGCACACCGACGTCACAAGCCAATAATGTGACAACAGGACGTATCTATCAGACGGTTATCAATAAGGAACGAGAAGGTGCGTATTTGGGGAAAACAGTACAGGTCATTCCGCATATCACCGATGAAATCAAACGCCGAATGACTTTATTAGCCTCTAAAAACGAATACGATATTATCATCACCGAAATCGGTGGCACCATTGGTGATATTGAAAGTCTTCCGTATGTTGAAGCGATTCGTCAGCTTCAGTGGGAAAACGGAAAAGAGAACTGCCTGGTGGTTCACTTAACACTTATCCCTTATCTGAAGGCAGCCAAAGAACTGAAAACAAAACCAACACAGCATTCTGTAAAATTGATGAATGAGAACGGCTTATCACCGGATATCATAGTCTGTCGTACTGAAGAACCAATCAATGGCGATATCAAACGCAAGATTGCCTTGTTTTGCAATGTCACAGTGGATGCAGTCATCGAAGCAGCCGATGCCGAGACAATTTATGATGTGCCGCTTCATATGATGCAAGAAAGCCTGGATGTAATCTGTCTTGAGAAACTTAAGATGCCATTACGACATGAACCTGATTTAAAGCGCTGGAAGGAATTCCTTTTTAAGTTAAAAAACCCAAAGTCTAAAGTAACCATCGGTCTGGTGGGTAAATATGTTGAACTACAGGATGCATATAAATCTATTCTCGAAGCCTTTGTGCACGCCGGTGCCGTGAATGAGTGCAAAGTTGAAGTGAAAAATATCCACTCTGAATATCTCGACAAAGAGAATGTCAAATCAAGCTTAAGCGGGCTGGATGGCATACTTGTAGCTCCGGGTTTTGGCAACCGTGGTATCGAAGGAAAGATCGAAGCGATTAAATATGCCCGCGAAAACAATATTCCTTTTTTCGGAATTTGCCTGGGTATGCAATGTTGTGTCATTGAATATGCGCGCAATGTGCTGGGATACATGGGTGCCAATTCAACTGAGATGGATATCCATACCGCTTATCCGGTGATCGATATCATGGAGGACCAAAAAAACATCATTCAAATGGGCGGTACCATGCGACTAGGTGCATATGGATGTGAAATCGATGTACATTCTAAAGCCTACGAAGTATATGGCAAACAATATATTTCAGAACGTCATCGTCATCGTTGGGAATTCAACAATTCCTTCATAGAACAATTTGAAAATGCAGGAATGAAGGCTGTCGGCAAGAATCCTGAGACTGGTTTGGTGGAAATTGTGGAGTTGCCCAACCATCCTTTTTTCATCGGATCACAATTTCATCCTGAATTGAAGTCGACGGTAGAGAATCCTCATCCTCTTTTTGTCGGATTCATCAAAGCAGCCATCATCAGTCAAAGCGAAAAAAAAAATAAAACAAGTCTTGAAGCCGGTATGAATTAATCCTGTTTCTATTCCTTTTTATATTCAGGACACTGTCTACTATGCAAGTCGTTATCTTAATTTAGCGATTGAAATGATAGGCCAGCCCCACAGAATTTCCCTTTGAGGTCATTTGAAATACACATCGATGATGATGATAGGCGATTTTACCTGATACAGCAACAATTGTCCCTACCAGTTGTATGATATCGCCTGCAATCAGTATATAGCCTCCGGTGTTGAATTGATTGACTTTGCTTTCTGAACTAATAGAGTTCAACATCACAACTACACCGATTGTGGACATAACGCCTCCGCCCAATACAGTCCATCCGCCCATATTTTTAATACCCCTGTAACGGACACAAGGCTCATCATAATCAAGCCTTCGGAGAACTGATTGTTTTGTGAAAGAAAGATGAATTTGTTTATGTACCAATGAAAATCTGGTTTCTGAACTGCCCACTTCCTGATCTGACATTGAAGAGTCGGTTCCTGAAGAAGTACTCATTCTGTCAAAATTGTTAGCCATCCTGTTTTCCAAAACAGTTTGTGCATCTGAGTGCATCACGGCAGTCATAAAGGTCAATAAGACTGCAAGGGTTTTCCGAATCGCATACATGTTATTATTTTTTTTGTTACAGTACAAAAGTATTTTTATAACGGAAGGCATACAATGACCTATGTTAGTATTTCCAAGCATGAAACTCACTTATTGAATTCAATGTATCACGCATGAAGTGCGAAGTCGGGCCTCAACCATGCCAGATGGATACGGTGTCTTGTCGGCTCCTTCAACAACACCAAGATTCAAATCAGGCAAATATCCAGTTAACAGAGATTCTGTTTCTGTCAGTCGTCATGAAGTTGTTCAAATCGGTGGAATCAAGAGATTTCTTTTCGGATCCTGCTCAGACTTTCGGGTTTGATACCCAGGTATTTTGCGATGGCATGTACGGGAATCTGTTTCACCAATTCAGGCCGGTTATCAACTAATTCGAGATAACGCTCAGTAGCTGATTTGGTCAGAAAATCTTTTTCCCTTTGTGTCTTGCTGATATAATATTGTTCTGCCACCAAGCGGCCAAGTTTGTTTGCCAGCATAGAGTGCTTATAAGCAGCCTGCATATCAGCATATTCAACTACCTCAACGTCACAACTTGTCAATGCTTCTATTTCGACATTGGATGGATTTTGTGTCAGAAAGGATGTGTACGCCGAAAAAAAGCTGCCCGGAAAGAAGAACTCAAGAATACGCTCTTCTCCGTCTTCGCGTATCATACTGATCTTGACAATACCACGAAGAAGAAAATAAGCTTTCTTCTCTACCTGATGATATGGTGTAACAATGGTATGCTTTTCAAAAGTCTTTACTCTAATCGGAAAGGGCAAGTCATCATCAAGTTGATAATTAGTATCAACCTTGGTGGCAATAAAATATTTAATGGACGTTGACATACAGCGTTAAATATAATTCCAAAAGAACTCTTTTTCAACGATCCTGCCTTAAAATTTGACTATGAAAAATATAGGTTGATCGATGTCTAACGCAACTAATTTGATTTTGCTCTGCAAGATTCACACCGTACCCTATTCAATTCACTTTACTATCTTGTGCAAAAATGCTACCCCATGCCTAAAGCACCGTTTGTTTCATCCATGAACATGACTATATTAATTTTTGTTTTTTCCCTTAGTCTGGGATTCTTCTCAAATGAGCCATGCATCGCGCACGCCCATGACAAGACTAAGACTGAACGGCGAAGACATCGGCTAAATGAAGAATATGTCGGAAAAATAAATATCTGGACACATCATTTGTACCTGACTTCATCAAACATGAATCATAATGGTACTGTTTGGACCGGAAGCAAGGTCAGGGATATACCTGTTTATTTCATTCAGAAAGGAGATTCAGGTAAAATCTATCGTTTACGAAGAAGATTTCTGAAAACTATGATCAGTGATCATCAGGATGCACTGAATGCCCTGCATCAATTTACCCATTTACAGCATAAGGGGGAAGCTTATTATGCAGCCACCGCGCTATTGGCCGGAGCGGGAGCCATGCTTTTCCCCAAAAATATATCTCCGTTGAAAATGGAACATCTACCCAAAATAGGCGGCGCCATCATACTGGGCCTTGGAAGTGTGGCCACCTATTGTGTTGCCAGAGTGGCCCATCATCGAAGTAAAGTCAGGTTG
Source organism: uncultured Bacteroidota bacterium (assembly GCA_903875055.1). Lineage (GTDB taxonomy): Bacteria > Bacteroidota > Bacteroidia > Chitinophagales > Chitinophagaceae > OLB11. Next base: position 17,175 of record CAIQUX010000130.1, read on the forward strand.
AAAGAAGTGGTGGATATTTACAATGGCACTATTAAGCCAACCTTGCGATAGATATAATATTCTCTCACAAAACCAATAAAATACACAAGTAGGTCAAAATAAGAACTTTCACATGTTCCCTGCTTTCCACGATATCCCTTGCATTTCTATCGATTTGATACTAAATTCAAGCTTTCAAAATAGCGGCGAATGAAATCATTGTTCAGAAAAAAAAGTATCCAGAAAATCCTTTCCGATGCAGCATCAGGTTATGGTGATGTCGATCATGTGCCCCTGCATAAGGTATTGGGTGTTCGGGACCTAACTTTTTTCGGCATTGCCGCCATCATCGGTGCCGGTATTTTTAGCAGTATTGGCAAAGCTTGTTTTGATGGCGGCCCGGGTGTCATCTATCTTTATCTGTTCACAGCCTTGGCCTGCGGATTTGCTGCTCTCTGTTATGCCGAATTTGCCAGTACAGTACCCGTGTCGGGAAGTGCATACACATACGCCTATGTGGCTTTCGGGGAAATATTCGCCTGGATTATTGGTTGGGACTTGCTGATGGAATATGCAATTGGTAACATTGCCGTAGCCATTTCGTGGAGCGATTATTTCACCCATCTCACCAGTAGTGTAGGCATACACATACCCGATTGGCTGACGATGGATTACTCGACCGCCCACAAAGGTTTTCTTGAAGCGAAAGGCCTATTAAACACAGGCCAAACCCTGAACACACTTGATTCGGCTATCGTCGAAAAATATAGTGCCTGGACCAATGCCCCTTCACTTGGTGGCTTGCGTATGATACTCGACCTGCCGGCTTTTGCCATTGTAGCCCTTATCACTGCTGTAGTCTTTGTTGGCATGAAGGAAAGCCGCGCCATGAGCAATATATTGGTCATCATTAAATTACTGGTTATTTTTTTGGTGATCGTGTTGGGTGCCTATTATGTGGAGCCGACCAATTGGCATCCATTCACACCCAATGGCATGTCGGGTATTTTGAAAGGAGTATCGGCTGTCTTCTTTGCTTATATCGGTTTCGATGCTATTTCCACCACAGCCGAAGAATGCAAGAATCCGCAACGAGATCTTCCTCGAGGTATGATGTATGCGTTGGTAATCTGCACCGTACTCTATGTACTACTCGCGCTGGTGCTCACCGGTATGGTGTCCTATACCAAACTGAATGTGGGCGATCCATTAGCGATGATCTTTGAAGCAAGGGGCATGAAGTTCGTGGCCGGTATAGTGGCGGTGAGTGCTATCGTGGCAACTGCAAGTGTTTTGTTGGTATTCCAGTTGGGACAACCCCGTATTTGGCTGGCCATGAGCCGCGATGGGCTGTTACCAAAAATCTTCTCGACCATACATCCACGTTTCAAGACGCCTTCCTTTTCAACCATATTGACTGGATTAGTGGTAGCGATTCCGGCTTTATTCTTAAATCTAGATGTGGTAATTTCACTGACCAGTATAGGTACTTTATTTGCTTTTGTTCTCGTTTGCGGTGGCATCATCGTCATCCACCAAATGCCTGAGAAACCGGCAAGTAAATTTCAGGTGCCTTTTATAAGCGGGAAATACATCATTCCATTGATGTTCATTAGCGCAATTGTACTAATTCTCATCTTTGCACCATCGCATTTCACTAGATTAATTTCCGTTGAAGGATTTCCCATGATGATTTTCTGGATCGTGATGGGCATTGTGACTGTATATAGTTACCTTCAAAATTTCTCCCTCATACCGGTACTGGGACTTGTGAGTTGTTTTTACCTGATGGCTCAGGAAAGTCACACCAACTGGTTACGCTTTTTGGTATGGCTTATTGTAGGCCTTGTCATTTACTTCCTCTATAGCCGCAACAACAGCCGGCTGGCCAAAGAATCGGAACAACACTAAAATTTGGAGATTTTAATCCCTTATCTACCTCAGAAAACTATATTTTTGCAGTCCATTAAAAATAGATACAATTGGCATTACTTGGAAATCTTATCGCCCGTTCATTGCGCATAAGGAAGCAGTTTACCATTCAGATAGGTACGCCCCGTTCTTATCAGATGCAGGTTTTCAAACGATTATTGTCAAAAGCTAAAAACACACAGTTTGGTAAACATTACGATTTTTCGGGCATCCTTCAGAACAGCAATGCGTATGAAGAGTTCAAGAAAAATGTACCTTTTCATAATTATAACCAGATGTATAACCGCTGGTGGAAATTTTGTCACGAAGGCGAATCGAATGTATGCTGGCCTGGGAAAGTGAAATATTTTGCCCTAAGCTCAGGAACTTCCGAGAGTGCCAGCAAGCATATCCCGGTTACCGATGACATGATCAAGTCGACCAAGAGAGCCGGTTTTAAGCAGTTCTATTCCATGCAGAACTTCAATTTACCAGCCGATGTGTTTGGCAAAGGGATATTAATGCTGGGAGGAACCACATCTTTATTTGAACGAGGCGATTATTACGAAGGCGACATGAGCGGCATCAGCGCGAAGAATATGCCGAAATGGTTGTCGTTTCTTTTCTACAAACCTGGACAAAGCATTTCTAAACGTCCACGTTGGGAGGATCGTATCAAGCTGATTGTCCGAAAAGCGCCAACATGGAATGTGGCCACCGTTTGTGGCGTACCTGCTTGGGTGCAAATCGTGTTTGAAGAAATCATCAAGTATCATAAAGTCAATAACATTCACGATATTTGGCCTAACCTTTCATTGTACATCCATGGTGGTGTGTCATTTGAACCCTATAAGGAAAATTTTAAAAACCTGCTGGCCAAGCCTATTACATATATCGAGACGTATATGGCTTCTGAAGGTTCCTTCGGATTCCAATCTCGTCCGGGAACACCAGGCATCAAACTGATTCTCAACAATTCTATCTTCTACGAGTTTGTTCCCTTCAATGAAAAGAACTTTACCGATGAAGGGGAAATCATACCGAATTCAGAAGCCTATCTCATCAACGAAGTGGTAGCCGACAAGGAATATGCCGTGGTATTGTCGACCTGTGCCGGAGCCTGGCGTTATCTGATCGGCGATGTCATCAAATTCACCTCGGTGAAAGACAGCGAGTTTGTCATCGTAGGTCGTACCAAACAATTCTTAAGTCTTTGCGGCGAGCATTTGAGCGTCGATAATATGAATAAGGCGATTGACGAGGTGCAGAAGAAAATGAATTTCAGCATCAAAGAATTTACGGTGGCGGGATTTGTTCATGAAGGCCATTTTGCACACAAGTGGTTTATCGGTTGTGATGATGATGTCAACAAAAATGACGTGATTCAATTGATTGACAAAACGCTTTGCAAAATCAATGATGATTATGCGGTGGAACGAACATCAGCGTTGAAGCATATCTTTATTGAGATTCTTCATCCAAATGTGTTTATTGACTTTTTACATGCCACAGGAAAGTTTGGTGCCATGAACAAATTTCCTCGCGTTATCAAGAATGCTCAACTCAAAGAATGGGAAACTTTTATTGAACCGAAATTGGTGAACGAAGTTGCAGGGACTTAAGTAAAACTTACTTATCAGGGCAGCCGTTTTCGAAAGGATTCAATGAATAACTACCTGCTTCATCCGGACAGGCATCATCCTGATTATTAATACCATCTCCATCACGGTCATCTTCAGGGAAAGCAGGTTTCGTTTGAACCGGATTTGTTTGCACAGGCACATTCATTTTAATATACCCACTGATATCGGTCCTGACCAGATTGACATCGAATGATTGGTAACGGCTATTTTCAAATCGCAAGCATCGAAGTCTTGCAGGTTTTGGCTCATCAATCAATAAAAGCTCTATCAATTGACTGATGACATCGGTACGTGAGCCATTGATGGTGTTCTCATCGACCGCAATAATATAATCGCCAGACTGAATACCGGCTTTGGAAGCAGGGCTGCCCGCATACACAATCTGTACCTGAGATGCGAACCCAGGTTTCCCTTCATTAAAAATCGAATCAATCGCCAACGTCACTCCTATACCATATACCTTTTTTTTGATTATTGGTGTCGGTGCGCTCTTCGCTTCCAGCACATAAGTCAATCGTTTGGTCTTCTTATGTTCCTCGTATCGTTCTACCTCCAGAATGATACTAGAGTTTACCGGTATTAACATCAATTGATTGATCTTGTCGATATTTTTCTGGCTGTTGTCCGATGCAATTCCATTGACGGCTATCAGTTTATCACCCTTCTTTATATCAGATAAGGCAGCTGGTGTATTCGGCAAAACAGAATCAACTAAAACTGAATGACCCGGATCATCATCGAGATGAAACTTAAGACCAGCATTCATAAGCTTTCCTGTATCAGGTAAAGTCTGACCGGTGGAAGTCGAGGCAGAAACAAAAAAAGCAGAAGCCAAAATCACTAGTATTTTTAAATTGAAACTACTGAATATCTTATATCTCATTAAACAGCTATCATCAGAAACCACCTGATGTAATAATCTGCCACTACCATTACCGAAAACTACAAGCTTATTGCAAGACAAAATGACCTTGCTGAATGGTAGATTATTTCCCTGCATCCTGCTTTTTTTCTGTTAAGACCTTTCGTATTTCAATCAGTTCATTCTTGATATCGTTCAGCAACGCTGTATCTGATGAAGTCGCATGTGATGATTGACCAAGCGAGTATTTTTCTCTGATGACCTTCTCTCGCCGGAGTAAAATGTCAGCCTTGAATTGTTCAGCATTATTGATACCCAGCATACTCATCATATTGGTCTGCTGCTGCCCGCCTCCTCCGGCTGTTTCAACCCTGATCATGGTCAAACCGAATGAACGAAGAATGGGACCTCCTATAAAAGACAGGTCTTGGATATTTTCCAACGGAATGGTTTTTTCGATATGAAGTATGACCCCTTTGGAAAAGGTTAGGTTCTTATTGGTCAGCTGACATTTCAATGTGCTGAAAAATTTCGCGCTCAGCCATTGACCTAAACCAAGCAGCCAGAAAGGAATGATCGGAATGCCGATAAAACTAACTGTCAGATAAAATAATACGATAAGAAATATATAGGTCTTCACCTTGGGGTTGAAGGTTGCAGTATTGAGGATGATTTCCTGTTCGATCGGCATGGTTCAAAGATAAAATAATTTTCCGCATTGTGATTGAAACAAAACATCCTGAACTCTGTTCATCCATTCATCAGAAGTAGGATTTAAAATCTTGCCTTTCATCTCATCAACCATCTCATAAAAATTCATAGGCCGGCTCTTCTTCTTCAGATTCACCTTGACGACTTTATTCCATTTGAATACCTCCTTCATATTTTTATACGTCGACTCTTTCATGATGAATTGTCCAAGCGACGCTGCACACTGTAATCGTTGCCTGTAAATAACGAAAGAAGAAAGGCAATAAATTCTACTTCTTGTCTCTCCTTTCACAATCAGGCCAATTATTTTTTTAAATTAATGGAGTTGGGGAAGAGATGATCATTATAAAGATTGACAGAATAAACGAAATCTAAATATAACACTTCGCCAAGTTCCAGTATGGATTCAAATGAGACTTAAGCAGTACCCATTTCTGTGCATAATCAATACCATTCTGACTGATCATGCCTTATCCCTGACATCTTCCCCATGCAAAATAAAATGTGAATATCTCTTTTAGCTGAATTACATTAGCCTTTTAACTTTGTGAAAAATTTTCCCCTACTTCATGGCAGACTTTACTCAGAATAGAAGTGTATTCATTAAGATTCTCTTTGTCTCTATTCCTGCTATCATTATCATTCGTCTGCTGTTTTTACAGGTTTTTGACATCGGGGGCTATAAGCAACAATCGCTAGGACAGGCTATTTACATGAAAAAGATATACCCGCCCAGAGGTATTATCTATGACAGGAAGAATAAAGTGCTGATGAACAACAGTATCGTCTATGATCTGGTTGTCGAGCCTAAGAAAATTACGGCTGAATTTGATTCATTATACTTGTGCAAACTGCTCAATGTCACTATTGAAGATTTCAGATATCAGATTAAAAAAGTGATTATCCGAAATGGTTCTCAAAAACCGTCGGCCATCTATAAAAACCTCTCTCCTACAGCTGTAGCCAGATTACAGGAAAATCTATATGATTTCAGTGGCATCGATCTGGTAGAACATGCTGAACGGAATTTCAATTTCAATTGCGGAGGTGCCATCTTCGGCTATATCAATGAAGTAAGCGAAACCCAATTGTTAAATGAGAAATATGCCTCTTACCAGAAGGGTGATTATATCGGAATCAACGGGCTTGAAAATTTCTATGAAGATGTTCTGAAAGGCAAAGCTGGTGTACAATATCTGCTTCGTGATGTCAAACAGCGCATTCAGGGGCCGTATAAAGATGGCACACTCGATTCGGCAGCCACACCCGGGAAAGCCTTGCAACTCTATCTGGATGCCGATCTCCAAAAACTGACCGAAAAAATGATGGCGAACAAATTGGGAAGCGCCATTGCGATA
>CAIQUX010000131.1 GCA_903875055.1 uncultured Bacteroidota bacterium
ATAAGAAGATTCATTATTGCTGGAAGATTGTCAAGTAGCCATCCACACCCTGCTACTCCGACCGAAATTCATTTTCGCTTGTCCAAAGAAGCTGCTACACCGACCGAAATTCATTTTCGTTCGTCCGAAGAAGCTGCTACACTGTCCGAAATTCATTTCCGTTCGTCCGAAGAAGCTGCTACACCGACCGAAATTCATTTTCGTTCGTCCGAAGAAGCTGCTACACTGTCCGAAATTCATTTTCGCTTGTCCGAAGAAGCTGCTACACTGTCCGAAATTCATTTTCGTTCGTCAGAAGGAGCTGCTACGCTGTCCGAAATTCATTTTCGTTAGAAGTGTAAAGTAGATTGTGTAAACAGCTTTCAGAGCCGCTATTGGCCAGGAAGACCATTCGCCAAATCAACGAGTGCCTTGGGAACCGTACTATTTTCTTGTTGCTTTTTGGCAATAAACGGCTTAGCCCTCACCCATTGACCGGTCTGACAAAGTAAGAGGATATAACTATTCATCGCCTGCGAATTGCCCTCGAAGACTGGATGTATTCATTCATTAAAATAAGTTCATTCCTCATTGAGATACGCTAATCACTCAGCTCTTACCGTAACGCCGACCATGATCGTCTAGCAACTTCCCCATCTCATCTCGACAGAATACGATACATTTGCACACAATTAAATTTTATACTTGTTGAAATTCTCTGACTTTAATTTTGAACCCGGCTTGCAGGAAGGTCTTGATGCCATGCGTTTTGAAACCCCGACTCCCATACAGGCACAAGCCATCCCTATCATACTCGATCATAAAGACCTGATTGCCGTAGCCCAGACAGGGACCGGTAAAACAGCCGCTTTCTTATTGCCTATCCTTCATAAGTTGGCCATGGAACATACCGTGACCACCAATACCCTCATCATTGTGCCGACACGCGAACTGGCCCTGCAGATCGATCAGGCTGTGCAGGGGCTCTCCTATTTTACCGGAGCCAGTTCTCTCGCTATTTATGGCGGCGGCGATGGCATGTCGTTTGAAAATGAGAAACGGGCACTTACGCAAGGTGCCAATATCATTATTGCCACACCAGGCAGATTAATGTCGCATCTGAATATGGGCTATGTAAAGTTTGACAAGGTGCAGCATTTTATCCTCGATGAAGCCGACAAGATGCTGGATATGGGTTTTGTGGATGATATTACCAAGATCGCCAATTACCTGCCTAAGAAAAGACAATCCCTGATGTTCTCGGCTACCATGCCGCCTTCGATTCGTTCACTGGCCCAACGATTGCTGCATCATCCTGAGCAAATCAGTATCGCCATCTCAAAACCAGCTGCAGGTGTTACGCAAGCAGCTTATCTGGTGTATGATGCACAGAAAAACGGTCTGATCAAATTTATCCTGAAAGAAAAAGAATATGCGAGTGTCCTGATTTTCTCCTCCACCAAACAGAAAGTAAAGATTTTGCATAAGGAATTACAACAAGCGGGACTCAAAGCCAAATCCATCCACTCCGATCTGGAACAAGATGAACGAGAAGAGGTCTTAAGAGGTTTCCGAAGCAAGCAAACGCAGATACTGGTGGCGACAGATATCTTATCACGCGGTATCGATATCGAAGATATCGGTCTGGTCATCAATTATGATTTGCCTAATGATGCCGAAGATTATATCCATCGTATCGGTCGAACGGCGCGTGCCAGTACTAAAGGCGAAGCGATCACGTTTCTCAATGAATATGACCAGTTCAAGTTTCATAAGATAGAACAGCTGATTGAAAAGGAAGTGGAGAAACGTCCTTTACCCGCCTATCTTGGAGAAGGTCCTGTATATAATCCTAAAGCCAGAACCAAACGCCCACCCATGCATAAAGGAAAATTCAGACGCTAAGTGAGATTAGCCCTTTTTTGACTGATTTTGAATTAATACCGATTGGAATTTTGTGATAGACCAGATTTCGCTCTGATTAATTTGCTCTAAACAAAATAGACATCGGCATTTACCACTGCTTGAATTTAAAAAAGTTTGTCCACACATAATATCACATTGGTATTATTTTTCATTACATTGAAATGAATCTATCATTTTTTAATAGGCATCCTTTTCTACTACAAGCTATACACACAATTTTTCTAAGTCTCAGTCGTATATAAAAATTACAAACCGTGCAAATGTGTGAATTGTGTAACTATAAGTAGAATTATACAAGTGTTTCCCTTGCAAATGCCTGCACCTTTGAAAGGAATCTAATCCTTCCCAACCGGAATCATTGAAAGTATACATCAAAAATATGGTGAGTAATCGTTGCAAACTCGCAGTGAAAGAAGCATTGAAGAATCTCGGACTGCATTTCATCATTGTTGATCTGGGTGAAGTGGACATCATGGAAGATATCACTTTTGAACAACAGGAAGAACTGAGAGCCGCCTTACAGGTAACCGGTCTTGAACTGATGGATGACAAACGATCGGTGCTTATTGAACGGATCAAGAATGTGATCGTCGAGATGGTTCATTATGCTGAGGATTTGCCTAAGACCAACTTCTCAGATTACCTCAGTCAGAAACTAAATCATAATTATACGTATCTGGCCAATTTATTTTCAGAAGTTCAAGGCACCACCATCGAGCAATTCATCATAGCGCATAAGGTGGAACGAATCAAAGAACTTATCATTTATGATGAACTCAACCTCACTGAAATTTCCTACAAACTCAATTATAGTAGTGTGGCTCACCTCTCCAACCAATTCAAGAAAATAACTGGTCTGTCACCCTCCCATTTCAAACAATTAAAAGATAAACGTCGCAGTCCGATTGAAGAGATCGGAAATACAGTATTCAGAAAAGAAGAAATAAACAAGCAATAGGATGGAATTCAAACTACATGAACTGGAGTATGTGCGCAGTCTGATTGAAGCCAGCCTGGACCCTTTGGTGGCCATCAGCGCAGATGGGAAAATCACTGATGTCAACGAAGCCTCAGTAAAGGTCACAGGGATTTCCCGAACCTTGCTAATCGGAACTGACTTCTCTGATTATTTTACTGAACCTCTTCGTGCAAAAGAAGTATATAAAAAGGTATTCGATAAAGGTTTCATATCAGATTATGCACTCACTATCAAACATATAAGGGGGGGACTGACTGATGTATTATATAATGCCTCTGTCTTCAAAGATCTGAATGGAAATGTGCAGGGAGTAATTGCCTCAGCACGTGATGTAACAGAACAAAAATGGGCCTCAGACCTGCGTGTTGCCAATAAGGAACTTGCTTTTCAGAATGATGAAAAAGAAAAACGGGCAAATGAACTGGTGATAGCCAATAAGGAACTTGCTTTTCAGAATGTTGAAAAAGAAAAACGGGCAAATGAACTGGTGATAGCCAATAAGGAACTGGCCTTTCAGAATGATGAAAAAGAAAAACGGGCTGGCGAATTGACAATTGCCAACAAGGAACTGGCCTTCCAGAATGATGAGAAGGAAAAACGAGCGGCAGAACTGGTTATCGCAAATAAGGAACTAGTGTTTCAGACCTTAGAGAAGGAAAAACGTGCCGCCGAGTTAGCGATTGCTGATGTAGAACGTGAATTTCAACTCAAAGAAAAAGAAAAACGTGAAATGGCCAATAAGGAATTGGAAGCGTTCAACAATACGGTAAGACTTGCGTCGAAATACTCACTTAGTCTGATCGAAGCTAGTCACGACCCTTTAGTGACGATAAGTCCGGAAGGTAAGATTACAGACATGAATGAGGCCATGGTGAGCGTAACAGGTATTAGCCGTGAACAATTACGAGGCACTGATTTTAAAGATTATTTTACTGATCCTCTGAAAGCCAGTGAAGTGTATGAGGAGGTATTTGCCAAAGGTTTTGTGGTCGATTATCCTTTAACCATCATGGATGGCAAACTCACAGATGTGTTATTCAACGGTTCGGTTTACAAAGATGACAAAGATAGGGTACTCGGTGCAGTGATTGTTGCAAGGGATATCACAGAACAAAAACGAATTGAACACGAATTGATAGAAGCAAAAGTATTTGCAGAAATGGCAACCGTATTGGCTGAAGAAGCCAGAGTGAAAGCAGAAAATGCATCGCATAGGGCCGAAGAAGCGGTAAAAGCAAAGCAACAGTTTTTATCGAATATGAGTCATGAGATACGAACACCCATGAATGCCATCATAGGCTTCACCAAAGTGTTATTAAAAACGGATCTGACAGCTAATCAAAGAGAATATCTGACGGCTATTAAGATGAGCGGTGATTCATTAATCGTGCTTATCAACGATATCCTCGATCTGGCTAAAGTGGATGCAGGAAAAATGACCTTCGAAAAGACGCCGTTCAAATTGGCTTCGTCGATCTCTGCTATGTTACATCTCTTTGAAACAAAATTTCAGGAAAAGAACCTTACACTAAAAACAGATTATGACAGCAGTATACCGGAAACATTGGTCGGTGATCCTGTTCGATTACATCAGATCATTCTGAATCTGGTAAGTAATGCGGTAAAGTTTACCAATAAAGGAAGCGTCACTATGAGTATTCAACTGAAAGAGGAAGATGAACTCACTGCTACGATTAAATTTTCTGTTTGGGATACAGGTATCGGTATTCCTGAGTCTAAAATAGGTGCGATCTTTGAAAACTTTCAACAAGCATCCAGCAGCACGTCAAGACTATATGGAGGCACCGGTCTTGGTTTAGCGATAGTGAAACAATTGGTCGAATCGCAAGGAGGTACGATTTATGTAGAGAGCAAAATAGATAATGGTTCAGTATTTAGTTTTACCCTTACTTTCGATAAAACAAAAGCAGAGGTCGTGACCGAAATGGAACCAATTGAACACGGTACGGACATCGAATATATCAAGGTGCTGGTGGTTGAGGATATCGCATTGAATCAATTGCTGATAAAAACCTTGTTGGATGATTTCGGATTTGAACGTGACATTGCCGCCAATGGTAAAATTGCCATTGAAAAACTGCAATCCAAATCCTATGATATTATTCTTATGGATTTGCAGATGCCTGAAATGAATGGGTTCGAGGCGACCGACTATATCCGGAATACCATGAATTCCAATATTCCTATCATTGCCCTTACAGCAGATGTAACAACGGTTGATCTGGCAAAATGCAAGGCTGTGGGCATGAATGATTATATCGCCAAACCTGTCGATGAAAAAATACTTTACAACAAAATCATCAGTCAAGTGAAGAAAACTTCGTTTTTGAAAACGAAGACTTATGAGAACCAGCCGAACATCTCAGCTACTAAATCACGATGTACCGATCTCGGTTATCTGAATCTGCGAACTAAATCGAATCCTAAGCTGATCATGGAGATGATATCACTTTATCTCGAACAAACCCCACCCCTAATTGCAGCTATGAAAGACAGTCTGCGAATCAAAGACTGGACAGCCCTGCATGCATCCGTTCATAAGATAATCCCTTCATTTTCCATTATGGGTATCAGCAATGATTTTGAAATAATGGCTAAGAAGATACAGGATTATGCGAAGACTCAGGAACAGGCCGGCAGTATCGATAATCTTGTGACACAAGTTGAAAGTATCTGCACGCAGGCCTGTATTGAACTGACAGAAGAATTAGATATGATTAAAAAAATGAAAATATGAAGAATGAGAAGATAAAAATTTTCCTGGTAGATGATGATGCCTTGTTTCTGAAATTACTGGAAGTTGAATTTCTGGAACATGCCAATTTACTGATTGAAACCTATGCCACAGGTGAACTTTGTATGGAGCATCTATCACACAACCCAGATGTGATCATATTGGATTATCAATTGGACGGCATACAGAAAGGCGCCATGAATGGTATTGACACGCTTGACAAGATCAAGGCTTACAATCCTGACATTCCCGTTATCATGCTTTCCTCGCAAGACAAAATCGATGTGGCTATCAATTGCATGCATCACCGTGCCTTCGATTATGTGGTCAAAAGTGAAACAGCCTTCTTGAGATTACAAAAGATCATCACGACTATTTTCAGATATAAGAAAATGGAAAAAGAACTGAATTGGTATATGAATAAAATGTAAGGCATCGACAAATCATGCATGATTCTCTGCACATTGCGTAAGAAAAATCCTACAAGCGATACTAAACTCTGTGTAGTACCAATACGTTACAAACTAAAATAAAAAGAGCATGAAAAAGAATCAATCAGCTTTACTCAACACAAAGGTTCAAAACATACAATCATTTGCTACATTAGCCGAGCAATCGACATCTCCAAAACGCATCAAGATTTCAAAGGTCATTCACAAGAGAAAAGCAGATGTTGTGACGTCTACCTATGTAATCAGGCAAGAACGAATCAACTCCATTTATACTATGGATATTGGTTCAGAAAAATCGGTGGAACCAGAAAAGAACAAACCTTTACATCGTATCACTTGCATCGAAACCGCAGAGCAAGAAGAGCCGTCATAGCCTGAAGAAGATACCACAGATGAAGAAACTGAAGCCAGGAGTCATGTCAGACAGAAGGATTGGAATGACATAAGATGAATAGTTTGTCAATATCTCGCATCAGCGAGGTTTTTTATTTACTTATAAGGTGTGAATCCTGCAACTTAGAATCTGAATAATGTAATTTATGCCATCGCGAGCTACGGACCTTTGTCTTGTTGTAAATATTCCTTTACAATCAAAATACAAAAAAATGAAAAAGATATGGTTACTCATTTTCGTGACAAGTGTGATTCAACAAGACGTCAGCGCACAATGGTTATCCCGTTCCGAAACCGATGTACTAGTCAATGGAATGATAACCACCTTCACATCATCGTCGCCTGTTAAGACGGCATACTTTTTAGTTCCGGATGCATCTATCGTGTCGGGATTAGTATCCGGGATGAATACAACCTGTCCGGTGGTATCCGTATCAACGAACGCATCAACTGAAATTACACTAGCCATAAAGGTTATTTTAGCAGGTCCTTATGATGCCACGTTGGGATTGATGAATGACAGTCTGAGAGTAAACAACATGATACCATTCAATGAGCCATACTCTGCATCACCCTATATCAAACCTGTGATTGGATGTGCAGCAGGGGAAACCGTATGTGCATCGGTCTTGTCAGTTACCGGACAAGATGCCATTGTAGATTGGATCTTTCTGGAGTTACGTTCTCCCTTTAATGTCATGAATATAATTTGCACTAAAAGAGCCTTATTGCAACGTGATGGCGATGTAGTCAGTGAGATTGACGGAATATCACTAGTCTCTTTTCCCGGAATTCAGCCAGGCAATTATTATGTTAGTGTGAAACATAGAACTCACCTTGGTGTGATGACCAAATCGGCTGTCAGTTTTGTTTCAGGGGTAGCTGCTATAGTTGACTTTACAAGTGAATCGGTGTGATTCATGGAGGGGGTGAATAACCAACCCAGAAAATTGGTCGGCTCTGTATATGTATTATGGTCTGCAGATGCCAATCGTAATAAGAATACGAAATATAATGGTATCTCCAACGACAAGCAGGACATATTGGATGCGATAGGGTCAGCCTATGCCAACAATATTTTATATCCGGTTTACCGTCCTGAAGATCTTAATATGGACGCCAGAGTAAAATATAATAATACCAATAACGACCGCAATGAGATCGTACTGACTGTAGGAACCGCCACCTTGAACAATATTATTTATCAACATCTGCCTAACTGACTTGAAGTGACACTTAGATCACATCCCATTGTTATGTATAAAAGACTGTGAATCTTACAACGTATACGAATCAGAATACAACAGAATCTACCTATGATCGACGAACCTTTGCATTGTTGTGAAAATTCATTCACAATAAAAAACAGAAACATGAAAAAAATAATTTTATTCTTGATCATCAGCTGCTTTATTGCTCAAACCAATGCACAGAAACTGAAAGAAAGTGCTGTTCCGGTTGCCGTAACAGCAGCCTTTCATAAAGCCCATCCTGCGATTAAACATATTGATTGGAAAGGATCCGGCAAAAACTTCGAAACTAAATATACGGATGACAAGGTTGAAATCTCTCATACCTATACAGCTGCAGGTAGGCTCCTTGAAAGTGAAACAGAAATAGTCATCGCATCACTTCCTGCTCCGGTGATGCCTTATATCGAGAAACATTATAAAGGCTCTAAAGTGAAAGATGCTGCAAAAATGACAAGCCCGGACGGTGTGGTGACCTATGGGGCCGGCATCAAAGGATTCAAACTGATTTTTGATGCAAAAGGAAGTTTTATCAAGTCTGTTAAGGAGTAAGGAATAAATTAGTTTGATTTACTTGATGAGATGAAAGTAATGACCCTGCTGACTCCTTCAGTGGGGTTTTTACATAAATCATTTTGCACACGAAATTTGTATTCCTAGTGTCATAACCAGATTTCATGATAATTCAGGCTTACCTTCACATGTCGATAGATCCAGCCAAACAGGCTTGTTCTTTCTAACTTAACTATCCCATTTTAGTCATCGATGAATTCAGCGCTATGAACATTCCGGACAAACCACCCTTTTATATTACGTATGCCTTTATCGCATTCAGTATTCTTTCAACGGCTGCAACCCTTTATATCGGGCAACAGATCTTTATTCCCTTGATCTATGCCACTATTCTGGCTATCTTGCTGAATCCAATAGTTAACCTACTTATCCGCCTACGTATCAACCGCACGATAGCCATCAGTTTCTCTGTGGTTGTGATGATTTTGGTTACTGTCAGTTTACTCTATCTGATTTCCCGGCAGGCGGCCTTATTCACTGATTCGTATCCGCAATTGAAAACTAAATTCACAGAAAAAAGCGGACAACTAATAAGATGGATATCCACCTATTTCAATATGAAGCCTTCAGCCATCTATACCTGGATAAACGAAACTGAGAATGATCTGCTCAATAATATGGGAGGAGCCATAGGCAAAACCATTTCAGCTATCAACGGTATCTTGATCGGTGTGATACTGATGCCTGTATATCTTTTCATGATCTTATTCTACAAACCATTATTACTTGAATTCATACATAAGCTGAGTAATAAACACAACAACGAGATGGTGCATGATATTTTAATCAATTCAAAGAAAATCATTCAGAGTTACCTGATCGGGTTGATAATAGAAGCCGTGATCGTAGCCATTCTGAATACGGTCGGTTTATTACTCTTGGATGTACCATATGCCATTATTTTGGGTGTCACCGGAGCCTTACTGAATGTGATCCCGTATATCGGTGGCGTGATAGCCACTGCCATACCGATGATTATTGCTTTTGTCATGAATGAGTCGGCGGCTACACCGTTATTGGTATTACTCACGTATCTCATTATTCAATTTGTCGATAATCATTTCATCATACCGAATATTGTAGCATCCAAAGTAAAGATCAATGCGCTTGTTTGTATCATTGTCGTTCTGGCTGGCGGTGCCTTATGGGGAATACCAGGCATGTTCCTGTCGATACCATTAACCGCCATTCTGAAAGTGATCTTTGATCATATAGAAAACTTAAAACCTTTTGGCTTCGTGTTAGGTAATATAGTACCTGTAAAAAAAACCATCATTAATTTCAAGAAAATCACATTCAAAAAGTGAGATCCATTTATGATGACGAGAATCACTTTATCTATGAATTATGCAAAACCTTTCGTAAATTCTATAATGCCTGAAAGCCAAACCTGATGCAACTTTGCACGTAGGTGAAAATGCCTTCATCTATAAAAAACGCAATATGAAGCCTTTAAAAAAACTAGGTATCTGGATGGATCATTCTGACGCTCATCTTGTAGAATACAAGCCAAATGAAATGAAAACCAGGTTTATCTCTTCTGATTTTACACATGAAGTCAAAGAAGAAAGTCTGAGTAAAAGCGAAAGCAAGATGCATAATAAAGAACAACAGGAGCAATCCTATTATTATAAGAAGTTGGGTGAAGTCATCAAAGCATATGATGATATCGTTCTTTTCGGCCCGACAGATGCCAAAGTAGAATTACAAAATATGCTGCACGAAGATCATCACTTCGACAACATCAAGATTCATGTTGAACAATCAGATAAGTTGACGAATAATCAGTTGCACGCCTATGTGAAAGATTATTTTGAAGCATAATCACCATGTACTCACCGTGTGTGAATGATGTAACTTTTGCTTCCATTCATATAAGGACTTAGACGTCATACAAACCGACCTTTGTAAACAATAACATTTACATTAAACTGTACCGCCAGTTGCGGAATCGCTAAAAATGAGAACTAAACTAAAATTGATCATCGTGCTTTCCATTTTCTTTATGGCAGCCAACCTGCTGCCAAAGCGGTCGAACGCTCAAGGCGCATCGATAGATTTTCAGGTTTTTTATAATGAATTGAGTCCCTATGGTACATGGATCGATCATCCTGAATATGGATATGTATGGATGCCGCGAGTAGCACGCGGTTTCACGCCTTATGGTTCCAATGGTTATTGGGTATTTACAGATGAAGGCTGGACTTGGGTTTCGAATTATTCATGGGGATGGGCACCATTCCACTATGGGCGTTGGTTTTATGATGATTTCTATGGACCCATGTGGGTTCCCGGCAATGAATGGGGCCCAGGTTGGGTAACATGGCGACGTTCTGAAGGATATTATGGCTGGGCACCGATAGGGCCTGGAATAAGCATTAGCGTTGCCTATGGTAGCGGATATGATGTTCCGTATAACCATTGGCGATTTGTACGTGACAGGGATTTCGGAAGAACCAACATCAGCAACTATTATGTCAACACGAATAACTACACGACCATCATCAACAGCTCAGTCGTCATCAATAATTCACGCACCGATCGACAACGTAATGTGTCTTATAATGCCGGACCTGAACGAAATGAAGTTGAACGCCATGCAGGCAGGTTGTTCAAACCTATGACGATAGCTGAAAGCAATAAACCTGGTCAGCGAATAAATAAACAACAATTACAATTGTACAGACCACAGGTCAGGGCCAACATGGATGGCGGTGGTAAAGCAATGCCTGCCAAGGTAATGAATATGAAAGACGGACGTGTTCAAGGCAAACAAATGAGTGAAAAACAAGGCTCACGTGGCAATACCCAATTGGAAACCCGACCGCTGAATAATGAAGACCGTTCGAAGATGCAGGACAGACTAATTCAAGATAGAAAAAATCAAGAGAAATTGAATCAAGGGAAGAATCAACAGCAAAATCTTGATCAACAGCAACGAAGTAAACAAGCAGCGCCGCAACGAGCCCAACCTGCGAATATTCGTCCACAACAAGTGCCACAACCACAGCGTCAGGATCCACCGCAACGTACACAACCAGCTAATGTTCGTCCACAACAAGCGCCGCAACAACAACGACAGGACCGTCCACAACCAGCACCTGCTCAACGCCCTGATCGACAAGAGAAACAGCAGCAAACTCCAATTCAACGTCCACAGGCTCCTCAACAAAATGAAAGACCAGCCAGAAATCAAGGAAACAGTGCCCGAAAAGAGGCGCCTCCTGTAAAATCTCAAGACACAAGATCTGCACCCCGAGAAGAAAGTGCGTCACAAAAGGAGAACCCGAGACAAGAAAATCCCAAAGAAGACACACATAATAAATAACCAATACACATTCAGGCATGAAAATAGATGAGAAGAGAACCGTTGAAAAACAGTCTTTATCAATCAATTTCATTCTGTTCCAGTCAAAGGCATCCATCAACAGGTTCAGTAAATGAATGTCCTTTGTAACCTGGAATATTCGATTCACTTACAAACAAATAAGATGCATACAGATAAAGAAACAAACAAAAACAAAAATAACTTACCCGGTTATCCCCACCATCCTGATAATGAAGATATTTATCAAAAAGTGGAAAATGTGTCTGATATGAACAATGAATATCAATCATTGACTATGTTATCTAATAATATTCCTGATACCGTTGCCAGTGATGAGGATGTTCCCGGTTCAGAACTTGATGATGAACAAGAACAAATTGGGAGTGAAGATGAAGAGAACAACTACTATAGCTTGGGTGGTGATGAACATAATAACCTTGAAGAAAATCAGGGAGAATAAACAGAGCATGTGGCAAAGAATACAATTCCATCCCTTTTATATCGACCCGATTTCAAAACGAACTACCTTTGCCTAATCGTTCTTAAGTTAATCAGACCAAGTGTAGTAAGATCAATAAAATATAAGGTTTTATGAAACGAATGTCGTTTTTTGTTTTGCTTTTTTTCCATGTAAGCGTTGTGTTGTTTTGTAATGCGCAGAGCAAAGACTCTATCCGAAAATGGACGATACAGGAATGCTTTCAATATGCCAAAGAACATAATATTCAGATTAACTCCCTTCGTCTGAACAAGGAGTCTTCTGAACAAGATTTCAAGACTGCCAAAGGTAACAGAATTCCATTCGTATCGGCTTCCTTGACAAATGCATTGGCCGATCAGAATTATGAAAATACTGGTGGTCATCTAAGTAATCAACTGGCATTCAATAGTGACTATGGATTTAGTTCATCGCTTGTTTTATGGAATGACCATTATATCCGGAATACCATCAGGCAAAAAAATCTTTTAATTGAAACAGCGGACCTCTCTGTTCGTGAATCGTTGAACACGATGTCTCTAATGATCACTCAGGCCTTTCTTAGCATCCTGCTGACAAAAGAAAACCTGACATATATCACTGACCTAGTGCATACTTCGCAGACATTACAGACACAAGGCGAACAATTTTATGATGCAGGCAGTATTGCTAAAAAAGATTTATATCAGTTGAAAGCGCAACTAGCCAGCGATAAGTATCTTTTGATTCAGACGCAGAACAGTCTTCAATTGAATATATTGACATTAAAGCAACTTCTCCAACTGCCCTCCGATACCTTATTCGATATTGCCACACCTGATTCAGTCGAGGTGATCAAGGAAATCACATCATTACCCGAGGCCAGACAATATGCTCTCGAGCATTTCCCTGAAATAAAAAACGGACAACTGCGATTGGAGATCAGCCAATTGGAGATTGCGAAAGCGAAAGCCGGATTTAAACCTCATCTTTCAGCTAATGGATCAGTCGGTTCAGGATACAATGAGTATATC
>CAIQUX010000132.1 GCA_903875055.1 uncultured Bacteroidota bacterium
AGTGCGTATGAATTTCTGCATGATATAATTCTCCTCGTTCGTGCATCGTGCCGATGAAATACCGGCGATGGCGTCGGCACCATGTTTCGATTTGATATCGGTAAGTTTTCCGGCAATAAAATTCATGGCTTCATCCCAGCTGGCTTCAACAAACACACCTTCTTTTTTAATGAGCGGCGTCCGAAGGCGGTCTGCGTGATTATAAAACGAGAAGGCGTAACGTCCTTTCAGACAAGTATGTCCCGCATTCACTTCCGCATCATACGGCGCTTGTATACTTTTGATGACACCATTGACAGTGGCTACTTCCAAATTACAACCGACTCCGCAATAGGTACAAATGGTACGTGTTTTTTCTTTGGCTACTATGCTCTTGCTTTCGAATACATCACTGATAGCACTTGTAGGGCAAGCTTGCGCACAGGCTCCGCAGCTCACACAATCGCTTTCAAAAAATGTCTGATCGGAGCTTTTGATGATATGACTATCGAAACCCCGACCGGCCATACTCAACACAAATTGTCCCTGTATCTCATCACAAGCTCGCACACAACGGAAACAATTGATACATTTACTCAGGTCGCTGGTCATGTATGGATGACTCAGATCTTTGGTTCGATCGAGATGATTTTTCCCTTCAGGATAACGCACATCACGTACGCCGACTCGGGCAGCTACTTCCTGCAGTTCACAATTATTATTCACTTCACAGGTGAGACAATCCAACGGATGATCAGTAAGTACAAGCTCGATAATATTTCGTCGAAGTCGTTGTACCCGCTCACTGCTGGTATAGATATATGAATTTGCCATTACAGGTGTGTGACAGGAAGCCTGGGTCTTCACCGGACCGTTTTCAACCAGCGCTACATCCACACTGCACACCCGACAACTTCCGAAAGGTTCCAGATTGGGCGCATCACACAAAGTAGGAATCAGTTTCTTGTCTTTGTTTCGTCGCACAAAGGAGAGGATGGTTTCGCCGTCCTTCATTTCAAAGGGCTGATCATCGATATAGGCTATCTTGACTGCTATTGAGCCATTAACATATTGATGGTGGCCGTTGGAAGCATTGATATCAGGTTTTAACGAAGACTGAGTAGAGGTCTGTGCCATAAGGTGGGAGCGAAAAATTGAGAATAAAGGTAGGTAATAAAATTTAATTTCATAGGCATAGCTGAAACCTGTAATATCATCAGTACAAATTATCTTTGCCCGCACGGGCAGACATAATCATCTAACTACCACCGTGCACATCTTCATGAACAGAAACGAACTTGTACAGCAAATCAGATCTAAAAAATCCTATCTATGCGTAGGCTTGGATACGGATATATCAAAGATCCCCCAACATCTTTTAGAATTGGAAGACCCTGTCTTCGAATTCAATAAGCAAATCATAGATGCCACAAGCGATTTATGCGTGAGCTATAAAATCAACACCGCTTTTTATGAAGCACATGGCGTGAAAGGCTGGCATAGCATGGAAAAAACATTACATTATATTCCCGACGGCCTGTTCACCATTGCAGATGCGAAGCGGGGTGATATTGGAAATACCAGCACGCAATATGCCAATGCCTTTTTCAAAACGCTACCTTTTGACAGTATCACGGTGGCACCTTATATGGGCAAAGACAGTGTAAAACCCTTTCTTGAGTTTGAAGATAAATGGACGATAGTCCTCGGACTGACGTCGAATGAAGGCGCTTTTGATTTTCAGACGCTGAACGTGGGTTCAGAGAAATTGTTTGAAACGGTGTTACGAAAAGTCAGTGAATGGGGAAGCCCCAATAATCTAATGTTTGTGGTAGGTGCCACTAAAGCGGAACAACTGGCGCAGATACGACAAATCGTACCGGATCATTTCCTGCTGATACCTGGGGTAGGCACACAAGGAGGCAGTTTGCAGGAAGTGAGTAAATATGGCATGAACGATGATATCGGCATATTGGTCAATGTATCACGTCAGGTAATTTATGCAGGCGACGATACTTTCTTTGCCGAAAAAGCCCGAGAGCAAGCATTGAAATTGCAAAGCGAAATGGCTACCTACCTTTAAGTATCAAACATGAGTACGCTTACCTTTATTTTAGATGAATTAAAATCCGTTTCAGACCCTTCACGATTAGAAGGCATGAAACGCTATGCCATCGGAACCGATAAGGCCATAGGGGTTTCATTACCGCACATACGGTCCATTGCATCAGCCGCCAGGAAGAAGATTCCATTAGAAGAAAGACATCTGTTGGCTCAACAGTTATGGGATACCGAAATTCATGAAACCCGTATATTGGCCTCCATGGTTGACAATCCGAAAGAAGTGACAAAAAAGCAAATGGATCAATGGACCCGTGATTTTTACAGCTGGGATCTGTGCGATCAGGTATGCAGTAATCTCTTTCAGAAAACAGATTTTTTTCTCGAGAAGGCCTTCGATTATTCGCATGCGAAATCTGAGTTTGTCAAGCGAACCGGTTTCGTACTTATGGTACAATATGCAGTCCATCATAAGAAAGCAGAAGATACCAGATGTCTGGAATTTCTTCAACGAATCGAAGAGGAAGCCTGGGACCGGCGAAACTTTGTGAAGAAAGCCACTAACTGGTGTCTGCGACAAATCGGAAAGCGAAATAAACATCTTCACCCCATCGCCATCGAATGTGCAGAACGTATTTCCAAACAGGAATCTGCTTCCGCCAAATGGATAGCCAGCGATGCACTCAGGGAATTACGGAGCGAAGCTGTGATTAAAAGGTTATTCGTGTAATTTCTGCAGAATATGTTTCTGGCGAATGAAAAATAACCTTGTCAACATTCCTCTTCTGTCATTTTTTAGTACTTTTAATTCCAATCAACCCAAAGGCAACATTTCAAAAAGATTTTGAACAGTTCCGATTAAGTATCTGATTAGCCTTTTCGATACCCCACTAGATCTGCACTAATGCAAATGCCACATCGGTATAATAAACCATCGTGTCATGTCAGAAAATTTATTGCAATTTATTTGGAAGCATCGCTTGTATGCAAGCCTCCCCGTTTTAAAGACCATCGAAGGCGATGAGGTCATCATCCTACATCCCGGACAATTGAATGTCAATGCAGGTCCGGATTTCCTTGAAGCCCGACTGAAAATCGGACATACCCTCTGGGCCGGAAATATAGAACTGCATTTAAAAAGCAGCGACTGGAACAAGCATGAGCATCAGGAAAATCCTGCCTATTCAAAACTGATAATGCATGTCGTGTACGAACACGATTCAGAGATAGAAACCATGAATGACACCACGTTCCCAACCCTCGAACTGAAACGCCATATCGATAAAACCCTGTTACTGAATTTTGAAAACCTTATGCATTCAAAAACATTTATTCCTTGCGAAGAATTGATAAGTCAGGTTAATGAGTTGACACTTCATCAACAAATCACACGAACATTGATGGAACGTCTTGAAGAAAAAACGCTAGCTATTCAGACTCTGTTGAAGAGGTACAAAAACAATTGGCAAGAAGTATTTTATGTGCAACTGGCACGCGGATTCGGGCTTCATATCAATCAGGACGCCTTTGAACAACTAGCCATACAAACCCCACTTCAATTACTTGGAAAGCACAAGAACAATCTGCTTCAGGTTGAAGCATTGCTTTTCGGGCAGGCCGGATTTCTGTTTGATTATTTTGACGAAACGTATCCGATGTTGTTGCAGAGCGAATATGAATACCTGAAAAAACTTCACACGCTTCATCCGATGGAAAAACATCAATGGAAATTCCTGCGCTTGAGACCGGCTAATTTCCCTACACTTCGCATCGCTCAATTCGCCCGATTGATTGTTGATTCCAATCACTTATTTTCCAAGGTACTTAGTGCTGAAACGATCAAAGAAATTGAGCAATTATTCAAAATAAATGTCTCAGATTATTGGTTGGTGCATTACAATTTTCTGGAAAAATCAATCGAACGAAATAAGTCACTAGGAAAAACATTTGTCCATACATTGATCATCAATGTCATAGTCCCGATGTTATTTATCTACGGAAAGCTTCAGGGAAAAGAAGCCTATTGCGAAAAATCGATTCGGCTGCTTGAAGAACTTCCCGCTGAGAAAAACTCAATTATCAGCACATGGAAAGAGATAGGCATCAAGACGGATAACGCGGCGGATACACAAGGGCTGCTTCAATTAAAGAAGAAATATTGCGATGCAAAAAATTGTCTGGAATGCAGTATCGGTTACGCCGTATTAAGGAAATAAGGACTTGTCAGATTCATGACCCCCAACTCTCACGGTCCAGACTGCGGTATTGTATTGCTTCTGCCAAATGCTCAGTTTTTATTTCAGGCGAACCCGCCAGATCGGCTATCGTTCGTGATACCTTCAAGATTCTGTCATACGCACGTGCCGACAGATTCAATCGCTCCATCGCGGTCTTCAGCAGATTACTCCCCGCTTGATTGATGACACAAATCTCTTGCAATTGTTTGCTGCTGATCTGGGCATTCGCATATACACCTTCATTCTCCTTGTATCGCTCGGCTTGTATCTCTCTGGCTTTGATAACACGTTCCCTTATTTGTTCACTTTTTTCCTGTTGCCTTGGATTCATGGATGACAATTCCGAAAAGGGAACCGGTGTCACTTCCACATGTAAATCAATCCGATCGAGCAATGGACCCGAAATCCTGTTCAGGTATTTTTGCACGGCACCCGGCGGACAACTACACTCTTTTTCAGGATGATTGAAATAGCCGCATGGGCAAGGGTTCATCGAAGCGACCAACATAAAACTTGCCGGAAAATCGATCGACATTTTTGCCCTTGAAATGGAAACTTTTCGTTCCTCCATCGGTTGTCGCATCACTTCCAACACCGTCCTCTTGAACTCTGGTAATTCATCTAAAAAAAGCACGCCGTTATGAGCTAATGAAATTTCACCCGGTTGAGGGGTTCCTCCACCACCGACCAAGGCTACATCGCTGACCGTGTGGTGAGGCGAACGAAACGGCCGTTTCGAAACCAAGGTCGCATTTTCCGGAAGCTTGCCGGCCACCGAATGAATCTTGGTTGTCTCTAATGCTTCCTGTAACGAAAGAGGCGGAAGGATAGATGGCAATCTCTTCGCCAACATAGTCTTTCCGGCTCCTGGCGGTCCGATCAGGATCACATTATGTCCACCGGCCGCCGAAATTTCCAAAGCCCTTTTGATATTCTCTTGTCCCTTCACATCACAGAAGTCGATATCAAAATCGTATTGCGAATGAAAGAATTCATCACGCGTATTGACCTCGACCGGCTTCAGCTCCTTCACACCATTCAGGAAATCGATCAGTTCAGTGATATGGGAAATGCCATAGACCTTCAGATTATTGACCATCCCTGCCTCACGGGCGTTTTGCAACGGAACAAAAAGTCCTTCGAATCCTTCCTTGCGGGCTTGTATGGCAATAGGCAAGGCCCCTTTGATAGGAAGTATAGACCCATCCAACGACAGCTCACCCATGATGATATATTTAGCCAGATCATCCTGTCTGACTTGTTCGGTAGCGGCCAATATCCCGATGGCGATCGGCAGATCGAAGGCGCTGCCCGACTTTCTGATATCGGCCGGTGATAAGTTGATCACCACTTTGATCCGAGGGAACCGATAATGATTATTTTTTATGGCACTCTCCACTCTGTGCTGACTTTCCTTGACCGCATTGTCGGGCAGTCCGACAACAAAAAATTTAAGTCCTTCAAGTACATCCACTTCGGTGGTGATAGTAATAGCTTCAACGCCATAAACGGCGCTGGCAAACAATTTAACCATCATAATAGTAGTAGTTTATTTATGTGATTTGGACTGTAAATATAAGCGTTTACCGATAAACAATCACATACCACTAAATTTTCTCATGGCTTGTTCTCGAAGAATCAAGGCATGGAATAATTTGGGAAATTCCTTATTTCCTATCAAACGACAATCGCATTCCATTCACATCATCAACTTGTCTCCCCTGATCAAACAGCAGATTGCCATTGACAAACGTCTTTTCGATCGATGACGAAAATGTATGCCCTTCAAACGGACTCCATCCGCATTTATACAAGATATTCTCCTTCGAAACGCTGCTCGTCTTAGTCAAATCCACTAAGACACAATCAGCGAAATATCCTTCGCGGATAAAGCCTCTTTCCTTAACATCAAAACAGAGCGCCGGAGCGTGACAAGCCTTTTCAACAAGTTTCTCAAGACTGATTCTACCTTCTTTATACGCGTCGAGCAACATCAACAAGCTATGCTGCACCAACGGCACACCGGCCGGCGCTTCGAGATATGGTTTTTGTTTTTCCTCCCAGGTATGAGGAGCATGATCGGTGGCAATGATATCCAGTCGGTCATCAAGCAAGGCCTTCCAAAGCGCCTCCTTATTTTCTTTTGCTTTGATGGCAGGATTGCATTTGATAAGATTCCCGTATTGTTCATAATCATCGGCGGTAAAATAAAGATGATGCACACACACTTCAGCGGTAATGCGCTTATCTTTCAATGGAAACATATTGGTGAACAATTGCAATTCCTTTTCGGTACTGATATGCAGAATATGCAAACGAGTGGCATGTTTCTTAGCCAGCTGGATGGCCCCGATGGATGATTCATAACAGGCTTCCACATTACGAATGATCGGATGAAAACGTGCATGATTGATATCGACACCATCCGCTTTCAGCCGCTCAAGATTTTCCCTGATGATACTTTCTTTTTCACAATGCGTCGCAATGAGCACCTCGCTTTCAGTAAATATAGTTTCAAGTGTCACAATATTGTCGACCAGCATATTGCCGGTGCTCGAACCCATGAAAATCTTCAGTCCGCAAATCTCGTTCTTGTGTTTGTTTATCTTCAACGCATCGATCGCATTATCATTCGACACACCCAGAAAAAAAGAATGGTTGGCAATTGAGCTATGTTTCGCAATCTGAAATTTCTCTTCCAGTCGTTCCAGATTCAGGGTCGGCGGAATCACATTCGGCATTTCCATAAAGCTGGTCACACCACCAGCTACCGCAGCGCGGGCTTCTGTTTCTATCGTGGCTTTGTGTGTCAATCCCGGTTCCCTGAAATGCACCTGATCATCAATGAGTCCGGGCAACAAATAAAGATTTTCGCCATCGATTTCATCGGCCCTTTCTTTTAATGAGATATTCCCTTCAATCCGTTCAAAGCGATTATTTTTCATGTACACATCCTTGCGCTCAATCGCGCCTTCATTGATCACCTGCACATTCCGTATGATATAGTTCTTCATTCCTCGTTTTTATTACGGGTAAAAATAATGCAAGATTAGCGAAACCATCGAACTGAGACGTTCATAATCCGTTTTGGGCGTGCCCACGCCTCAATACCTTCGTGCCAAGGTTCGAAATTGCGAACGGCGTGGTCGTGCTATCCGCTGCAAGTCCTCCCACGCCAAAGCTCGTGGTCCGGGCTTTCCGCTACTATCACTCACGCAAACTTCGTTGTACGATTACGATATCATTAATGAGGAAGTTTTTCTCTCAGCAAACCATACACCCAAGTCCCTGCCATGGCACTCAGGAAAGTCACGACGATGACAGTAGCTCCCATGCCGATCTGCGCAAATAATGGTCCAGGACAAGCTCCTGTGATCGCCCAGCCGAATCCGAATAATAAACCGCCATAGATCTGCCCCTGACTGAATGGTTTAGGATGAAACGCAATCGGCTCACCGTAAATGGTTTTAATCTTGAATTTCTTGATCATCCAAACCGAAACGATACCCACCATCACTGCGCTGCCGATGACGCCATACATATGAAAGGATTGCAGACGGAACATTTCCTGTATACGATACCAACTGACAATTTCTGATTTCACCAAGAGGATACCGAATAAGATACCCGCCATCAGGTATTTAAGATTGTGATACCATTTGTGTTTCAAGACACTTTCATTGGTGCCTATGGTGTCTAATGAACGGACTTTAAAATCGGTGTGAGTCTCTTTAGTCTGCATGAGTGTTTGATTAAAGTGAAAGTATGAAAGGTAAAATCAGGTTCGCCATGATGAAACCGCCCACCATGAAACAACAGGTTGCCAACAGCGATGACCATTGCAAGGTTGATAACCCCATGATAGAATGACCACTGGTGCAACCGCCTGCATACCGTGTGCCGAAGCCTATCATAAACCCACCGAACACCATCATGATGATTCCTTTCAGCGTCAGTAAAGCGCTCCATGAAAATAATTGATTCGGGAGCAGTCCTGAAATTTCAGTGACTCCGTAATGCGATAACTCCGTACGCAACGCCTGATGAATTATGATAGGATGAGGATCAGCCAGAAATTGAATAGATATCGTACCGCCAAGCAATATCCCGGCCACAAAAACCAGGTTCCAGATTTCTTTCTTCCAGTCATACGAAAATAATGGAATATTCGCCGGGACACAAATGGCACAAAGATGCTGTAATGATGAACTGATACCGAATGATTTGTTTCCGATGATCAATAATAATGGCACCATCAATCCAATGAGGGGACCGGCTATGTACCAGGGCCAGGGATGTTTTATACTTTCTAACATGCGTTGAATAATTTTCAGCCTGCAAGATAAGAGGAAGACGGCTCATTCTTATCTGTCACAAGCTATAACTACATGAACTAACTATCTATTTTATGTATTACATTTGAGAAGTAAGCCAGCAAATGAAACGAGAAGAACATATAGGATGTAGCATCTGTAAATCCAGGATGGAGTCTATCTTCAATGAATTAAATCAGGAAGAGATTAGCAAACTGGATCACATCAAACATTGCCAGTTCTATAAAAAAGGCGAAATCCTGTTTCACGAAGGGGCCTATCCTCGCGGTTTGTATTGTGTGCAGTCGGGAAAAATCAAAATCACTCAAACCGGTATCGATGGCAAAGAACAGATTGTTCATCTGATTCATGATGGCAATGTGATGGGACATCGTGCTATTCTAAGCGAAGACACATACTCAGGCACCGCTGTGGCGATGGAGGATTCACATGTATGCTTCATTCCCAAAGCACCTTTTTACTCCATGGCCGAAACCAATTCAAAACTAGCTATGAAGATAGCACACTTACTTTCGAATGAATTGAAGGAGGCTGAGCGGAAGATCACGCATACCGCACAACGGCCGGTACGCGACCGTATTGCCCAATGCCTGCTGATTCTGAAAAAAAATTATGGTGTCGAGCTTGACGGAGCAACTATCAATATGACCATCAAACGAGAGGAACTTGCTAATCTTGCCGGCACAACCCGCGAATCGGCTACACGCTTATTGTACGATCTTCAGGAACAAAAATTAATAGCACTTGTCGGTAAGAAAATTAAAATCATCGACGAGCAAAGGCTGACCGAAATTGCGGGGTCTTCTTCTTAATAGGTTAAGATTCATTTTTGTGACATGATTTTTATCATATGCCGGTGTTTTTTGTTTGAACCAGACTGAGACTGCAACCGTCGTTATCACACGTAGATTGTGTGGCCGTAAGAGTTTCCGAAGAAATCCGCACCCTCCGATCCAACTCCTTTAGGTAAGCATCAGACCATGCCACGTAGACGATATCTGTTTTGTGATGTCCGTCACATTTTTGAGTTGCCTAAGATTTTACTTTCGCTATGCTAAAACAAACAGAAAATGGATTCTACAACTCTCAATACGTCCTTCATGGAGAAGATTGATGCTGATTTGAACATTGAGCCTAAGGACAGTATGCCTGAAAAATATCGGACGCATCTGATTCGTCAGATATCACAACATGCCCACTCTGAAGTGATTGGCATGCAACCTGAAGGGAATTGGATCACCCGAGCACCTAGTTTAAGAGCCAAGCAAATCCTGCTAGCCAAAATTCAGGATGAAGGTGGTCATGGTCTTTACCTTTATAGTGCCGCTGAAACACTTGGCATTTCACGCGAAGAAATGGTCGAGCAACTGCAAAGCGGGAAAGCGAAATATTCCAATATCTTCAATTACCCTGTTCTTACCTGGGCCGATATCGGTGCCATAGGCTGGTTGGTTGACGGAGCCGCCATTGTCAATCAGGTTTCATTGCAACGCACATCATATGGCCCATATGCACGGGCGATGTTCCGTATCTGTAAGGAAGAGAGTTTCCATCAACGTCAGGGATATGAAATCATGGCCAACATGATGAGCGGCACACCCGACCAGCGACAAATGGCGCAAGATGCCATGAACAGGTGGTGGTGGCCTTCATTGATGATGTTCGGCCCGCATGACAGCGACTCACCTCGTTCAGGAGACGCCTTCACATGGAAAATTAAACGCAAGAGTAATGACGAACTTCGTCAGAAGTTTATCGACAAGACAGTTCAACAAGCAGAAGTCATCGGTCTTAGCATTCCTGATGCCGATCTGGCTTGGAATGAAGAAAGGCAATGTTATGATCACGGCGAAATCAATTGGGAGGAATTCAAACGTGTCATCAACGGCAATGGCCCTTGTAACAAGCAACGAATAGATCATCATATCAACTATCATAATGAAGGTGCCTGGGTACGTGAAGCCGCAGAAGCCTATAAAAATCAACTTCAAGAATTTAAATAAAAATTTTATTATGGCAACAGATACACAATTAGACCTTTGGGAAGTATTCATTCAAAGCAAATCAGGCAACCATCATACCCATGCCGGAAGTGTGCATGCGTCAGACAAACAGATGGCGTTACAGAATGCACGCGATATCTATACACGTCGTAATGAAGGCAGCAGCATCTGGGTGGTGCCTTCAAAATATGTGACCGCATCAAACTCGGAAGATGCCGACATGCTTTTCGATCCATCGAACGATAAGATCTATCGTCATCCGACATTTTATGTAATGCCCGAAGGCGCTAAACAAATTTAAACCTACCGTATCATGACAAAACAAGAAGCACTTTATACCTATACCCTTCGATTGGGAGACAACGCTTTGATTCAGGGTCACCGTCTTTCTGAATGGTGCAGCCGCGGACCGATATTGGAAGAAGATTTGGCTCTG
The DNA here is from genome assembly GCA_903875055.1 of uncultured Bacteroidota bacterium. Classification (GTDB taxonomy): domain Bacteria; phylum Bacteroidota; class Bacteroidia; order Chitinophagales; family Chitinophagaceae; genus OLB11. The sequence continues at coordinate 11,051 of CAIQUX010000132.1, forward strand.
ACCAATTTGGCACTCGATCAAATCGGACGCGCACAGGCCTTTTTAAAATATGCCGCTCATATTGAAGGTCAGGGAAAGACAGAAGACGATCTCGCATACAAACGTGGCGAACGTGAGTTTTATAATAACCTGATTACAGAATTGCCAATCGGCGATTTTGCATACACGATAGCCAAACAGTTGCTCATTTCAGCATTTGAATTCTATCAGTTCAGTGAACTGAGCAAGTCATCTGATGAAACTATTGCCGGCATTTCTGCCAAGGCATTGAAAGAAGTCCGTTATCATCTTGTACATGCGCAGGACTGGTGCTACCGTCTTGGCAAAGGCACGCCGGTGAGTCATAAAAAATTACAACAAGCGTTCAGGGAGTTATGGATGTACACAGGTGAATTATTTGAAATGGATGAAATCGACCAACTGCTGATGCAGGATGGAACAGCTATTGATCTCATGTCCCTGAGACCAGACTGGTTGAATCTTGTAGGATCCATTCTTGCCGATTCAACGATAGTCCTTCCAGCAGATACATATATGCAGACAGGTAGCCGTAAAGGTATTCATACCGAATATCTCGGTCACCTCCTTTCTGAAGTCCAATATTTACAACGAGCTTACCCCGACGCAACATGGTAAACACCGCTCCATATTCCAAAGAGGATATCCTTTTTATTCTTGCCGGTATTGTCGACCCTGAAATTCCAGTGGTCACCATACAGGAAATGGGCATGCTGCGTGATGTGATTCTGATGGATGATTTGTGTGAAGTGATTATCACCCCTACTTACACCGGTTGCCCTGCCATGGGTATTATCGAACATGATATCGTGGAACTGCTGATACAAAACGGGGTACAGAACGTAAAGGTCACCACATCGTATTCGCCTGCGTGGACGACCGACTGGATGAATGATGGAACGAAAGAGAAGCTTAAGAATTTCGGTATCGCCGCACCCATTCATTCATCGTGTACCAATTGGCTAAATCCTAAAAGCGTGATAGTCAGTTGCCCACGTTGCAACTCAACACACACAACTATGATCTCGCAATTCGGGTCTACCGCCTGTAAAGCCCTTTACAAATGTGAGGATTGCAAGGAACCGTTTGATTATTTCAAATGTCATTGATTCCAAAAAAGACAGCAAGCAAGAAGAATATTCATTTGTAAAAAACATAACCCGACTTACTATTCAACCGATAAAATAAAACGATTCAAACAAACAACAACAATTTCAATTAACTGACTATGCCCATTTATCATACGCTGGGAATCATCCCGGAAAAAAGACATATCGTAAGCCGTCAGCCTAACGGCAATCTATACCAGGAAGAACTGGTAGGGACACAAGGCTTCGCCGGAATGTCCTCATTGGTGTATCATCTTTATCCGCCAACACGCGTGAAGCAAAAGGATAAAGCTTATTCAGTAGCTCCGAAAGTGGCCATTGAAAACAGTCTCGATGCCATGAGTTTTAAAGGTTTTGAATTGAAACCTGAAAAGGACTACATGAAAAGCCGCAAGACATTATTTGTCAATTCGGCTATGCAAATTGGCCTCGCTGCTCCGATGGAATCGACTGATTATTTTTACAAGAATGCCGATGCCGATGAAATGATTTTCGTGCATGAAGGAAGCGGCATGTTGTTTACCATGTTTGGTGAATTGAAATTCAAATACGGTGATTATATCGTGATACCGAGAGGGACAGTCTATCAGATACATTTCAATACGAAAGAAAATCGGTTATTATACGTTGAATCAACCGATCCGATTTTCACACCGAGACGTTATCGAAATGAATTCGGTCAGCTGCTCGAACATTCACCTTTCTGTGAGCGCGATATCAAACGCCCGCAAAATTTAAAAACATATGATGAACAAGGTGAGTTTGATATCTTCATCAAAAAGAAAGGAATGATGTTCCCCTATGTCTATGCCAATCATCCGTTCGATGTGGCCGGTTGGGATGGTCATCATTACCCATATACATTTTCCATCTTCAATTTTGAACCGCTCACAGGCCGTATCCATATGCCGCCACCAATTCATCAGACCTTCGAAAGCAAGAACTTTGTCATTTGTTCGTTTGTACCACGTCTGTATGATTATCATCCCGACGCGATTCCGGCTCCTTACCATCATAGCAATATCGATAGTGACGAACTGCTTTATTATGTCGATGGCGATTTCATGAGCCGCAATAATATCGAGCGCGGACAAATCACCTTACATCCTGGCGGCATCCCGCACGGGCCTCATCCGGGTGCCATCGAGCGCAGCATCGGCAAAAAAGAAACACACGAACTGGCTGTGATGATCGATCCGTTCATGCCGGTGATGATTACAGAAGAGGCACTGAAAATCGATGTGAAAGATTATTACAAATCATGGCTTGAGGAGCTGGAAGCCTCAGCAAATTAATATCAACATAAACAAGCATAAAATCAAAAAAGATGAACGTATTAGTCGGTAAAAAAGCCCCTGTATTTAGTGAGGATGCCGTCATCAACGGAGGCGAATTTGTAGAAAATTATTCATTAGATCAATTCATTGGAAAGAAGAATGTCGTGTTCTTTTTTTATCCCTTGGACTTCACTTTTGTCTGTCCGACAGAATTGGTCGCATTTCAGGAAAAACTAGCTGAATTTGAAAAAAGAGATACGGCCGTGGTGGCTTGCTCCATCGATTCGAAATATTCACATTGGGCCTGGTTGCGAACAGAACGAAATCAGGGCGGTATCAAAGGCGTGACCTATCCGATGGTAGCTGACCTTTCAAAAACGATTGCCATCAACTATGGTGTACTGGCTGGAAACTATAGCATTGAGAATGAGAACGTATCCTTCGAAGGAAATCCGGTCGCTTACCGTGGATTGTTCTTGATAGACAAGCAAGGCGTCGTTCGTCATCAGGTCATCAACGATCTGCCTTTAGGGCGTAGTGTGGATGAAGCCTTGCGTATGGTGGATGCGTTGAACTTTCATGAAGAAAATGGCGAGGTTTGTCCGGCCAACTGGAACAGCAGCAAGAGCGGATTGAAGACGACAGCCGAAGATATCGCCGATTATTTAGGAACTCATAAAAACTAAAACAATGTCAACAGCTAATTTAACTCAGGTTGAAAATTACAATTATGGCATCGAAAAAATCTTTGCTGATGCGCAAGATTTCCTGCCAATAAATGGGACCGACTATGTGGAACTCTATGTAGGTAATGCAAAGCAGGCTGCTCATTTCTATAAAACTGCCTTGGGTTTTCAGTCATTGGCTTATTGCGGATTGGAAACCGGTAATAAAGAGTATTGCTCTTACGTGGTAGTGCAGGATAAGATTCGATTGGTATTGACTACTCCGTTCAATCCTGACAGTGACATTTCAGATCATATTCGTCGCCATGGCGATGGTGTCAAAGTGATTGCCTTATGGGTCGATGATGCACGCAAAGCCTATCATGAAACCACCAGCCGCGGTGCCGAATCGGTGATGGAACCAACTGTTTTTTCAGATGACCAGGGCGAAGTGGTTAAAGCCGGTATCAAAACCTACGGTGATACCATTCATATGTTCATCGAGAGAAAAAATTACAAAGGCATTTTCTTACCGGGTTTTGAAAAATGGGAATCAGAGTACAATCCGAAATCGACCGGTCTGAAATATGTTGACCACATGGTAGGCAATGTCGAACTGGGTGCTATGAATAAATGGGCTAATTTTTATGCCAATGTCATGGGCTTTGCCAATCTGGTGACCTTCGATGATAAAGATATTTCCACACAGTATACTGCCTTAATGAGCAAGGTGATGACCAACGGAAACGGACGTATCAAATTTCCGATCAATGAACCGGCCATGGGTTTGAAAAAATCTCAGGTGGAAGAATATCTTGATTTCTATGGTGGTCCGGGTTGTCAGCACATTGCCGTTGCGACCGATGATATTGTCTTCACGATTTCAGAGATGAGAGCACGCGGCGTTGAGTTCCTGCATGTGCCAGGCACGTATTACGACACAGTGGGTGATCGCGTTGGTGTGATTGCAGAAGATATGGCCACCCTAAAAAAACTAGGTATCATGGTCGATCGTGACGAAGAAGGTTATCTGTTACAAATATTTACCAAGCCCGTTGAAGACCGACCTACCTTATTTTTTGAAATCATACAACGCAAGGGAGCCAAATCATTTGGCAAAGGAAATTTCCAGGCGCTGTTTGAAAGCATAGAAGCCGAACAGGCACGAAGGGGAACTCTTTAAAAAGAAAAGTACCGGGCCTATGTCCGGTTTTTTTCTTCGGAAAGAATACAAGGATATCAAAACAAAACGAATACGACTTGAAACGATCGATAGAATTAATGTCACCTGCAGGTTCCTACGAATCATTGATGGCTGCCATCAACGCCGGATGCAACTCGGTATATTTTGGGGTGGAACAGTTGAACATGCGGGCAAGATCCAGCATTAATTTCACGCTGGACGACCTGAAACGGATCGCTGAAATCGGCAAGGAGCATGATGTAAAAACTTATCTCACCTTAAACACAATCCTCTACGATCATGACATGAATCTGATGCGAAGTATTGTGGATGCAGCTAAGCAAAATGGCATTAATGCTATTATCGCCTCGGATCATGCCGTCATGAACTATGCAAAAAAGATCGGGATGGAAATCCACATTTCCACTCAAGCCAATGTGTCGAATATCGATACCGTTGAGTTTTATGCGGCTTATGCCGATGTCATCGTTCTTGCCAGAGAATTGAGTCTGAAACAGGTGGCTGATATCTCCAGGGAAATCAAACGACGCCAGATCACAGGCCCTTCAGGCAGACTGATCGAAGTGGAAATTTTTGCACACGGAGCTTTGTGTATGGCCGTTTCAGGAAAATGCTATCTCAGTCTTCATTCGCATTTTGCATCAGCCAACCGCGGCGCCTGTATTCAAAATTGCCGGAGAAGTTATGTCGTCACTGATAAACAAGATGGGATTGAACTCGAAATTGACAATGAATTCATCATGTCTGCGAAAGATCTCTGCACGATCGATTTTATTGACCAGATTTTAGATGCCGGCGTGAGTGTGTTGAAGCTTGAAGGCAGGGGGCGATCGGTCGATTATGTCCACACTGTAACCCGCTGTTACAACGAAGCGATTGATGCCTATCTCGATGGATCTTATTCGAAAGAGAAGATTGCAAAATGGAAGTCTGAACTGGAAACTGTCTTTAACCGCGGGTTCTGGGATGGCTATTATCTGGGCAGGCAAATGGGCGAATGGTGTAATGAAAACGGATCGAAGTCGACTGTAAAGAAGATCTATATCGGCAAAGGATTGAAATATTTCGAGCAGGCCGGAGTAGGAGAATTCTTATGTGAATCACATAGTCTTGCCGAAGGTGATGAAATCATGATTTCAGGTCCGACAACCGGTTATCTGCAATTTCGCATCAATGGACTACGAGTGGATGGCAAGCAAGCAGCTATGGCAAGTAAGGGTGATACTTTTACACTGGCATTGAAGCAAAAAATAAGGCCTTCTGATAAAGTGTATAAACTAATTCCTGAAGGCGAATGATACAGATCACCCAGCAAAGGGCTAAATGTATCGGTTGCAATGCGTGTGTTGAAGCGGCCGACTACCGGTGGAGAGTGTCAAGAAAAGATGGAAAATGCACACTGGTTGGAGGCATCGAGAAACGAGGGTTCTATATTGCCAAAGTCGGTGATGATGAACTTGAAGATAATATGAGGGCTGCGCAGAATTGTCCAGTGCATATTATCAGGGTGGAGATGATGAACTCAGCAAAGATGAAATGACTTCCGATATATGATAATTTGAACAAATTAATAAACGACTTACTCATCAATAGCAATTACCATTGAACAAAGCACATACGATACGGGTCACCAAAGTATTTACATTCGATATGGCACATGCCTTGTATGGGTATGACGGCCCATGTAGAAACATACATGGGCATACCTATACACTCAATGTCACCTTAATCGGGAAAATATTCAGCCAAGCCGATCATCCCAAGGATGGCATGGTGATTGATTTTTCGGAATTCAAGAAGTCGGTGACCGAACACGTAATCAGCAAGTTTGACCACTCGCTGGTATTGAATGCACATTCGCCACATGCCGATTTACCGGATTTGCAACGTAGCTTCGAGCGATTGAATTATGTACCATATCAACCAAGTTGCGAAAACCTGCTGGTCGATTTTCAGGAACGCATTGCCGTGCTGTTGCCTGCAGGTATTTCAATCCATCATCTCAAATTACAGGAGACCGCCGGCTCATTTGCCGAATGGTATCAGGAAGACAACAATTTAAATTAAACAATATGGAAACAACAGATGTATTAGTAATAGGTGCAGGTCCGGCCGGATGTATTGCCGCTTCACTGCTTAATAAACAAGGGTTTAAAACCCGCATCGTGGAGAAAGAAAAATTTCCCCGTTTCGTAATCGGCGAAAGCTTATTGCCAAGGGTGATGGATCATCTCGAAGAAGCAGGATTTCTTGAGGCCGTCAAAGCGGCGGGTTTTCAGGAAAAATTCGGAGCCAAGTTTATCCGTGGCAATGAAATCTGCGATTTCAATTTCTCTGATCAATTCAGCGAAGGATGGAAATGGACCTGGCAGGTTCCACGAGGGCAATTCGATCAGATACTCGCCGATACCGTTCAGTCTATGGGCGTACAAGTCGATTATGAAACACGGGTGACTGATATCAAATTTAATGGCACAGATTCTGTGACAACGGTGGTCGATAAAGAAGGAAAAGAAACTCAGATAGCCGCCAGGTTTATTGTCGATGCCAGTGGTTATGGACGAGTAATACCGAGGATGTTCAATCTGGATGAGCCTTCTTCTCTGGGTAAACGCAAAACCCACTTCACTCATTTTCACGACCTGAAGCGACCCGAGGGTATAGATGGCAATCGCATCACCATCGTTGTGCATCAACAGACAGTCTGGATCTGGATCATACCATTCTCAAACGGCATCACATCGGTCGGATTTGTAGGCGACCCTTCGTTCTTTGAAAATTTGCAGGCTGATTCTAAAGAAGCGATGTTGAGCCTGATCATGTCTGACCCTAACACCAAAGATCGATTCGGAGATGCCGAGATGGTATTTGAACCACGAACCATTGAAGGATATTCGATTTCAACCAAGCAACTGTATGGTGACGGTTATGTGCTGGTTGGCAATGCCACTGAATTCCTTGATCCCGTTTTCTCATCAGGTGTGACGTTCGCCATGGAATCAGGGAATAAGGCCGGACATCTGGTCGGAAAATTCCTTAGAAATGAAAGCCTCGATTGGCAGAGCGAATATACCGATTATATGATGCAGGGAATCAATACCTTCAGGACCTATGTATCGACCTGGTATTCCGGAGAGTTGCACGAGATCTTCTTTGCAGCCAATCAGGACGCTGAGATCAAAAAGCAGATTTGTTCAGTTCTTGCAGGTTATGTTTGGGATTTGAATAACCCTTTCGTAAAAAAACACGAACAGGCAGTTAAGTCATTATTTAACGTAATCAAGATCACGAAGTAAATCGTGTTATCAAACTGACTAAAGCATAGACTGCTTCTTTGACAAAAGCGGATTTGGCACTTTGTGACGAAATAGCATAGCTTTGCAGGTCATGATTTCACAAAAAGTTAGGGTAACGAAAAAGTTTACATTCGATATGGCTCACGCCCTTTTCGGGTATGACGGTCCATGTAAAAATATTCACGGCCACACTTATCATCTTAGTGTGACCCTGATGGGTGAGCCTTTGGCTGATGCAAGCCATGTCAAGTTAGGTATGGTTGTTGATTTCGGCGATTTGAAGAACCTCGTCAAAGACACTATCCTAAACGAATTTGATCATGCCCTGGTGTTGAATGAAGAAGCACCCTATTCTAAATCAGAAGTGATTTCCAATGAATTTGAAAAAGTGATTCTGGTGCCCTATCAACCAACTTGCGAAAACCTGTTGCTCGATTTCGTATCCAGATTGAAACCTTTGTTTCCAGAAGAGATGAAACTGACATCCATCCGATTGGAAGAAACACCTAGTTCTTTTGCTGAGTGGAATCAAGGAGATAATTAATTTGAGTGCGTAGTTCCCATCAACCTCACTTTACTTTCTCAATTTGATATTTGGCGTCATAGGCAATCGCATCTTGAAGTTTCTGCATGTCAGGTTCTGACTCAGACACTATCATCACTTCGCTGTAATCTGTATTCATTCGTACATTCAATACACCTTCTATTTCTTTGAATTTATTCGTGACTGTGGTCATACATCCATTGCATGTAATGCCCCGAAATGAATAGAGATGAACGACTACCTGACTATTCTTCCGGCATTCAAAAACCAATTCCGAATTGGCCCGTTTTACAATTGAATGTTCACAAGGCTGCATCGAGATACGATGAAAAGCACTGTTGAATAAGGCTTCGTATTCTTCCTGACTGCCACCGAATGGAGGTCCGTCATCAAAGCTTCGATTAAAAAGCACGCCTGCCAAGGCACCATCTTCCTTCAATAATTCATGCATTTTAGCCACATAGCGAGGTCGCATAGTTGGAGGCAAGGCGCAGAAAAAAGTCTGTTCAAGTATGAGATCATATTGTCCGGCATGTGTAAAAAAATCACCGAGCACAATATGAATATTGGCGTTGCCGGCAAATTTCGATTGCAGTTTTTCGACCAGCGTCGGTGCAATATCAATGACCGTCACATGATGAAAACCTTGCTGCAACAGATACTCCGCCTCATACGTATTTCCACATCCCGGTATCAGGATGTGCAGATCCTTGTTCGTCAGCGAATCAATATACGCTTTCATCGGAGGTGATACATGGCCTATATCCCAACCTGTGGTATTGTCCTTATATTGTGAATCCCAGTAAGACTCATCTAATACTTTTTTCTGCGGTATCACGCAACATTTTTCTTCCATACTTCGTTCGCTTTTTTTCTTACTAAATGATTTATTTCAACACCTTACTTTGGCAGACAAAATCAGACGTTGGAAGTGACGTTTTGGCAATTGCTGTAAAGCCACCTTCAATTTCTGTAAAATTTCTGTATCCACGCGATTGCAAAATCGATGCGGCTATCATGCTGCGATAACCACCTGCGCAATGCATATAAAAATGTTCCTCAGGATTGATGTCTTTGATCCAGTCATTGATATACGATAACGGTCTGCTGTACGCACCATCCAAATGCTCGGCGGCATATTCACTTTCTTTTCGGATGTCAATCACCTTACTTTCTTCGATATTGAGTTCGTTTGCAAACTGATCGGCTGTGATTCGATTCACAACATCAGTTTCTTTGTCGGCTTCGACCCAGGCAGCATAACCGCCATTCAGATGACCTAGAATATGATCAAAGCCTACACGACTTAAACGGGTGATCGCTTCTTCTGTTTTGCCTTCTTCAGTAACCAATAAGATCGGTTGCTTCACATCCACTATCATGGCACCAACCCATGGTGCAAAATCACCGCCTAAACCGATATTGATCGATTGCGGAATAAATCCTTTGCAAAAAATTGTGTTATCGCGTGTATCCAAAATCAAAGCGTCCGTTTCCTTGGCAGCCGCTTCAAACTCATCAGGCTGCAAGGCTTTCATTCCATGATTCATCACCTCATCAAAACGCTCATAGCCATTGATATTCATCAACACATTCTGCGGGAAATACCCCGGAGGCGGCGTCAATCCCGAAAGTACGGCCTTGATAAATTCTTCCTTTGTCAGTTTTGGATCCAGCGCATAATTCACTTGTTTCTGATGACCCAAGGTGTCGGTCGTTTCTTTGCTCATATTTTTACCACATGCGCTTCCTGCTCCATGATTCGGATAAAGAATCAACTCATCACTCAATGGCATGATCTTGTTTCGAAGCGATTCATACAAGTGACCAGCCAGTTTTTGTTCTGTCAATTCAGCGATGACATGTTGTGCCAGATCAGGACGACCTACATCACCGATGAATAACGTATCACCTGTAATCAATCCCTGTTCATTTCCGTTTTCATCGGTCAACAGATAGCAGGAGCTTTCCATGGTATGACCAGGTGTATGTATCAGTCTGATCTGAGATTTGCCAAGATGAAAAATCTCACCGTCGGTTCCCACATGCATGTCAAATCCGGTTTGCATCGTAGTCGGACCATACACGATAGTGGCTCCGGTTTTCCAAGCAAGATCGATATGTCCTGATACGAAGTCGGCATGAAAGTGAGTTTCGAAAATATATTTCAGTGTCACTCCATCCCGTTCCAGTCGATCGAGATAAGGTTGCACTTCACGCAACGGATCTACGATAGCAGCTTCTCCATCAGAGGTGATATAATAAGCGCCGTGCGCCAAACATCCGGTATAAATCTGTTCAATATGCATGGGTATCAATTTTTGTGTGACAAAGGTAAAAAGGCTGTACAAGATAAAAGGTGACAAAAGTCACATAGCTATTGTCTGACTAAAGAACTAATTCCTTCAGAATGATATAGATGCCCATCACCATCACAAACCATCCGAAAGCCGGTTTGAGTTTGGCTCCGTTTATTTTCTTGGACAAGGCAGTGCCGATAAACATCCCGACAATCGCTATGGCTGAAACGCTAAGTACCAGTTGAAAGTTGATGTCGAGTCCGTTAATGACATCCCCTGTGAACCCTATCAGTGAATTGATGAAAATAATCAGCAAGGACGTACCGACCGCTTGCTTCATGGGCAACCCAGCAAAAAATATTAGGGCCGGAATAATCAGGAAACCACCACCCGCTCCTAAGAAACCAGTGACCAGACCCACAAGCAAACCGATCAGCCCTAGTCGGGGAAAATTAATCTGTTCAGTTACCTCGACCACCTTGGTCTTTCGTATCATAGACATGGATGCGGCCATCATCAGGATGGCAAACACGACCATGATAAGTATATCTTTCGTGACATCAAAACTGTGAATAGTAAAGAGCAGTTTGGGAATACGTGGCAAGACAACTTTCCTGACAAGTAGCAAGGAAGCCACGGATGGAATGGCAAAAAACAAGGCCGATTTGATTTGCAGATTACCGAGACGATAATGACGATAAGCGCCTACCATGGCTGTGATGCCGACAATAAACAAGGAATAACTCGTAGCATGTTCCGGTACGATATGAAACAGATAGACCAGTATCGGCACCGTGAGTATGGAACCGCCGCCACCGATAAGGCCTAAGGTGATGCCTATCAGAATAGAAGCGATATAGCCGATAATTTCCATGTCGTAGTTATTGGCTGCAAAGATGTGAAATAATACTGGAGTGATGTGTAACAAATATGGCTTAAGCCAATCGGGTGGTTTAACCGCTATTCATGGATATATTTGCAGCCATTCCGTTTCATTCAATGACGCCATTATCCGAGGATACAATTACCAACGCACTACCTGAACATCCCTTGGATGATTTTGCGTATCAGTTGCCTTTCATGATGGATCATATCCTGCATGGCGAATTGCGCAGGGGTAAATATGTGGGTATTCATCTGTTTCAGGATGAATTGCATCGGGTGGAAGAGATGACAAAGCCACCGAATGAACAAGGCGTGTGGGAAGCGAGGATCAATATCCGTCATCACAAGACCAAGGCTTGGGGTAAGAAAGAGAAAGCCTCCACATTTTTTCCGATAGCATGGCATCACGACTTGCTGATGACGAAACTGAAAGAAGCCTTCATGAGCAGAAAGAGAATCTATTCGTACAAGTATATCGGAAAAACAAGTTGCGGTGTGCAGATTTCATTTGTGTTCAGAGACAAGAAAGTAGTCAGCTGTTTTCCCTTGTATTCATAAGAAGAAGGATAGGTGCGTTCCCTCCCAAAACCTCGGGCCGGGCTATTCGCTGCAATCCACGCGTAACGCGTGGGATTTTCGCTACTATCCCTAACGCGGGCATCGTACACATATGATCAATGTTTCGCTAGCCCCGATAGTAGCGGATACCCCGCAGCGAGGAGGCACGACGTAGCGAGGAGTAGCAGCGGATAGCGGGATAAAGCTCCAAAAAAATCCGATAATTTTATCTAGTCATCCAGATCGCCGGTCATGAACGTGTTGCTGCCTTCATGATAATGAAAGGCTTCTGAACTTTTGTTCATTTCCCAGAAAAATTTGCCACGCGGGTTGTTGTAATTACCGATTTCATTCATGGTCTCGGCATCGAACAGACGACCGTTGATCATGGTGTATCTGATCGACTCCGTGTTGCGGATATTATCCAATGGGTTTTGATCCATCACCAACAGGTCGGCCAGTTTGCCTACTTCAAGCGAACCGATATACTCATCCAGGCCAAGGCTGATGGCCGGATTGATGGTAGCCGTTCGCAAGGCTTCGAAATTACTCATGCCGCCTTGTTGCATCATCCAGATTTCCCAATGCGCACCGATGCCTTGTATTTGTCCGTGTGCACCCATGTTGATCACGACACCGGCATCATTGAGTTTTTTCAAACTTTTAGAAACCTGTATATGACCGTTTTCATATTCCTCTTCAGGCACCATGGTGCGGAAACGGCTGCGTGTGTCAATGACGGCACGCGGTGTGAATCGGAGTAAGCGTTCCTTTTCCCACACATTCGTATG
>CAIQUX010000133.1 GCA_903875055.1 uncultured Bacteroidota bacterium
ATGAACAGTATCGATGCCGTATTCAAAGATCAGATTCTTAGCAAACAAGGCGAACTGAAAGATGAATTCAAGTCGAAATTCCGTTTACAAAAACATGCCTATCTCAATGTCGAGTATCTCGGCATCTTACAGGATGAAACAAAGAATACAGACAAGATTTTATTGAATAAGAAAATACGGCAAGCCATCAATTACGGTTTCGATCGAAAGAAAATGATTACCTATATCCGTAACAATATCGGTGTGCCTGCCAATGCCGGTATCATACCCATCAGCCTGAAAGGATATGACAGCAACCTTGTGAAAGGCTACTCCTATCAACCGGAAAAAGCGAAACAACTACTGGCTGAGGTCAGGAAGGAAATCGGAACCGTCCCGCCGATCACCTTATTATCAAACGATAATTATTCCGATCGATGCACCTTCATTGCATCACAATTGAAAGACATAGGACTTGATGTGAAGATAGAGATTTTGCAACCTTCATTATTGCGTGAACAGATGAGCAATTCAAACGCCGACTTTTTCTGGGCGACATGGATTGCCGATTACCCCGATGCGGAATGTTATCTCACGATGTTCTATGGAAAAAATACCGCACCACCTAATTATACCCGATTCAAGAATGAAGCGTTCGACAAGCTTTATGAACAATGTCTGGTTGAGCGCGATGAACAAAAGAAGATTGACGAATTTCAACAGATGGATCGCATCATCATCGAGGAGGCTCCATGTGTGCCTTTATTTTATGACGAGGTGATGCACTTTGTACAGAACCGCGTAAAGAATTTCAATACGAACAGTTCTAACCTGATTGATCTGAAACGAGTACGATTAGATGACAGTCAACCTAAATAGCTGAGTCTTGTCAGCGATAACATTATTTGACTTTATTTAAAATAAAATCGGCTACGTCATCGATAAACTCTGTTACCACAGGTAAATTCGGATCAGAATAAGTCGAGAAATTTTTAAACCTGTCTTTCTCTGCCAGTTTCAATACATGATTCATTCCAGGTATGAACTTCATCGTTGCTTTCGTATTGGCTCCAGCTAAAAGGTTGGCATTATCGGCTGCCACCTGAATATCGTTTTCTCCCTGAAGAATCAATACAGGCATCTTCAGTTTCTTGATCTCAACACACGGATTGTATTGTATCCAGTTGATCATATAAGGTTGTATGCTGGGTCTGAATAAAGAGAACAATGCCGAATCAGGTGTCACCAGCATTTTGCCACTTTTCAGCGTATCAAGATACTTGCAACATTTGATATAATAATTCGAATCCGGCACAGCTTCCTTCAATTGTATTTTCAATACCTCGTCGATACTTCTGCCGGCGCCGGCAATTGAGATAAAGGCATCCGGCTTCACACTTTCACTGGCAACGATTCCTATCAGTGAGCCTTCACTGTGTCCGGCAACGATGACCTTGTTAAAGAGTTCATCTTTTTTTAATTCGTCAATCCATAAGGCCGCATCATCGATGTATTGATCAAAACGAAGATTCTCTTCATACATGTTAAATAAGCTTTCACCTACTCCGCGTTTGTCGTATCGAA
>CAIQUX010000134.1 GCA_903875055.1 uncultured Bacteroidota bacterium
GCTATGTTACTAAAAATAGCAAAGGATCAGACAGATGCCAATTTCACGAAGAATAAGAAAGATGAAGCCGATAAAAAGGCATATGAAGATAAGCAGAAACAAGCTTGGAAACAGAGTATTAATGAGTTTCAATCATTTTTAAGTGCGATAGATCAACTCGCATCCATGAGCGAGCAAGCGCAGCTCAATCAGCAACAGATGGAGCATGATAAACATAAAAAATCGCTCGATAAATTATTGAAGTCTAAATACATGAGCCAGCAACAGTATGATAAAGAAGTTGCTAAATTGGATGAAGAAGCTGCCGCTAAAAAACATGAAATTGACCAAAAAGCACTTGCCAGACATAAAGCCATTGCCATAGTAAATACCATAATAAGTACCGCTGAAGGTGTTGCGGCAGCCTTGGCATATGGGCCGCCCGCAGGAATTATATTAGCCGCAATTATGGCTGCAGCTGGTGCCGTTGAGATTGCTACTATTGAAAGTCAGAAGGTGCCCGAAGGTCGTAAAGGTTTAGTAGTACAAGGTAGCAGCCATGAGCAGGGCGGTATCAATATGGTCGACAATGCCACGGGGCAACCCATAGCCGAAATCGAAGGCGGTGAGCCGGTGATGGTACTTAGCCGTAATACCTACGGCAATAATAAAGACCTCATTGATAATCTCATCTACAACAGCAATCATCGCAACGGCGCTCCTGTGGCTCCACGTTGGCTAAGCACTACGCCAACCATCAATCCGGGTATCATACAAAAGATGGCTACAGGCGGTGTCGCCAATAGTACCGGCAGCAGTGGAGCCTATAGCAGCAACAATACCCAAACAGATCTGATGATACGCATGGCCACTGCCTTGGAACTCAATAATCAATACATGGCTTCATGGCCTCGCAATATCAAAGCACATGTGCTTCTGCAAGATGTCAATAATGCCAATGAAACAATGAAACAGGTAAAAACCGAAAGCGGTCTTAAACAGGGCTAACCTCTCTTATCACTCATCTCAAATCTACTAAGCAATGGTCGAAATCAAAATATACAAAACTGACGGATCTATAAAGCTTCTCGATCTGGCACCTGGTACTCAACTGCGTATCGAAGAGCTGCTTCCCGCCTTCGATGATAAACTCGAAAGCGGCTTGCTTACATTGCCCATTGAGATACCATGGACAGACAGCAATAAAGCGGCACTTGGCTTTGTGGAGAATCTCAATAGCTTCAATGCTACCATCCCTGACTATTGGCGTTGCGATGTATCGAGTAACGGCGTGCCGTATCTCTTAGATGGCAAACTCAAGATGCTCACCCACAAAGGGCGCTACGATCAGAAACGAGGTAGCTATAGTTTCACCATCACCGGTATTAAAGGTCTGTTTGGTACCCTCATCAAAGGCAAGAATCTGCGCGATCTTGAACTCGGTGGTATTATCCAATGGGATGCCTCGCTCGACAGTCGCCAATTCGCTTTCAATGTCATGGACGAACAGGATCCGGGCAACTTTGCCAAACTCAATTTTGCACCGGTAGCCATTCCCGATTTCCACGATGCTACCCGTGCCGATTTTAATACCGAATATCTGGCGGGCGATATCGTAAATAATGTACTGTTCGATGCTTCTTACACTGACGGGTGGACCTTCGGACGCGAGAAACCCGGAGCCGCTAACATAGCACTCACACCCGGAACTGCCGGATATGAAAACTATCGCACCGTGCCTTTCCTCAATCTCTTCTTTGTGCTTCGCCAGATATTCATAGAGCATGGCTTCTCCGTCGATGGTACATTCTTTGCCTACCCTGATTTTAATCTGCTGCACATCTTCAATACCGTCAGCATCGAGCTTTACGATTATCCGTTTACCTTCGATGTCAACCGCCAGATCACACCCAACCGGCATCTACCCAAAATGCTCATTGCCGACTTTCTGGTAGCCCTGCAAAACACCTTCAATCTTAAGATTGATTTCCTTGAAGGTAAACGGGCACTAATCAACTTCAAACCCGAACTGCTCACCAGCAAGAAAATCAAAAGCTTCTCATCGAAATGCGTCAGCGAATATGATGAAGCAGCCCGACACGACAGTTATGAAAATGGTGTGATCCTGTCTTGGAAATGGGATGGAGCCGACAGCTACCAGAGCGATAAGGTTAAGGACATGAAGGATAAGAACATCATAGGCACGGTTCCACTATTCAACGATATCGCCACCTTTCCCATGCCTGCCGTCATCGATTATACCACCTATATCTATGTCGCTACCGAAAACTACTATTACAACTACAATGTGTCTTCCGGCATTTGGGAGCCTTCCATCGAGCAGCATGAAGACTGGAAGCTAGGTAAAGAACAGGTAAGTTTTTCGCCTGAGCTATCGCCACTTTGTCATTATTACAAAATGGACGCCTTTGGTCAGATCAACCGCATGAACATGGTTGCCACTTCGCAGCATGGCAATTACTACACCGACGGGAAAGTGTTTGTCGAAAACGATTTCGGCTTGCGTCTCTTCTACATCAAGCGCATCGACACGGCCACCATCACCTTCATGCCTACATCTTTCTGTCACAATTACGATGTCAACGGCACCAAGCTCGTTGAAGCATCCCTCAGTTGGAAAGCTCCGGATGGATTGTACACCAAGTTCTGGCAACCATGGATCGACATGCTTCTTTCAGCATGGATAGTCAAGAGTCGTTTCATCTTCGATATCGTCGATATCCACGACCTCAGCGACACCGATGTAATGCTTCTCAACAATAATCAATACCTCATCCAGAAGGTCACTCACGACCTTCCAGTCCGCGGCCAAACAGAGGTTGATCTGGTGAAACTATAACGCCACGTGCTACCCTTGAAAATAGGAATCCTTTGTTTTCAATGTTTGTAGCGAATTATTCGAATCCTTCCGTGGTCACATTAACACTTCTCTGAAAGCTCCTTAAACAGGAGCTTTTCCTTTGATAGTAAGGCTTTTGTTGATTTTTTAGGTTCACACAAAAACACATAAAAACACAATAATCCATTAAAATGTTATCCAAAATGTTGAAACATGTTTAAGCAAAATCTTACAGTTACAATTAACAAGCAATGACTTGATAAAAACGGACAAGCACCAATACGAATCCGTGATACTATTAAACGAAAGGTAACTTTCTATCTAACCGGATTCAGCATTTAGCCGGAGTTCTTTGATGAACAAAAGCGGGAAATTATCAAACATCCCAATCGTGTAATCCTAAATGACTTTATCCGAGCAAAGATTTCAGAAATTGAAGCTAACTATCTGCAACATGCCTTGTGAGGTGGTATAGGCGAATTGCCAAAAAAAGAGAAAGCTATATATTTTAATGACTTCGCTGAAAAGAAAATAAGTGAGTGGGCGAGTAAAGATTCACCTGGTACCACAAAGCATCGAATCAGCTATCTAAGAAAATTTAATGAATTTAAAACGAAGATCCGTCTGACGGAATTTACGCCCAGTTTGCTCAGAGACTATGAAAACTATTGCCGAAAAAAAGGAAATGGAATTAATACAATTTGGAGCAGTATTAAATTTGTGAAGACAATCATTAACGCGGCTTACAATGATCGTATTATCCAAAATAACCCGATGAGAGGTTACAAGAATGCGAGTTACGAGAGCCCACAGCGATTGTTCCTTACAGAGGAAGAGATTGATAAATTAGAACAGTTTGCACTTGAATCGGACTTCTTCACAAACGAAGCAAATTGGTTTCTGTTTTCCTGCTATTGTGGATTACGTTTTGGTGATCTCGTTGAATTTGACAAATCATGCATCATAGAGGGCCGTATTATTCTCAGGACAGCCAAGGCAAAGACTGATGTCAGTATTAAGATTCATTCCAAATTAAAGGCTGTTATTGATCGTCTGGGGCCAAATCTCACCACGAACCAAGATTATAACCGAAAATTGAAGATGATCGCGGTATCCTGCGGAATCAAGAAGCCATTAACCAGCCATCTGGCCAGACATTCCTTTAGTATTCTTTGTTTGAACAAAGGAATATCAATGGAGTCGGTTCGTAAGATACTCGGCCACACTACTATAGGGCCCGCTGAAAAGCACTCAATTTAAGGATGATTTCATATTTCAGCGTAAAAGTAGTGCACTAAGGTGCATGACATTGCAGACAATAAGTTCAATAAGCTTGCACCTCAGCTATTACGAAACCTTTCACAATTTCGTTAGCCTGAAGCACACCATCTACTTCGCCGGCTGCAACTCGCAGTATATCAATACAGCTTCGTTTTGCCGGCTCGTACCTGATGCACTTCAGACTTTTTCAGCAAGCCCTACTATAAGAACGACACAGATTTATGCCAAGGTTACAAATCTGAAATTGGATGATGAGATTGAAAGGGCGTTTGAATAGAATTATCTATCCACTTTTATTAGAACAGGCCTGACAGTGTTTCCATCGAAATAAACATTTTGCCACTATCAGGTAAGAGGATGAACCCGTATTTCTTATAGAATTTGACGGCATCTTGATCGATTGGATCCACAATAACAGCCATAGAACCAACACTGCTTGAAGAGGTATTCAAGCTCCTTTTTAATGCGTCCATTAATAGGAGTTTACCAAGCCCTTGACCGACGCAGGTAGTATCAATTGCTAATCTGCCAAGTAAGGTTGCCGGCAGATTTTCATACGAGGGAGGCATTTTCTTGATGACTTCTTCAGGAAGGAGTTTTCGTTCTATTGATGCGCTTGATAAGGTGTAATATCCTTGTACATTGTCTTCTTCATCAGCAAGAGTAAAACAGGCGGACAGCCTTCTTTTTACATCCTGCTTAGCCTGAGCATGTAAATAATCATCCAATAATTTCTTGCCGCAAGTAAAATTCTTCTTTTTATGAGAAGCATTCAATGGGACTGTTAAATAACTCATTTCTTCTTGACAGCTTTGTTGAATCGGGATGCAGCTTTTTTAAGACTGTCATTTGGTTCTTGCGGATTCATAATGGCATCAAAGAATATTTCCTTATCCTTTTTTGAAGCTAGGATTGAGTTGTACTTCTCCACAATGCTACTCGCTTGCTGTTGTACTGAATAAATGACAAACTCGGTGAGTGTTCTAAATCCACCTAAGGTTGCTGCATACTCAAAATATTCCTTCTGTTCCTTAGGTAATCTGGTATCAAAGCGAGACCGATCTAACGTTTTCATGGTATTAATATTAAAAATAAAATATCACAAATGTACGGCAATTAACCGTACAAAATAATAATTTTCATAAATTCTATGAAATTGACATTTATAACTTGATAAGTTCAACTTCTGTCACCTTTTCAACTGGAAGTTCATGAATAATCTTCTGAATAAGAAACTGATTATTATTCAGCAGTATTTTATCCAGAGCATTCAAATTCAGCAAATCGAGCATGTTGAATACAAACGACGTTTTCAGTATCCAAATCGGGAAAAGTGAAAATTTGCGCGTTTAATCGAAGATGATTTGAAAGGAATAAACATCAATGATTGATGCCTTGCAGCAATCCCGCTTGTGCGGAATAGTGAAAAGCCCAAACCAAGCACATTGTCTTGGGACGACTTGAAACGGAAAGCATGTATGCGACCTAAATACTTTCACCTTAATTTTAGGAATGCAGTAAAAAACAATACTTTCGCAAAAAATCAAAAAATCATGAGCGAACAAGTATTGACCCAAGGTAAAATCCATACCAATAAAGGTGTAATGACCTTCGAATTATACGATGATGCCACACCGATTGCCGTGGCAAACTTTAAAAAACTGATCGGTATCAAATTCTATGACGGACTGAAGTTTCATCGTGTGATACCTAACTTCATGGTACAGGCAGGTTGCCCTGACGGTACCGGTGCAGGCGGACCAGGTTATGAAATCAACTGTGAAACCGATGCCCCTAAACAATTTCACGATCGGGGTGTGATGTCGATGGCCCATCGTGGTAAGAACACTGGTGGCTCTCAATTTTTTATTTGCCACAACAGAACGGGTACAAGCCATCTCGATGGTGTGCATACCTGTTTTGGTAAAGTCATTGACGGATTGGATGTACTCGATCAGATTCAGGGCGGTGATGTGATGGAAAAAGTGGAACTTATTTAAACCTTATTTACTTATTTAAAATACGAAGACCATATGTGTGGTATCATAGGATTATTCAATTCGACAGGATCAGCGAGCGCGTTCAGGTCGAATGTGCTGGAGATGTCAAAGAAAATCAGACATCGTGGGCCGGATTGGTCAGGCATTTACAGCAGCGATAAAGTTATTTTCGCACATGAACGTCTGGCCATTGTGGACCCTCAATCAGGCGGTCAGCCTTTGTACAGTAAAGACAAGAATTTGATATTGGCCGTGAACGGTGAAATCTATAATCATCAGGAACTGAAAAAAGAATTGACTGATTATGAGTTTCTGACACATTCCGATTGTGAAGTCATATTGGCGTTATATCAAAAGAAAGGGATCAACTTCATAGAAGACCTCAACGGCATTTTCGCCTTTGCTTTATATGATCAGGAAAATGATTGTTACCTGATTGCCCGCGACCATATGGGTATCATACCCCTGTACATGGGATGGGATGTGAATGATAGATTCTATATCGCGTCTGAATTGAAGGCGCTGGAAGGTGTCTGCAATCGTATACAGGAGTTTCTCCCGGGCCATTTTATCTATAGCAAAGACGGACAACAAGTACAGAAATGGTATCAACGCGATTGGATGGCCTACGACGCTGTGAAGGACAATACTTCAGATATCCCTACCTTGCGTAAGGCATTGGAAGAAGCGGTCCATTGTCAGCTGATGTCGGATGTGCCATATGGAGTCTTACTTTCAGGGGGGCTTGATTCATCCGTCATTTCTGCCATCACAAAAAAATATGCGGCACGTCGTATTGAAAGTAATGATATACAACAAGCCTGGTACCCTCAGTTGCATTCGTTTGCCGTGGGACTTGTCGATTCACCTGATTTGGCTGCTGCCCGGAAAGTGGCCGATCATATCGGTTCGGTACATCATGAAATTAATTTTACTGTACAGGAAGGATTGGATGCTATCCGTGATGTGATCTATCATTTGGAAACCTATGATGTGACAACAGTAAGGGCCTCTACACCGATGTATCTGCTGGCCCGTGTCATCAAATCGATGGGTATCAAGATGGTCTTGTCGGGTGAGGGTGCCGATGAAATCTTCGGTGGGTATCTCTATTTTCACAAAGCACCAAATCCGCAGGCTTTCCATGAAGAGACGGTACGAAAATTAAGTAAGCTGCATTTGTATGATTGTCTACGTGCCAATAAATCCTTAGCGGCCTGGGGTATTGAAGGTCGTGTGCCGTTCTTAGATAAGGAATTCATGGATGTAGCCATGCGTTTGAACCCGAAAGATAAGATGGCAGGTGAGGGCAAGATGGAAAAATGGATTTTACGTAAAGCCTTCGAAGATTACCTGCCTGAGAGTATCGTATGGCGTCAGAAAGAACAATTTTCAGACGGTGTCGGGTATGGCTGGATCGATAGTCTGAAAGCCGAAGCCGAACGTGTGGTCAGTGATGATCAGTTGAAGAATGCCGCACAGGTCTTCCCGATTCAGACTCCGAAGACGAAAGAAGAATACCGCTATCGTACCATCTTCAGTGAATTGTTCCCATCGAATGCAGCCGCGCTTTGTGTGCCTTCTGTGCCTTCGGTAGCTTGCAGTACACCTGAGGCCCTGGCTTGGGATGCCTCATTTCAGAATACCAATGATCCATCAGGACGAGCTGTGAAGAGTGTGCATAAGGATGCATATTGATAGGAATAGTCAGAATGAATAAAATACGAAAATAGTTTTTCTGCGTTCGTTTCTTCACAGACGAACATGCCTATGACTATTTGATTTGCGGCTGCCTACAAAGGTCTTGTCGATGCCGATCTTGTCTGGAGTCCCGTTATCACCAAAAGAGTGAATTGATTATTCGTTTCTTTATTAAAAATGCCTGACCTTTATTGTCGGGCATTTTTAGTTAAAACAAATGATATGAAAAAAGTAGTGAGTTTTTTAGCAATTGCACTTTGTAGTTTATTTGTAAATGGACAGGTGAGTTTTTTACCAGTGGCTTCTTTTCCGGCAGGGGCACAACCAACTTCTATAATCGCTGCAGATTTCAATGGAGATAGTATGATTGATTTAGCAACAGATCAAGTAGCTTCGATTAATCTATTTGTATTATTAGGTGATGGGACAGGTAGTTTTGGAACAGCTAATAGTTTAACAGTTGCAGGAGGTACTCAATCGATTACAAGTGCTGATTTTAACGGGGATGGTAAAATGGATTTAGCAGTTTCTAACACATTAGGAAATAGTGTCTCTATATTATTGGGCAATGGTGCAGGCGGCTTTTCTGCGCCAATTGATTTTCCTGTTGGACTTGCTAATTATTATATTATCAGCGAAGATTTCAATGGTGATGGGAAAATGGACTTAGCAACTGCTAATGGTAATAATAATAATATATCTATATTGTTAGGGAATGGAGCAGGTGGTTTTTCTTCAGCCACCAACTTTACAGTAGGAGCAAGTACTGTTTCTATGATTAGTGGTGATTTTAATGGAGATGGCAAATTAGATATTGCTACTGCAAATTATTTTGGAAATAACATTTCGATATTATTAGGTAATGGTTCCGGCGGTTTTTCCACGGCATCTATCTTTGCTGTAGGAGACAAACCCATGTCTATAACTTGCGGTGATTTTAATGGAGATGGTAAAATGGATTTAGCAACAGCCAATCATATTTCCTCCGATTTATCTGTATTACTTGGGAATGGTACAGGCAATTTTTCAACAGCAACTAACTTTTCACTCACGGCATCACCTAATTCAATATCATGTGCAGATTTTAATGGGGATGGTAAAATGGATTTGGTTGCAACTACAGGTAGTGGAACTAATGCTTCAGTACTTTTAGGTGACGGAACAGGCCACTTTTCAACAGCCATAGACTTTCCCGTAGGAATAGGTGCAAATTCTATTATTTGTGCAGATTTTAATAAAGATGGGAAAATGGATATAGCTACTGCTAATCAAGGTACCCATGATATAGGGGTATTAATAAATGGTGCTTATCCCGCTGCTATAAACGAAGTAAACATAGATACTTCTCCAATCTTCATCTTCCCCAATCCTTCCACTGGAATATTTACCATTGAACTCCCTTCAGTCAGTAATGCGAGTATCGAAATCTTTAATAGTCTGGGTGCCATGGTGTATAAACAAGCACATGCGACGGATTGTAATACCATTGATTTGAGCAAGGAAGCCAATGGAGTTTACATGGTCAATATCATCAAGGAAGGAAGGCAGATCGCTTCGCGAAAAGTGGTGAAAGAATAGCAATGACATTTTTATTTTATAAACCGATTCAATGATAATACAGACAGTATGAAAAAAATAATCAGCCTTTTAATAATAGCAGTTTGCAGTTTGGGTGTGAAAGCTCAGGTGTCATTTTTTACCTATTACGATTTTTTAATCGGTTTGCAACCCACCTGTCTGGCTTCTGGAGATTTTAACGGCGATGGGATCAAGGACATTGCAGCAACGTTGGTTATTACCAACGAGCTATCCATTTTTTTGGGAGATGGAACAGGTAGTTTTACCGGCCCCACTAATTATACGGTTGGATATCATCAAGCTGGTATTGTTTCAGCAGATTTCAATGAAGACGGCAAATTGGATCTGGCCACAGCAGATCGTGACAACTACAGGATTACGGTATTGTTAGGAGATGGTACAGGGAGTTTTTCAGTAGATTCATCTTATATACTAAGTGGTAATCCCTGGTCAATCGTTAGTGTTGATTTGAATGGAGATGGTCATAAAGATCTGGTTACCGGATATAACGAAGCTTCATGGGGGCCAGATAGTTTAGCGGTGTTATTAGGGAATGGAACTGGCAACTTTTCCAAACCTGTATGTTATACCATATCTTCTCAAACCAGATCTATTGCATCGGCCGATTTTAATAATGACGGGAAGGCTGATATGGCAACAGTAGGTCTGAATACATCTGATGTGTGCATTTTATTAGGCGATGGTGCAGGAGGGTTTGCCCAGATGATTAACTATCCTGTTTGTAAAACTCCTTATGCTGTTACTATTGCTGATTTCAATTCAGATGGCAAAATGGATTTTGCAGTGTGTAAGTATGATACGGTCGAGGTGCTATTCGGAAATGGACTAGGCAATTTTTCAAACCCCGTCTACCTTCATACAGGCCCTTTAACCAAGGCAATTCTCAGCGCTGATTTTAACGGGGATGGCAACATGGATATCGCAACGACAAATACCAATAATTATACAGTCTCTGTATTTACTGGGGATGGTGCAGGACATTTTTCAACGGCTTATTCCTTCTTAGTCGGCTATACACCCGGAGACATCATCCATGATGATTTCAATGGAGACGGTAAAATGGATATGGCTACAGCGAATCCCTATTCTAATAATTTCAGTGTATTGATAAATAGTACAAATCCAACGGCACTACCTGATATTAAAATGGGACAAACATCGGTTTATCCTGATCCGTGTACAGGAACTATTATCATTGAACTTCCAGCAGGAGTAAACGATGCGGAGATCAATATCTTTAGCAGTCTGGGTGCCATGGTGTATAAACAAGCACATGCTGCGGATTGTAATACCATTGATTTGAGCAAGGAAGTTAAGGGTGTGTACATGGTCAATATTATCAGCAAAGGCAGTCTGATTGCTTCGAAAAAGTTAGTGAAGGAGTAAAGTGTATTCTATTTAACTTTTCCTAAATCCAGAACTTTAGTAAAGTTATTTCATATTTAATTACTTTTGCGCCAACAAAAAATATTCAATATGAGCTTTATCACCCACGTCCATTCAAGACAAATCTTAGATTCAAGAGGAAACCCTACCGTAGAAGCCGAAGTCTACACCGATAATGGTGTGATGGGCCGCGCAGCCGTGCCATCAGGTGCCAGTACCGGTATTCATGAAGCCGCCGAATTACGCGATGGCGATAAGAAAATGTATGGCGGTAAAGGGGTGTTGAAAGCGGTAAATAATGTCAATACGGTCATCCATAATGCGCTGATCGGTTTGGAAGTAACTGAGCAACGTGAAATTGATGCAGCCATGATCGATGCAGATAAGACAGCTAATAAAAGTAAATTAGGTGCCAATGCGATCCTGGCAGTGAGTTTGGCGGCTGCAAAAGCGGCTGCTGAAGAGTCGGGCTTAAGTTTGTTCCGTTATATAGGCGGTACCAATGCCCGCACATTGCCTGTACCGATGATGAATATCCTCAACGGAGGCGCGCATGCAGATAATAAGATCGATTTTCAGGAATTCATGGTCATGCCTGTCGGAGCCAAGAGTTTCAGCGAAGGACTTCGATGGGGAACCGAAATTTTTCATTCCTTAAAAACAGTCTTGAAGAAAAAAGGATACTCGACCAATGTCGGTGATGAAGGTGGTTTTGCACCTGATATCCAAAGCAATGAAGAAGCGATCGATACGGTGATGCTGGCCATCCAAAACGCCGGTTTTAAAGCAGGCAGCGATATCATGATTGCCATGGATGCAGCTAATAGCGAATTATGGGATGCCAAACTGAAAAGCTATGTATTTAAGAAATCGAGTGGCAAGAAAATGAAAAGCGAGGAGTTGGTCAAATATTGGGAAAACTGGTGTCGTCAATATCCGATTGCATCCATCGAAGACGGATTGGCCGAAGATGATTGGAAAGGATGGAAAATGTTGACCGAGGCTTTAGGTTCAAAAGTGCAATTGGTTGGTGATGATTTGTTCGTGACCAATGTAAAACGTCTTGAACGCGGTATAAACGAAGACATTGCCAACGGTTTATTGGTTAAAGTCAATCAGATCGGTTCATTAAGCGAAACCATCGATGCCGTTTCCATGGCTCAATATGCAGGATATAATACCATCATGAGTCACCGTAGCGGGGAAACCGAAGATTCAACCATAGCCGATTTGGCTGTCGCTTTGAATTGCGGACAAATCAAGACGGGTTCTGCATCACGAAGCGATCGTATGGCGAAATACAATCAACTGATCCGTATCGAGGAAGAATTAGGTGCCAATGCCTATTATCCCGGTAAGAAATTGAAATTCGGGAAATAAGTTAGCAGAAATTTTAATCAAACCTTTCAGTAAATTGAACAGAAGGTTTCCGTTTTTGTGCACACATCCTGACAATATATAAGTGTATGCTACGAAGCGTTCAAATAATCGGCTATTTCTTGTAATGAAGTACAGACGATTGCTTTATTCTTTTTGATCATTTTGCGAATGGCTTCTAAAGACTTTAACTGAACGGCACCAAAGGTTTCGCCATCATCTGAAGCTAGATAACAAAAGAGGGTCTTCTCAGGGCGTTTATTGCTATCATCCACGACTTCGGCAATGGAATAAAATCCTTTCATCCTCGGCGTAATGACATAAAGACAATAATCACAAACCTCACGTTGAAGAAGTTCTTCTATTTGCGTCTCAATCGTCCAATCATCCACCACCGGATTGAAGTAATCGATTTTTAATAAGGGAATCAATGCGTCTCTCCAAGTGCTATCGTTACAGGTGCCACCGAGGAATACTTTTTTCATTGTAGTATTTGTTGATTACGAAAGTAGTGCTATTTATCAGAATGTAATACCGTAAAAGGGAAGAAAGGGATGTTTCTGGCTATCCAGAAAAGTGATATGAGAATAAGATAGATCCGGGGTTTGTTGAAGATGTCCCAAAGTTTTTGACAATGTCCCGTCAACGAAGTGAAAATTCCTATCATCAATACAGGTAATAAGATCAACAGCAACAAATTAAAATCAGCGGCCTCTAAAATATCGCCATGCAGCAGAGAATAGATTGAACGGGCACTACCACATCCCGGACATTCCAATGTAGTGAGCGATTTGAAAATGCATTTTGGATAATATCGGCTGTTGCCGGGCGGATTGAAATAAATGATGACCGATGATAGTATCATAGTTGATAAGAAAAGCAACGCTCTTGTTTGCCCTTTCATAAATCATTAATAACTACTGGCATTACTGGCCAACATCAAGGCATACAAGAAATAAATCACCGCTACGGTGATAAAGGCATAGATCGACCAGCTTTTAGCCTTCTTAGATGCGACAATAGCTTCATCATGTTGTCCGCTTGCCCACAAGACGTCCACTTTATTAGATGCCATGACGGCTACGATGCCTAAAGGGAGGCAGCACACCACGGCTAATATAGCCAACACCAGATTGTTTCCCGGACGAGCTACTGATGCTGTAATCTTGTTATCGGTTCGTTTAACGTCATCTGTCTTTTTTAGATGCTGATGATCATCAGGTTGTACTCTGATAGATCCATCGGGAAGGACTTTCTTTATAGCTTCTGCCAAATTGCGTACATCATCTTCAAATCGGGTATTATCGATTTCCACAAACTGACGCCGGTAAAGAAGTTTCATATTTTCGGGTAGATCAGCTGCTTTAGGCATGGTGGTATTGTCAATCAGAACAGGGATCACTTGGATATTTCTGCTTAAGGCAGTCGCAACTTCAAGCCGTACAAAATCATCTGCATCATCAAGTCGGCGCTTTCCGCTTTCATCAGTCATACTCACCCAATTGGGGCCTATGATAACCAGCAATACATCACATTTTCGCAAGGCATTTTCAATGCTGAAAACAAAGTCGTCACCGGGCAGGATGGTATTGAAATCTTTGAAGATCTGGTCTTTTTCAAAATACTTTTGAAGTTCATTATACAGAGCCAGTGCGTTCCAGCGGCTATCATCTTTGCGATAATTGATAAAAATCGTTCCGGGTAACTGAGACATGGGTTATTGATTTTGTGATAACTCAAAGATAAAAGAAATCACACATAACATACCATCTGTTCAAAAAATATTTGATAGCATGTATATTTGTGTACATTGTTTTTTACTATGCAAAGAAAAATTTTCATACGAATAATATACACTTTGATTCTTGCGATCATATTAAACAGTTGCGATACGGCCGATTATAAAACTCAGGCTGAAACATGGTATAACGAAACCAAGGCGGCCATCTTCAAACAATCAGATCAGCAAGCCGACAGCACGATTACGTTGTATAATGCCGATAGCTCTTATCAGACTGTTTGCCCGTATGCAAAAGGTCATCTCTTATTGAAACGTGGGTTTAATCATGGTTTGTTGCGCATGGAAGTCTATTATAGTCAGGATAGCAAATTTGAATTACGAAGAGAGGTATGCGAAAATGGCAAGGTGGGTTTTGATGGAATATTCTATGAAGATAAACCTTACGGTGTATCGACTTGGAATTATTGCAACGGCAAAACGCAAGAAGAAGGCATCAGGATAAGCGATCAGAAAATTGGTGTATGGAGAAAGTGGGATGCAAACGGGATGTTGCTGGATGAAAAAGATTATCATAATCTAGGTAAGCTGAATCAACTGCCTCTTATATCCAAATAAGCCAACCTAACGCCGTTAACTCATGAAAAATTCATTTCATTAATTTATTTTATTTTGAATTAATGGTTACCTTGTAAAACCAAAAAGAATGATATGAGCAGCCGCAAAATTGCCTTAAACGGCATCAAATCCAATATCGATACTTCATCATTTGCTTCTCAAAGCAATTTCCTTACCCTCAAGCAATCCTACGTGATCAGTGCCTCTAGAGGCGAAGGCGAAAAGCATGAGGTAGAGATTGACGAAGATGATAATATTGAATTCATCTTTGATGATGGTACCGTCTGGTTTGGAAATGCCAACACCTTACACGAATTGTTTCCTGATATCGATCTTGGAAAGCGTTCGGCCGATGATATGTCAGAACTTCCGCTGACCTTGAGTGCAGAAGGCGACAGCCGTTCACTTAAAAGCGTTGCGTTGAAAGTGTTTAACATTTTTGCCAAGAAGGCAGTTAAACAAGGGGTTATCGAATTGGCCAGCTACCTTGAAAAGAAATTACTGGATGACCAAAGCGGACTCTATCAAATTGATCCGTCGTTTGAACTTTCGGCGTACAAGTCGACTAAAACAGATTCTCCGATTCTTCTTTTTCTCCATGGAACCGGATCGTCTACTAAAGGTTCTTTCAGTGAACTCAATGGAAGCGAGTTGTGGAATGAAATGAAGAAAGTGTATTCGAAAAACATACTGGCATTCCAGCATGAAACCTTTACGAAAAGCCCCTTGAAAAATGTATTGGAACTGCTGACGCAATTACCCGATAATTCCGTCCTTCATCTGATCTCGCATTCCAGAGGTGGCTTGGTAGGTGAAGTGCTGGCCCGTTTTTGCTTTGATGAAAACGGTTTCAATGAAGCAGGTATTGAATTATTAAAGCGAATAGAACGAACAGATGATATTGATTGCATCGCTTCCATCAAAGACATCATAACGAAGAAAAAAATAAAGATCGAACGTTTCATTCGCGTGGCGTGTCCTGCACGAGGTACCTCCATTCTTTCAGACCGTCTCGATTTCTTCTTTAATGTCTCGATGAATCTAGTTTCATTGGCAGGTGGTGTATTGGCAAGTCCTGTGGTGGACGGATTTAAAGCCCTGATTTCAGCAGTGCTTGATTCGAAAAATGATGTAAGAGTCTTACCCGGCCTTGAAGCCATGTGTCCGAGTTCACCTTTCCTGAAAGTGCTGAACGCACCTGATGTAATAAGTGGTAATCTGGCCGTCATTTCGGGAAATGCAACTTATAGCATAAGTCTGAAAGCGCTGGTGGTGATTGTTTCGAAGCTGGTGTTTCAGGACGATAACGATTTCGTCGTCAATACAGTTTCCATGTACCAAGGGGCCAGACGCTCAAAACCCATTCAATACTTTTTTGATGAAGGCGCGGAAGTGAATCATTTCAGTTATTTCAAAAATGATAAGACAAGGAAAGCCATTTTGACGGCGCTGACCTCGAAAGATGAAGCCTTGGTATCGTTCATGGAATATACACAGGCCGGAATCGACGAATCGCAACGTGGTATCTTTGGCTTGGAAGGCGGCGTGGTATTTTATGATAAGGTCACTGGAAGCAAACCGATCGCCATCGTGTTGCCCGGTATCATGGGTTCAAATCTAAGTAAGGAAGGTGCCGGTGTGTGGATCAATTATTTAAAATTGATTTCAGGCGGCCTCACCGAACTCGATCCGGCTAAGCCAGGTATCAGAGCCAGTTCACTGATCAAGACTTCCTACAAAGATTTATGTACGTATCTGAGTGATGAATATGATGTTGTTACGTTTCCTTTTGATTGGCGTTTATCAGTGAGTGAAAGTGCCAAGTATCTTAATGACAAGATCAAGTTCCTCCTCAGTTATGATCAGCCTATCAAGATCATCGCTCACTCGATGGGCGGGGTGCTGGTGAAAGAATTTATTCTCAACTTTGATGCCACATGGAAACAACTGAATGGTTCAGCCGGATTTAAACTGTTGATGTTAGGAACACCTTGGTTGGGATCGTATCGTATACCGAATGTCTTTGCCGGACGCGACGGTATCATCAAGCAACTGAGCACACTCGATTTTGCACATACCAAGGAAGAACTCATCAGTTTGTTTTCTAAGTTCCCGGGCATATTGAATTTGCTTCCAGTCGTTCCAGATCGTGATTTTTCCAAACCCGAAGTGTGGGTTGAATTACAAAAGGCATCGCAACTGGTATGGAATATTCCTTCCAAAGCCATACTCGCCGATTTCGCAAAATTCAGAAAGAATACCCTTGACAATGCTGACAAGATTGACTTTACCAATGTCCGTTATGTAGCAGGGAAGGATACTATCACACAAATCGGATATGAAGTTGTGAAAGGAGAACTTCAGTTTAAAGTTACAGGTAAAGGCGACCAAAGTGTGAGTTGGGAATTGGGTATTCCGGCCAAACTTAAGAATTCAACATCACTTTATTACAGCAATACAACGCATGGTGCATTGGCATGTGACGAGAAACTCTTTCCTGCCATCAAGCAATTGATTCAAAAGGGCAGCACCGATTTGTTGAGCCGTGTGGAGCCGGTTGTGAACGATAATGTAAGCCGTTCTCTGTCACAGACTAAAGCAGAAGAGATTTTTGAAACCGATGAAGTGTCGGCTGTACATAAACTCCTAGGTCTGCCAATGGAGTCTACAAAAAAGAAAGCTACTTTGCCGGCTATGAAAGTCAATGTAAGCAATGGCGATCTGATGTTCAGCAGTTACCCTGTTGTCTTAGGTCATTTCAAAGGTGATGGTATCGTAAGTGCGGAACGGGTGGCCGATAATTACCTGAGGGGGGAGTTGTCTATCAAGCATGCTTTAGGCAATTATCCGGGTGATATCGGTTCGCATCAATTGCTGATAACTCGAGATGAAGAGTTTCATGGTGCTTGTGTGGTTGGACTTGGAGAAGTAGATAAACTGTCAGCTCAGGGATTGGTCTCCACCATTGAAAAAGCCATCATCCAATATCTGCTTGATTATTGTAAGAAAGATCAGAATACCCGAAGTCAGATGAATGGAATTTCTGTGCTGTTGATCGGAACGGATTATGGTGGTTTGTCTGTCGATTCATCAGTGCGTTCGATACTCCTGGGCATACAAAGTGCCAATGCCAAGATACAAGTGATCAAGCAAGGTCAGGTCAATTTGATCGAAGAAGTTGAATTTGTAGAGTTGTTTGAAGACCGTGCCTTACGATGCTTTTATGCCTTGAAGAAAATTATGAGCAGTACTTCCGATGAATTGCAGATTGAATTCAAGAATACAAAAATTAAGAAGCTCTTGGGAAGCCGCAAACGTCTGTTGATGGAAAGTAAGAGCGACTGGTGGCAACGACTCACCGTACTCTCTGAGAACGATGCCGTCAATGCCAATATCAAACATCTCAGTTATTATACAGCCACGAATGGTGCAAGGGAGGAAGAGAAAGATCTTCGGATCAATATGTCGCTGATTGAAGATCTGTTAGAGACTATTTCAACCGATGAACATTGGACGCCTCAAATTGCCAAGACGATTTTTGAATTATTGATACCGAATGAATTCAAGGAGAATATTAAACGTCAGACCGATATTCTTTGGGTTCTCGACAAACATTCAGCTTCCTATCCATGGGAATTGTTCCAGACCGATGTGGAGAAATCAAAACCTTTATGTATTAATGCCGGTATGATCCGTCAATTGGCCACCACTGAATACCGGGCGAATGTGACGCCTGTCAATAATAAGAATGTGCTCATCATCGGTGATCCGCTCACTCTGGGATTCTGTAACCAACTGCCGGGTGCCGAAAAAGAAGCCAATGCGATCACGAAGTTGTTCGGTATGTTTGATTATGATATCGAATCTCTCATCAAGAAAAGTTCATCCGATATCGTGACGGCTTTATTCCGACAGGACTATAAGATCATCCATGTATCGGGTCATGGTAATTTCGATAAGAACGACCCTGAAAAATCAGGTATGATTATCGGTAATAATATTTTCCTTACTCCAAGAGAATTTAATCAGTTGAGTTATACACCGGAATTGGTCTTTGTCAATTGCTGTTATCTGGGCAAAGTCGATTCGGAACAAGAAAGTCTGTATGCGAGCCGTTACAAGTTTGCCGCCAATATCGGTACGCAGTTGATACAGAACGGTGTGAAGGTGGTGATTGCAGCCGGTTGGGCTGTGGATGATGCCGCGGCATTGGAGTTTGCCAATGTCTTTTACCAACGGATGTTCGATGGCTATGAATTCGGAAAGGCTGTGCTGGAAGCTCGTAAAGTGATTTACGATAAATATCCATACACCAATACCTGGGGCGCCTTCCAATGTTATGGTGATCCGTTTTACAAACTTAAGATTACCGGTCGGCGCATTTCCAGAGCGCGCAATTATATTATACCACAGGAAGCAGAGAATGATGTAGAAAACCTGATCAGCAAAGCGCAGATCGAGCAAGGCGATCCTGGTGTCTTGCATCAGGATCTCGATGCAATACTCGATGCTATTATGGAGTTCAAGGTTGAAACACCAGACCTTCTTGAAAAAGTCGCACTGGCCTATGTGGAAGTGGACGATTACAAGAAGGCCATTGAATTGTTCAGCAAAGTGCTGCAATCCGAAAAAGCAACTTATTCAGTAAGTTCGCTGGAGAAATACAATAATATCCTTGCCAAACAAGTACTCATTGATTATCTTAATGGTAAGGATCTTAAACGCAATTATAAACAGGAGATTGTTACGGTTATTTTGAGTCTAACTAAATTACTGGAAATTGCTGAGACGTCGGAAAGACATTCATTGATAGGAAGTGCCTACAAACGTAAAGCGGCCATCTGCAATCTGAAGACTGAGAAGATTAAAGCGCTCACACAGGCCGCATATCATTATTACAAAGCGCATGAGAGGGATCAGGAGGGTTCTACTTATTCATTGGTTAATTGGATTGAAATAGAGTTCTTTTTACAAAAGCTTGGTGTACATAAGTGGGGTGGCAAGGCAAAGGAATTCGACTATCAATTGCCGACACTGGTTCATGTGAAGAAGGAACTTGAGAAATCAATCGGGCAGCTTAACTATAAGATTGAAAATGAAAGTTATGATTATTGGGATCTGGTTTCAAACGCAAATGCCGCTTTATGCCTTTGGTTTTTGAGCGGTTCTGTCAAAGATGATGATGAGCATCCATTATCAGCGGCTTATACCGAGACCTGGGAATTTGTAGGGTCCAGAAATAAGAAAATGTCGGAGATTGAGCATTTCATTCTCCTGATAGATTTCAGCAGAATGTTCAAAACAAAAAACGTTTCGAATGTTTTGTCCAAACTGAAAAATGAGCTGGAGAAATCATTAAAGTAATGGCGAGGTATTCATCTCCGGTACCATTTTCACTGTGTGGTTTGATGAATTGTGTCACTTGATGAAATCGCTGAAGGCGGATTTATCGGATGTAAACGATAATGTCCTGATTGTATTACCCCTTTCATCGAGCAAGGCAAAAAATGGTAATGAGTTGGCATTGAATTGTAACAGTTGAAAAGACGCATTTCGTTTACCCTCAAGGGAACGATTATCAATGATAATTGCATAGGCGACATAATCCTTTGATAAGACCGATTGAATGGATGAGTCTGTAAAGACTTTTGTCTCCATGATACGGGCAAATATGCAGAATTTTCCGGTGAAATAAAGCAACACCTTCTTATGCTTCTGTTGCGCCTCGAGGATGGTTGTGTCAAGGCATGAAAACTTCCTGAATGGAAATGAAAGAGGGGGAATTGTAATTGAATCTCCAGAAACTATACTGGCCGATTCAGAGAGTGGATGATCACGATTTGGATATCCACCACATGAGGCCAAACTTAGCGTGAATGTGAAAAGTATAATTGTGATGAGGATCTTCATTCAGTCTTTTTTACTATCAGGTGTTAATACAAGCAGAAACAAATTGGTTTACAGAATTTTTATTTGCGAGTAAAAAATAAGTTTTGCATAAACAGGCTGGCTAACTTGATTGGTTTTATTAAAGAAATCAGAGACTGAACAAGAAAAGATAATTGATAAAGTTATTTCGTTTTCGAGACTCCTAGGAAAAAATATTCCAGACTAACGCAACAAGGTCACATCCCCTTTATCGGTATACGATTTTGATCCGATAGAATATTCAATCAGATAAAAATAAACACCCAATTCGCAATCTTTACCTTTATATCGGCCGTCCCAGCCTTTGGTATAATCGGTAGTATGAAACATCTCGGCACCCCAACGGTTATATACACTCATGCTTTTCAACCCGACCTTATTATCAAATGGCGTGAAACGGAATACATCATTCACCCCGTCACCATTCGGACTAAACGCATTCGGAACGATGGCATTGGTTACGTGTACGAGCACGGAATCACTGGCCTTGCATCCTTCAGGCGTGAAGCCCGTGACTATATAGTTTGTAGTACTGTGAGGCGAAGCCATAGGATCAGGTATGGTTAGCGAGGAGAGGCTGGCATCGGGCATCCATTGATACGCCCATGCGCCGCTCGCATGTAACTGTACCGATTCGCCATACCGTATGATCTGTTCATCACCCGCATCTACATAGGCATTATACGTATCGATATGCACCCAGCGTATCACCGAGCAACCAAAGGCATCTTTAATCAATACCTGATAATCGGTAGCGCTTGCAGTCCATACCTGCACCACCGCTGATGAGGTGTCTGTAATATTGATGTTCGGTAACCATGCATAGGTGGTGCCTCCGCTGGCAGTGAGACTGATAATATCATCCTTGCAGATGGTAGTATCAACCGGACTCACATGAAACAAGGAGGTATCGCCGGTACCGATGGTAATGATCGCCTGTGCCGATTGTTTGCAATTAGCTGAGATGGAATCAATGACGGTGACGGTAAAGGTGCTGCTCACTGCAGGGTCGACAGTCACGGTGGGTGAGGTGCTTGAACCTAAAATAGCGGCCACAGGCTCCCAACGGATATACATGGTAGCGTTCATATTGGGAACACCGGCACTCAATTGTATAGTCGAATTCTTATCACATAAGGTCGTGTCTTTCACGTTGATGATGGGTTGTTGAATGGCATAGACATAGACTGTCATATACGTTGAATCTTCAGGAATACAGGATTGAGGATTAAAGGCTTTCAAAGTAACGGTATACAAACCGGGAGTGGTATAAATATGGATAGGCGCGGTGGTAGAAACCAATGGACTACCGTCGCCAAAATTCCAGCTATAGGTGGTGGCTCCGGTTGAGTTATTGACAAACGACACCGTAGCCGGCGTGCAAACCGTGTCGCTGCTGCCGGGTGTGAGCGCAATGGCTGCATGAACACCGGTGGCTTCGAAATCGAATTTGAAACTGGCCACATCCCATGAACTAGCCTGATTACTAGGGCTCCATGCACCGACTGAATTGTATTGATTGGTACTGGCAGTGCACACAGACTGATAGATGATACCCTGAGGGTCGAAACGGCTGGTACCACCATCGACATGATCGCCGACTGCGCCCATATAGGTGGCATACAGGAGATTGGTCATATTGAGTTCGAGGACGCAAATCCAGAAACCACCCTGGGTAGTTTGGAAGGCATTGGGACTAAGGGGTAAGCTGCCGCTGGCTTGAAATCCTGAGAAATACAGATTACCACAATTGTCATACAGGAAGGCTGTTGGAACGAGATTGCTGGATGCGACGTTTTGTCCTACACGGGTAGAAGCGAGAGAGGCAGTGAGGGTAGGATTCAATTTGTCGAAAAAGATACCTGAATTCGCATTGGTATACAAACCCGGCGTCACGGGATAGGCACCAGAAGTTTGACCGCATACATACACATTATCGGCATTATCCAATTGTAATTTAAAGGCATGATCATAGGCAGAGGTGCCCAAATAGGAGGAAGCGACAAGGGATGTGCAAGTGGGGTTGAGCATGGTGACAAAGCCGTCCGTTCCTCCTTGAGCACCGGGATGCAAAGAACTGGCGGTAGTTGGGAAGTTGGTACTCTTGGTACCCCCGACGACAATTACATTACCGGCAGAATTCATATTCACAGCAAAACAGGCATCATCAAGTGTACCGCCTACATACGTGCTGAACATCAGGGTTGTGCAAGTCGGATTCAATTTAAATACTACGCCATCTTGTGCACCTGCTAAGGCACTTTGGTAACAGCCGGGAGTGACAGGGAAATTGCTGGAGGAACTGCTACCCGCACAAACGATATTCTGAGCCGCATCGAGGAAGACTTCCCCGCGGTTCTGGTCGCCATAATTAGGACTCAATGAAAACGAATTGGAACCATCAGTACCACTACCTCCGATATAGGTGGAGCCAATCAAAGTTGAACCGCTATTGTTGAAGTGGGCAATATACATATCGCTGGCGCCATTGGCGGTGGCGTCATACGCACCGGCTGTGATAGCCAAATTATTTGAGGAAGAAGAACCGAATATGATCAACTCATTAGACGAATTCACCACCAGATTATTAGGAACGTCAAAGGCACTGCCTCCGTAATAGGTTGAGTAAACCAAGGCATTTCCTATAGAAGTATACTTATTGATACTGGCGTCGATACTGCCGCCATACGTCGTTTGAAAGGCACCTAAGGTAGTGGGCCATCCGATAGCGAAACATTCACCACCGGCATATAAGCAACCTGTCTGGTCATAGGTGGCACTATATCCGTAGGTGGTAGCGGTGGAGCCGCTATAGGTGGCAAAAATAAGCACGGGGTCTATGGTCAATGGATAGGCATGGTTATAGCCATCCGGGAATGCGTATTGAAGGCAATCGTTTTTCAAGGTAAAATGACAAGGCACTTTGATTTGTGCACCATTGATACGTTGATAGGCGTATGGCGCCAGTTCGCTTATCTCATTCACAGATGTTTGTATCAGCAGATCGCCGTTGGCTTTCAAAGTAGGATGAACACCTGTGAATGCCAGTTTGATGACAGAAGGATCGGCATGAGAGCCGACCAGGAAATCGTACTCAAAGAATTTTTTATTGGAATACAGCAAGAGGTCAATGCCGGGATAAAGGTTTCTGTACTGGACTTGTTCGAATAAAGGCACCTTACCGGCCCAATGGTTCGGATCGCTGCCTATAAAATAATTTTGGTATTCTTTACGTTGATGTAGGCCATCGAGTATCGGTTTCTTGTTGGCTCCTTCAAAGGTCACTTCGTAGGCGTGAAAATGAACGGCATCCTGAAGTACGTTCTTGAGGTCATGTTTGCGTTCATGAATAGCATCCAGGTCAGCGGCGCTATAAAAGGAATAACGAAGACTGTTAGGTGTGAGAAACAAGGCGCCACCCGGGAGGGAAGCTTTGTAGGCCACGGTATCATTCCATTGATGCTGATTACGTACAAAGGAAATGCCCGCATCTTGTGCAAAGGCAGAGAAGGCCATCAGAAGAGAAGCCAGAAGAATCGAATATGTTTTCATACAAACAAAAAAGGTCTTTAATGTAAAGAATAGCCGAATTGAAGGCTAGACGTAGTTAAAAGTAAAATAAGTAGGCGAAAACCCGAATTATTTTAGAAGTATTCCTAAAGTATGTAAGCATTACATTATAGTGGAAGGGATGAAGCGTTTAGCTTGTTGTGAATGTTTACTCAAATAGACATTGGCAAATGATCATCTATCATTCAATAGCCTTTGATGTATTCTTTGCCATATGCCTGTTCAGTGAGAGCAATAAATCTCCTTAGTCAGCTACTTCATAACGTATGCCATGTCTGATCAGCAGAATCTCAAGCGTTTTAGGATGAACGCCTATACCCAGATTCAGGAACTGACTTTCTTCAACCCCTTTGCCATTGATCATGACTGTGCCGGTGAAGCCCAAAGGAATAGTA
Organism: uncultured Bacteroidota bacterium; assembly: GCA_903875055.1. Taxonomy (GTDB): domain Bacteria; phylum Bacteroidota; class Bacteroidia; order Chitinophagales; family Chitinophagaceae; genus OLB11. The sequence goes on from CAIQUX010000134.1 coordinate 24,433, forward strand.
AGGTTTTGCGATTGGATGGCATGGATGACTCCGTCACGGTCGAAGATGGGACCGCCGCTCTGTCCTTTGAGACCGGGTGAAGATGTTTCTAAGAAAAGAATCTCCAGTCCGTCTTCCGATTTCCCCTTGAAGAAGTTACGGGTATAGATGCCTTCAATCGGAAACAAAGGGATCGGTAATAAATTGGGAGGTAAGACGAATTTATTCGTATTCGTATCGAACGTGGCTTTGAACTCTACAAATGGGAACCCAAGTTTACACAAACTGATACCCGGACTGATATTTCGGTAATTCTTTATCTTAGGGTAAATGGTATGAGGGTTGATAGCGGAAGTTTCAATTCGGAAGAAGGCGATATCATGCTCGCCATGAATGAAATTCTCAAAAATATTGACCTGACTTCCTCCTAAAAAGATGGCGTAGTTAGTGATCCATTTCGGATTCATATTTAGCGCCTTGCGTTGACCTTCCTTTTCTTCTTCATTCAGTTGCTGACTCGCATTGATCATGTTGAGACTTTCCTGATAGGATTTGATTTCGTTCTGATGTTGCTGATGCGAAAACACCACCCCGAAATTATGGGCGGCTGTCATCGCCCATCCATCGTTATTGAGCATCACAAAAGAACCCAGTCCGCTGTCGACACTGCCGTCAAAGAAACGCATGGTGATAATGAAGGGTTGGGTATATTTATTGGCGATATTATATGCGTGTTGAAACATAGCAGAAGTTTAAGTAAGCAAATGTATACCATGCGTTTGAACAGGATAGCGATTATTTTTTATGCTAAACAAGGTCAGAGGCAGTCAAAATTCCTGCATCCGGTAAGTACCGCTTCCATCGAATCATGAAAAAATCGGCATTATTTCTTTTACATTTCATTTTGTTGGGTAGTTTAGCGACTTTGAAACATAGGCGGTTCAGGTTAAATTGATTCTGCTCGATGTTCAATCTCTAAATAAGGAAGATACACTATGCGTATATTAAAATTTGGCGGCACCTCCGTTGCGAATGCCGATCGTCTGAAAGAAGTCATCAATATCATTGTCAACAGTTCCGACAGCCATTCCAATTTGGCGGTGGTGGTATCGGCACAAAGCGGTGTGACCGATGATCTGGAACGTCTTTGTGAATGGATCATCACCGATAAAAGCAAAGCCGATGAGATTGTGAAAAATCTCGAACAGAAAAACTTTGCCATACTGGAAGCTTTGTTACCGGTAGCTCAATTACCGTCATCTATGGCCGAAGTGATGGCCATGATCAATGAATTATCCGATATCGTGAAAGGAGCCTCCTTGGTGGGTGAAGTAACGGCGCGTACCAAAGATCTCATCTTCAGTTTCGGTGAACGCCTTTCAGCCTTCGTGATTTCTGAAGCGTTGAAGACCAAAATCAGTGATGCGATCTATGCCGATGCACGACAGTTTATCCGCACCGATGCAAACTTCGGTTATGCCAAAGTGGATTTTGCCAGCAGTAACAAACTGATACTCGAATACTTTTCAAAACATAACGGACTGAAGGTGGTGACGGGTTTTATCGCCAGTGCCGCCAACGGACAAACAACGACATTAGGCCGAAGCGGTTCTGATTATACTGCTTCCATTTTGGGAGCAGCACTCAATGCTGAAGCGATAGAAATATGGACGGATGTGGATGGGGTGATGACAGCCGATCCCCGTTATGTGACCGAAGCCCAAAGCATAGCCCAGCTTTCCTATAATGAAGCGATGGAATTATCGCACTTCGGTGCCAAGGTGATCTTCCCTGCTACCATGCAACCAGCCATGGCTCAGAATGTACCTATCTGGGTGAAGAATACATTTAATCCGGAACATAGAGGGACTTGTATCAGCAAAGAATCCGATAAGGGAAGCGGTATCATCAAAGGAATCACCTCGCTTAAGAATATCTGTCTGATCTCCGTCGAAGGAAGTGGTATGGTAGGTGTGGCCGGTGTATCGACCCGTTTATTCAATACCTTGTCGCAAAAGAATATCAATGTCATCCTGATCAGTCAGGCTTCCTCGGAACACTCGATCTGTATCGCCGTCATGCGCGATGATGCGGAGCGTGCATGCAGTTCCTTAAGAGAGACCTTTGTGATGGAGTTGAATGCCGGTCAGATTTCCTCGATCAATTATGAAGGCAACCTGGCTATCGTGGCCATCGTGGGTGAGAATATGAAGAACGTTCCGGGTGTGATTGCAAAAGTATTCAGTCCGCTTGGACGTAACGGTATCAATGTGAAAGCGATTTCACAAGGCAGTTCAGAATTAAATATTTCCATCGCCATCAATGGGAAGGATCTGAAGAAAGCCTTGAGGGTTTTACATCAGTCGTTATTCAGTAAAGAATTACAGCAACTGCATCTGTATATGGCAGGAGCAGGATCGGTTGGTCAACGACTGCTTGAGATGATCGATAGCCAGAAGGAATATCTTGAAACGCAAAAGATCAGTTTGAAATTATGCGGACTGACCAATAGCCGTCGGATGTTATTGAATGAGAATAGTATCGATATCAGACAATGGAAAGACAAGCTGGCTGATGATTCAGAGAAAGCTGATCTGAAGAAGTTTACGGACCAGATGATAGAACAGAATCTTGAGAATTCAGTCTTCATCGATATCACCGCTTCGGATGATCCGATACAATATTATGTGCCATTGCTTTCCAAAAGTATTGCTGTTGTGGCTGCCAACAAGAGGGCCAATTCGCAAAGCATGACTGAATACCGGTTGTTGCGTGAAACCTCACGTAAACGCAATGTGCCTTTTCATTATGAAACCAATGTATGTGCAGGATTACCTGTGATCAATGCGATACGTAGTCTGATTGTGAGTGGTGATACGGTGATACGTATCGAAGCGGTCTTATCGGGAACCTTGAATTATCTGTTATCGGAATATGATGGTTCAAAGCCTTTCAGTGAACTGGTGAAAGTTGCGAAAGAAATCGGTTACACCGAACCTGATCCGCGTGATGATCTCAGCGGAATGGATGTTGCCAGAAAATGTCTGATCCTTGCGCGTGAATGCGGATGGGATATCGAATTGAATGAAATCAAGGTCGAACCTATGATGCCGGATGAATCTGCCTCAGCAGCTGATGTGCCGGCCTTCTTTGAAACACTGAACGATTATAATGCAGTCTTTCATGCGCATTATGAAAAGGCAAAAGCCAGAGGAATGAAATTGCGTTATGTGGCCTTGATTGAAAACGGTACGGCTAAGGTGGCCCTGACGGAAGTCGATAGTGATCATGCCTTTTATACCTTGAAAGGAACTGAGAATTGCATCAGTCTCACGACCAAATATTATCAGAAATATCCGATGGTAATCAAAGGTCCGGGTGCCGGTATCGATGTGACGGCAGCTGGTGTGTTGGCAGATATAGTGCGTATAGCAGAAGGGTTGAGAGCATAAGAAGTAGTAGTGAAGACTAGATATTTGAAAACAAGTCTGAACGGAATGAAATAAAAACAAATGGGAAAATTAACATCAGTTACGGCCTTTGCGCCAGCTACGGTTGCCAATGTGAGTTGCGGATTCGATATCATGGGTTTTGCCATCGATGCCATCGGTGATCGCGTAACCGTGGCATATGCCGATGCAAATACTGTTAAGGTTACCGGTCCATACGGACATCTGATACCGGCAGCTTGGGAAAAGAATACAGCGAGTGTTGCTGTACAAGCTTATCTGACATTTATTCAAAAAAGTGGCTTGACATTCTCCATTTCCTTGGAGAAAAATATGCCTTTGGGAAGTGGTATGGGTAGTAGCGCTTCGAGTTCAGCTGCTGCCGTATTTGCCGTGAATCATTTATTAGGTGATGTGTTAAGTACGAAGGAACTCATACCATTCGCCATGGAAGGGGAGAGGGTAGCGAGTGGTAGTGCTCATGCCGATAATGTGGCGCCATCCTTATTAGGCGGATTTGTATTGATACGAAGTTATCATCCTTTGGATATCATTACGGTGACTAGTCCAGATGAACTTTTTTGCGCCGTCGTGCATCCGCATATCGAATTGCATACGTCTGATGCAAGACGGATCTTACAATCTGAAATCCCGATAGGTGATGTCATCAAACAAACCGCCAATACCGCAGGTTTCATGGTAGGGTTATTGACAGAAGATTATTCCTTATTGGGTCGATCTATGTCTGATCTGTTGGCCGAGCCGAAACGCACCCGTCTTATTCCTGGTTTTGATGAAGCCAAACAAGCTGCTATGCAGGCAGGTGCATTAGGATGCGGTATCTCAGGTTCTGGTCCTTCCATATTTGCCTTAAGCAAGGGGATGTCCTGTGCAGAAGAAATTGCTCAGGCAATCAAGAAAAGTTTTCTGAAGGTCGGACTGGATAGTGAAGCCTTCACGTCATCGTTGAATGTGAAAGGTGCCTTTGTTGTTGATTCAAAATAAATAAAGAACATGATGTATTATAATATAAATAATCCCTCTGAAAAAGTTAGCCTGAAAGAGGCTGTTTTGAAGAGCATTACCAGTGAAGCCGGACTCTATATGCCCGAATCGATACCGCAATTGCCCGCTGCGTTTTTTGAATCCTTAACCGAAATGAGTCTGCAGGAGATTGCCTTTGAAGTATCGAAAGTGATGTTTGCCGGAGACATTGAAGAAAGTGCATTGAAGCAGATTGTGGATCATGCCATGAATTTTCCTATTCCATTAAAACAATTAGGAGAGAATCTGCATGTGCTGGAATTATTTCATGGACCGACCTTAGCCTTCAAGGATGTCGGTGCCCGTTTCATGGCCGGCTTATTTGAATATTTCCTGATGAATGATCAAAGTGAAGTCACCATATTGGTAGCCACATCTGGTGATACGGGAAGTGCCGTGGCTGATGCATTTTATAACAAGAAAGGCGTGAAGGTCTGTATCTTATATCCATCAGGGAAAGTGAGTGCGTTGCAGGAAAAACAACTGACCACTATGGGTGGAAATATCAGCGCACTGGAAGTGAAAGGGAATTTTGATGATTGCCAGAAACTCGTCAAGCAAGCCTTTGCGGATACAGCCTTAAATCAGCGCATGAATCTGACTTCGGCCAATTCAATCAACTTTGCCCGTTTATTTCCACAGTCATTTTATTATTTCTGGGCCGTGGCTCAATTAGGTAAAAACGATAAGCCTGTTTATGTCAGTGTGCCAAGTGGTAATTTCGGAAACCTGACTGCCGGATTGATCGCTAAGAAAATAGGATTAGGAATTGAGCGATTCATTGCGTCGACCAATAGCAATCATTCAGTGCCTGATTATCTGAAGAATGGTTTATATGAATCACATCCGATACAGTTTACCATTTCGAATGCGATGGATGTGGCCAAGCCAAGTAATTTTCCTCGTATGATGGCCCTTTGCGGGAAAGATCATGAAGCCATGTCAAAAGATATCAAAGGACATTGGTGCACCGATGATGAAACTAGGGCAGCTATGAAAAGTTTACAGAATGACTATGCTTATATTGCAGATCCACATGGAGCAATTGCGTATGACGGATTGAAGCATCATCTGCCGGAATCGGCTGTGGGTGTTTTTTTGGAATCAGCTCATCCGGCCAAATTTCCTGACGAAGTGAATAAAGTTACAGGCATAGATATTCGTATACCCGATTCATTGCTGGACCTGATGCATAAGGAGAAAAAGGCTGTCCTCATTGAGAACGATTACGATAGTTTACTGAAGCAGTTGCATTAAGACTATTTAGAGTAAGTTTTTTTATGGCCACTACCAGGCTGTCCATGTCTTCAACAGGCGTGTAAATATTCGGTGTTATGCGGATACCACTGAGATTAGGCCAGTTAAAACCAACGACATGAATGCCGGATGATTCAAACAATCTTTTTTCAATCAGTAATGGGTCTTCGCTTTCAATACGGAAACTGGCTATCGCCTTACATTGCTCTGTGTTGAGCGGGACATTGAATTTGATATTGTCTTGGTCTTGTAAGGCGACCGTCCAGCGTTGCCTAAGATAAGTCAACCTTGCTTCCTTTACCTCACGGGTCAGGCGCAAATGAAACTCGATCGCATATCCAAGACCTAAGAGATTAGGCAATACCTGAATACTCATTTCTTCAAATTTTCTGATAGAATCAGATAATGGCTCAACAGCAGAGGCGAGGGGATAGGTTTGGGCGATCTTATCTTTTTTGATGTATAACATGCCTGAAGCAATTGGCCCAGACAACCATTTATGAAGAGCAACACCCATATAATCGCAATCAATTTTGCGGACATCCGTTTCTACGACAGCAAAACTGTGAGCGGCATCAAGGACTACAATGAGGTCTCGTTTTTTTGCTTCCTTGGCAAGGGGTTCAATCGGCAGGATTTGTCCGTTCCAGTTGATCACATGAGTCAGATGCAGAACTTTTGTATTGGGTGTGAAGGCGGCAACATATTTTTGAATGACTTCTTCATTGGTTTCTTTACCATCGAGTTCGACCCAATTTATTTTTATCTGCTCCCTTAATTCGCGTTGCTTCCATGAAGATACACATTTGATATAATCCTGATGACAGGCCACCACTTCATCATTCGCTTTCAACTGTATGCCGAAAATGGCGTTGTTGAGAGCTTCTGTTGCATTTCTGAACAAGGCGATTTCGTCAGGCGATGCATTGCACATGAGGGCCAGACCGTTTTTTACCGTTTCGCGCCCCGCTTCCATCACTTTCCAGGTAAAATAGCTGGGTGAAGTATTGAGCAGGGAATAGTATTCTTTGTAGGCTTGTTCGACATGTAACGGATTAGAACATACGCCTCCGTTGTTCAGGTTGATATGATCTTCAGGTGATGGAAAAAAGAACTGGATCTGCCGCCAAAAGGTCTCATCGCTGGCAATTTCAGCAATTGATTTATCCGGAAGATATGGTTTAATATCCATCGCCTGAAGTAGCAGTTGAGGATGTGCTGTTAAAAAATTGTTCCAGCTATTGATCCATTCATTTGTCTTCATGACCTGTTCCTTGGGTGAGGTGCGAAAATAGTTTTTTTTAGCAAAACGGAATGAGGCTTGAGAAGTATGTTTCACTCATGGTCTATTGTACAAACATAAATAAGGAACAATCCGAGAATATTCAATCGCACAATCCGAGATTTTGATCACTCATTCAACACATAGAGGCCTGCTCATTGGCAGGCCTCTATGTATATAAAGCCGGTATTTAATTTGCTGATGTGGCTACATTTCGCCATGCCACCGGAAGATTAATAAAAGGTAAAGCAGGTCCGAAGAACATGAAATTCGGTCCGACAAAATTGGCATCTCGCCAGATGATACCCTTATTGAAATTGCCTTTATAGGATTCTGCATTATCATCCATAAATGCAGGAAGTGATGCATACGGCCTATTCACAAAAAAGGTAGCACCGGCACCATTGATTTGTGTGCAAAGCGTATAAACGGCTCTGGTGCGGTATTTCTGCATGTATTGAACATAGTCTTCGCGAAGTTCGCCGGTTTAATGAAGTGTTCTATGGCTCCTGAACGAATGGCAAAATCCCTCATATCCTTAGCCTGAATAAGTTTGTCGTAGATCGGTTTTAAACTGGAGTATTGAGCTCCAAAAGCGAATTCTTCGCTTTCGCTGTCGAAGTAGTAACATTCAGCTTTGTGATTCACTTGGTCAGTTCATAAGGCATACACATTGGCTGTGGAATATCCAGGTACCTGATCTTCCGTGGTCACCATCTGCCCGTGATAGTATTGGGTGACTTCGGCTGGCAGATCATTATCGTTATTGTTTGATTGAACCGGGTGCTTCTGACAAGAAGTAAACGCGAGGGCCATGACTGACATGGCAATGATGATTTGTTTCATAATAGTATTTTAGTTTTTTGTTCTTGCCGACTCTGATGGGTTTATGGCTTGTCCCTTTGTTCGTTTTACAATGCAAACATAGCAGCACAAACAGCTGACATTTTTAGCCAATGTGTAAATGAACAGAATAAGTGTATGAAACGAAGTTTTGAATGAACGAACGGTCACTCTCATATGATAAAATTCCAATCGGTATTATTCGTCTTGGCATCAAGAGTCTCACAAGGTGGCTATCATATTCAACTTATCATCTTCTTGCATTTATATAAGAAGTCAGAAAGATTTGAGTAGTCATCAATCTCAATTATTAGAATGAATATTTCGTATTAAATTGTGTAAATTTGTGATTGCACCCTAAAGAAGATTAAGAAATTTACAAGTTAAAATTGGCTTAAAATTTGTGGTAATGGGTGTGTTTACTCTAAACACTACATTATGTCACCATTTATATCTTTAAGTGATCGAATTGAGATCCTAATTCAAAGTTATTCTGCGAGAATCTTATGGTTGCCTGTTTTATTCTGCTTTTTTTTGACCGGTGAGGTCGCCAAGTCACAAACGGTTGTCACAGCCGTCATTGGCCCCACGTCAGGAACTGGTGCGGCTACTTATGGTCCTATCTGGACAGGAAGCAGCGGGAGTTTGAATAAATATTCACGTTACGCCTATATATATACAGCCTCTGAGTTAGGTGTTTTGGGTATTCCGTCTGGTTCTAAGATTGTAAAATTAGCTTGGTTGAGAGCTACAGGAGGTACTATAGCGACACCCAATACATTCAATGTCTGGATGAAAAATACAACCGAAACAAGTCTGACCAATCTGACAACATGGGGGGCCTTGGTCAACGGGACTACTCAAACCTATTCTAATTCGAATTATTCCATTTTGAATGGTACGAATACATATATGGATGCCCAATTCAATATCCCCGGAAATGATACCTTTACGTATACCGGAGGAGGTTTGCAAATACTTACTGACTGGACAAGGGTAGGGACTCAAACAGGAACAGCCATTAATTTTTACCGGGTAGCAGCGACTGGAAAATCGATTGGGGCGATTGGCTCCTCGGCATTGACAAACACGTCTACATTAACAAATGGAAGCAGTCTTGGCGATTTCAGACCAACGCTGCAGATTACCTATGTGACCGTTCCGGCCTGTCAGGGAGTACCGACTACTGGTGGTGTTGTTTCGTTGGTACAAGGTGTTTGTTCAGGAAGTTCTTTTACCATGAATATTGCAAACACACTTTCTGGATCAGGCATTACATATCAATGGCAGAGTGCTGATAATGCCGCATTTACTCAAAATGTGATCAGTCTGGGAACCTCGGCCAGTCAGACCACTTCTCAGACATCGAACAAGTATTATCGATGCATGACTCATTGTTCAACGGGTTCGACCTCAGACACATCCGCAGCTTTTCTTATGCCAATGAATCCGGCTTACAAATGCATCTGTGCAAGCGGTGCTGTTTCAACAGCTGATGAAGAAATCTTCAATTTTACTTTCGCAAGTCTGAATAATTCCTCGAACTGCAACACACTGGCCCCCGGACCAGGATCAGTCTTGCAGATGTACTCAAACTATCAGGGTGTCGCAGCGCCATCTGTGGAAAAAGGATCGACTGTGCCTTTTTCTATTCAGATTGGAACTTGCGCAAATGCTTATCCCAATGTAAGTGCGATCTTTATCGATTACAACCAAAATGGTTTGTTTACAGATGCAGGGGAATTAGTATACTCATCAGCGGGTGCCCTTACAGGTGCGCATACCGAATCAGGAACTACCGTTATTCCTACGACGGCTGTAACGGGATATGCCGCCTTGCGCGTTATTACGTCAGAGCAGGGTGGGGCAATAACCAATCCTTGTTTGTCATATTCATGGGGAGAGACAGAAGATTATGTCATCAATATCACACCAACCACAAGTTGTTCAGGGGCACCGAATCCGGGGAATACAGTAGCAAGTGCTGCGACTGTATGTTCAGGAAGCAACATATTGCTGTCTGTGCAAAATACTGTAACAGGAACCGGTATCCAATATCAATGGTATAATAGTGCCGGTATAATAACAGGAGCAATATCCTATTCATATACAACGCCGAATCTGTTTGCGCCAGAAACTTATTATTGTGCTGTTACTTGCATGAATTCGTCTATGACAACAAATTCGACGCCAATAACAATTGGAATGACTTCATTCATCGATTGTTATTGCAGCAGTGTCGCAGGTAGTGACGCTGATGATGAAATTTTCTCTGTCATGTTCAATGGCATTACAAATGTATCGGATTGCAATGTCGCAGCGCCAGGGCCTGGATCTGTGCTAAACAGGTATTCTAATTTTCATCCAATTGGGGCATTAACAACGGTGGAACTGGAGGCCACAGTTCCGTTCAGTATACAGGTTGATGATTGCGATTTGGCGCCTTATTATTCGTTTGCCACCGCCATATGGATTGATTTTAATCATAACGGTTCATTTGCTGATGCAGGCGAAAAAGTATTCATAGAGAGCACAGCCGTTGATGGTCCGCGATATGTTATAGGAAATGTCACTATTCCATGCACGGCCTTAACTGGTCCAACCGGCATGAGAATAACCGAGGCAGAAGGGTTGTCAGGTGCACTTATAACACCTTGCCTAACATATAGTTTTGGTGAGACCGAAGATTACATCATCAATATTGTGCCAAGAAGCTCTGGTATTGATTACTCTTTCGGCGGGACAGGGGCTCCAACAGCCAATGCCACAGCTGGTGTGCCTGTTTCTCATCTGACTGTATCAGGTATTGCACAGGGCAATAATGCCAATACGTTGCAGACTTCCTTACTCATCAGTAGCAACAATCCATCAACTTATTCAGGAGCTTCCGCCCAAATGAATGCTGGTATCACTGCTCGTAACAGATCACTTCAACTGACAGACACCAGTGCTTATTATCAGGTAACGTTGACACCAGTTTCTGGCTATAATGTCACTTTGGATTCTGTTAAACTTGGTTCTTTTTCGAATTCAACAGGTCCTACCAGGCTGGATATACGAACAAGTCTGGATAATTATGCCACTTCGATTGGCACTGTTAATGTTATTGCGAATTCTACCTGGGCATATGTGGCACCAGTCATCACAGGTATGACCAGTAGTGTACCAACGACGATTCGAATATATGGGTATGTCAATGGAGGTAGTGGTTCTGTGACCACGGGAACAACAGCAGCAAACTGGTTTGTCGATGATATCCGATTGAAAGTATCTGTCAAGTGTAATACGGCTTGTAATTTGACGGCCACAATTTCTAATACATCCATTGCCTGTAATGGAGGTAGTAGTAATATCACAGTGAATGCATCCAATGGAACGGGATTGATCAATTATCAATTGAACGGAGGGATACCTCAGACTTCAAATGTCTTCACGAATCTTAGTGCAGGAAGTTATACTGTCACTTTGACGGATGGAAATGCATGTACAGCATCGGCAACTAAAATAATTTCCCAACCTGCTGTCGCAACTTCAAGCACTTCTGTTACTGCCTGCAATTCGTATACATGGCCTGCCAATATTCAGACCTACACGGTTACAGGTGTTTTTACCAGTATAGGTACAACCACTGCTGGGTGTGCACGATATGATACACTGAATTTGACTATCAATTACGGAACATCAAGCACGCCGCAATCTGCAACGGCGTGTGGTTCATATGTTTGGAATGGAACTACTTATACGAACTCGGGTACTTACACCTACACAACTCTAAATGCGAATGGATGTAATAATACCAGCACTCTCAATTTGACGATCAACCCGACTACCACTATTGGAAGCACTACAGTAAGCACTTGTAATTCCTATGCATGGAACGGTGTGACCTATACAGCCAGCGGTGTTTATACATTTACTTCGCTGAATGCATCAGGCTGTGTGAATACAGCTACGCTGAACCTGACCATTAATCAAAGTTCGACGAATGGCAATGCCACCACAACAGCGTGTAATTCATACGTTTGGAATGCTGTTACGTACACATCGACTGGAGTTTATACGTTCACAAGTTTGAATGCTTTTGGTTGTGTGAATACGTCCACCCTGAACCTGACCATCAATCAAAGTTCGACGAATGGCAATGCCACCACCACAGCTTGTAATTCTTATACATGGAACGGTGTGACCTATACAGTCAGTGGTGTTTATACATTTACTTCGCTGAATGCATCAGGCTGTGTGAATACAGCTACGCTGAACCTGACCATTAATCAAAGTTCGACAAATGGCAATGCCACCGCCACAGCCTGTAATACCTATACATGGAATAGTGTGACCTATACAGCCAGCGGTGTTTATACATTTACTTCGCTGAATGCATCCGGCTGTGTGAATACAGCTACGTTAAACCTGACGATCAATCAGAGTTCAACCAATGGTAATGCTACCACCACTGCTTGTAATTCCTATACATGGAATAGTGTCACCTATACAGCCAGCGGTGTTTATTCGTTTACCTCATTGAATGCATTTGGCTGCGTGAATACTGCAAGCCTGACTTTGACCATCAATCAGAATACCACGAATGGCAGTACCACAGCCACAGCTTGCAATTCCTACATCTGGAACGGAGTAACTTATACGGCGAGTGGCACTTATACTTTTACCTCGTTGAATTCATCAGGCTGTGTGAATACAGCAACCTTGACGTTGACTATCAAACAGAGTTCAACGAATGGCAATGCCACCACGACAGCTTGTAATACCTATACATGGAATGGTGTGACCTATACGTCCACCGGAGTTTACACATCTACCTCATTGAATGCAGGAGGTTGTGTGAATACTGCAACCTTGACGTTGACTATCAATCAGAGTTCAACGAATGGCAATGCCACCGCCACAGCCTGTAACTCTTATCTCTGGAATAGTGTGACCTATACGGCGAGTGGTATTTATACTTTTACCTCTTTGAACGCTTCAGGTTGCGTGAATACTGCTACATTGAACCTGACAGTCAATCATAGTTCAAGCAATGGCAATGCAAGCACTACCTCATGTAATTCTTATTCATGGAACGGTGTGACCTATACAGCCAGCGGTATTTATACATTTACTTCGCTGAATGCATCAGGCTGTGTGAATACTGCAAGCCTGACTTTGACCATCAATCAGAGCACATCGAATGGTAATTTAGTAACCAGTGCCTGTGATTCCTATGCATGGAACGGTGTTACTTATACCAATACCGGTACTTATACTTTCACCTCTTTGAATACTGCAGGGTGCCTCAATACGGCTACTTTAAATCTGAGCATCCACGCAAATACATCTTCATCCAATAATGTAACAGCCTGTGATTCGTATGCCTGGAATCAAAATAATGTTACCTATTCAATTTCCGGTTCCTATCTGTCAGTCGGCATCAATGCACAGGGGTGCACCGATACACATACACTAAACCTTACAATCAATCAAAGTACATCTAGTTCTGTCTCTGCTACTTCCTGTGACACCTATACCTGGACAGCTAACGGACAAGTATATACCACATCTGGATCGTATACAAAAACTTCGTTGAATGCGGCAGGATGTATTCATACACTTTCGCTTTTCTTGACAATCACTTCTAGTGTCTCGCATACTACGACCATAGAAGCCTGCGACTTCTATACTTGGGCCAATAATAATGTGACTTACACGCTGAGCGGTGTCTATTCTGCAGTCACAGGATGTCATTCTGAAATTCTGAATTTGACTTTAACACCAAGTTCTTCTCATACTACCAGTGCCACGGCCTGCGACAGCTATATATGGCCAGTCAATAATATTACCTATACAAATAGTGGATTGTATACGCAAGTTACTGGCTGTCACACTGAAGTACTGCAGCTAACTTTAACACCAAGCACTTCTGACATGAACACCGTTGCAGCTTGTGATTCGTATGCATGGACAGTCAATAATCAAACCTATACCGTCACCGGAAATTATATCTTTTCCAATGCATGTCATACTTCTCATCTGAATTTGACCGTCACGCCAAGTTCATCTTCATCCATCAGTGCTTCGGCTTGTGACAGTTATACCTGGTCGTTAAACAATGTAACATATACGGCATCAGGAACATATTCCTACGTCGTTGGATGTCATACGGCCACTTTGAATGTAAGTATCACACCCGGTTCAGTATCAGCCGAAACAGCAACAAGTTGCGATTCGTACACATGGTCATTAAATAGCGTGAGCTATACTGCATCCGGAATTTATACGAATGTCAGCGGGTGCCATACCACTTTGTTGAATTTGTCGTTAACAACAAGTAGTTCGTCGTCCGTGAATAGCACAGTTTGTGATAGCTATGTTTGGCCAATGAACGGGGTGACGTATACCACTTCAGGCATCTATACGTTTGTTTCCGGATGTCAAACAAAGACTTTGAATCTTACTATAACTCCAAGCACATCTTCTTCTGAAATAGTTTCTGCCTGTGATTCTTATACATGGTCGGCAAATGGCATGACCTATACCACCACAGGTTCGTATTCATTTGTTTCCGGATGTCATACCATAACACTGAATCTGTTTATCACAGCAAGCAACACTTCAACTGAAATTATTTCTGCCTGTGATTCGTATACATGGTCGGCAAATGGCGTGACCTACACCACCACAGGTTCGTATTCATTTGTTTCCGGATGTCATACTACTGTCTTGAATCTGTCCATTACGCCAAGCAGCAATTCAATTGAAACTGTGACTGCCTGTGATAGCTATACCTGGCCTTTGAGCGGAACCAATTATACAGCATCGGGTGTGTATTCTTCTGTGGTATCTTGTCATACAGCGACTTTAAATCTGTCATTGACCTCAAGTTCGACTTCAACAGAAACCATTTTAGCTTGCGACAATTATACTTGGCCATTGAATGGAATAACCTATTCAACATCCGGCTCATATTCTGTTTCAACTGCTTGCCACTCCACCGTGCTTAACCTGAATATTGTTTCAAGCACTAACTCTTCCAATACAGTGAGTGCCTGTGATCAGTACACATGGCCTCAGAATGGAATGACCTATACTGCAAGTGGTAACTACTCGTTTGTTTCAGGATGTCATACATCTATGCTTCAACTGTTTATCACACCAAGCACTTCGTCAGTGATAATAGCTTCGGCTTGTGATAGTTATTTCTGGCAGTTAAACGGATTGACATATTCAGCATCGGGTTCGTATACTTATGTCGCTAATTGTCACACAACTACTTTGAATCTGAGCATCGCATCAAGCAGCTCTGTTACATATAACATTACAACCTGCGATTCATATACATGGCCGATCAATGGAACTACCTATTCGATATCAGGAATGTACACTGCAGTGAATAATTGTCACAGCGATTTACTGAACCTGGTGATTAATCAAAGCACTTCAAACGGCAGTCTGACTGCCACAGCGTGTGATTCCTACGTATGGAACGGTATGACTTATACTGCAAGCGGCAACTATACATTCACATCACTGAATCAAGGAGGTTGTCTGAATACAGCCGGTCTGACACTTTTAGTAAATCAAAGTTCATCGACTTCTGCAACAATCACTGCTTGCGATACCTACACATGGGCTCAGAATGGTATTACATACAGCGTAACCGGAACATATACATCAGTACAGACAAATGCCTTCGGGTGTTCAAATTACCATACATTGAATTTATTCATCAATCAAAGTACTTCTGCTGCTGTTAATCAGAGTGCCTGTGATTCGTATTTGTGGCCGCTTAATTCATCAACTTATACACAATCAGGTACGTATACCTCAACCGAATTGAATGCATCCGGATGCATGCATATCGATATGCTTATCTTGTCCATTACAACGAGTTCCACTGCCACAACGGTCGCATCGGCTTGCGATTCGTATGACTGGTTGGCTAGCACCATGACATATACAGCCAGTGGCATGTATCAAGTTATCAATGGATGTCATACCGATTTATTGAACTTATCCATTACGCCTTCTACGTCAAATTCAACGACTGTATCGGCGTGTGATGCCTATCACTGGCCTGTTAATAATACCAGCTATTCATTGAGTGGTGTTTACGCCTTTGTTTCTGAATGCCATACCGAAACGTTGATTCTGAACATCACACCAAGCAGTACAAGTCAGATAAGTATGACAGCTTGTGATAGTTATACATGGCCGCTCAATAACATAACCTATACTCAAAGTGGAGTCTATTCAGTGGTTACATCTTGTCATACCACATTACTGTCATTGACGATACTACCTTCGTCCGAAACAACAAATGCAGTAACGGCATGTGATTCTTATACATGGTCTGTCAATGGTCAGGCTTACGTTAGTTCGGGTATCTACACAGCAGTGAATTCGTGCCATACAAGTGTCTTGAACCTTATAGTGCATCATAGTTCTATAGACTCAAGTTCAGTGGTTTCTTTAGGAAGCTATATCTGGCTAGTAAATGGCCTGACCTATTCTACAAGTGGTATGTATAGCCATTCGTCATTGAATGAAGTTGGTTGCGTACATACTGAAATATTGGATTTGACGATAGCCGGAACTTCGTGTCAGTTTACATTGAACGTTGCGGAGGATCAGCCAATTTCATGTTACGGTGATAACAATGCTTCATTACAAGCCAGCGTTACACCGACCGGAAGTTACACCTACACGATAGTCAGCCCATTGCATCCGTCCTACTCTAACACGACCGGTTTCTTCATGCAGCTTGAAGCCGGAACGCATACGGTCATCGCATCGAATGGAACATGTGCAGATTATCAAACCATCACCTTCATGAATCCGGATCCGTTGGATATTGAATTTACAACTGATTCTGTCGTTTCTTGTCTCGGTAATGACGGACAAATCAGTGTATTTATCACTGGAGGTACCAATAACCTGCAACCTTATCTGACATGGTGGACTAATTCAGCAGGAGATACTATAAATGATATCTTGAATGATAATTTTGCTGTCACATTGAGCAATCTGCCGGCCGATAACTACACAGTCAAGGTAGAAGATGATTATGGCTGTTTTTATTCCAAAACGTCGATGATAGGTGTTGCTGATATCATTCAGGTCAATGCCAGTTTCTCGCCTATCCTTTGTCATGGTGGAGTTACACAAGTAATACCATCATCAACAGGGGGAGTGCCTTATTCACCCCTTACATATCTGATTAACGGAATTCCAATAACTTCGTCTTATTCAGCAGGTACCTATACCGTAGTTGCCATGGATGATAAAGGATGTACTGGAAGTAAGGTGATTACTATCAATGAGCCTTCAGCTATTTCTGTAAACACTTATGAAACTGGATGTGGTCCTTACTTATGGAACGGTAACGTTTATTCACAAGCCGGATCGTATTCCGCTACTTTTATCAGTGCCAATGGCTGTGATTCAGTTCATACTATCATTTTGACAATTCAGCAGAATTCAACATCAACCGTATCAGCTTCAGCCTGCGATTCATACCTGTGGAATGTCAATGGTGAAGTCTATACGATCTCAGGCCTTTATACTTCAACAACTCAGAATTCTGTAGGTTGTATTCAAACCGCTACCTTGAATCTGAGCATCACACCAAGTTCGACATCATCGCTAACGGCGAGTTCGTGTAATTCATATACCTGGTTGTTGAACGGGGTGACCTATACTTCCTCCGGTATCTACACGGATGTTTCTGGTTGTCAAACCACTACCTTGAATATCATGATTCAATCAACCACATCATCATCCACTTCGGTAAGTGCTTGTTCTTCGTATACATGGCCATTGACAGGCATTAACTATACTGCCTCAGGAATATACTCAACTATGCTCCTTAGCTCAACTGGTTGCGATTCATTAGTTTCAATTGTATTGACAATTAATAACTGCTCTTCCATTCTGAATCTGAAAGCTTATTTGCAGGGTTATTATCTTGGAAATTCATCAATGCAAAGTGTCTTGTATAATCAAGGTCAAACGTCAGATTTAACTCTTGTAGATACGGTCGATGTTAGATTGTATGAGCAAACGTTTCCTTATGCGGTCATTGCAACAGAAAGAGTTTTATTACACACTGATGGAACGGCAACTTGTATTTTTCCACCGTTGACTGGTTCGTATTATGTTAGTATTCAAAACAGGAATACACTTCTTACATGGAGTTCAAATCCTGTTACACTAGGTTCGATACCTGTCACATATGATTTTTCTGCTGCTTCATCGATGGCATATGGCGATAATATGATAGCAATGGAGCCTGGTGTTTGGGCCTTATACATGGCTGATATAAACGTCGATGAAAATATTGACTTGTTTGACATGGGATTGATGGAAGATGATATTACCAATTTTCTTTATGGTTATCTTGCTACAGATATTAATGGGGATGGCAATGTTGACTTGTTAGATACACAGGTGATATCAGATAATATTAGTTCATTCATTTACTCGATACATCCTTAAACCCAGATTTTGCTGTAGACTCATCCTGTAAGACGTCATGGCAGTTTAGTATTTTCAATATAAGGACTGCTGAAAAAGTCAGCCGCGTGTCAGGTACAAACCGGCAAAACAAAGCTGTATGGGTAGACTGCGAGTTGAAACCGGTGAAGTAGTTGGTGTGCTTGTGGCTAGCGAAAATAGTTGATGATTTTGTCATGTCACGCATAGGCATGGGAATATTAATGAACCCATAATGGAAGATGCCTTGTTGGACAGATTGACTGCTAGAGCCAATCAAATCGATTTAAAAGGAACTTCGCTAAGATCAAAAAAATAGATAACTTAGCCCCCGTAAACTTCAAAACGACCGGAGCCATTTGGCCGGAACACCGAAGCCATTCGACCGGAATAAACAAGGCGTAAGGAATATTTCCTAATCTGTCGGTTAAAACATATAAAACGAGCTCCTTATGGAAATGAACAGCGTAACACAAATAATCTGCACACATGATGAAAAAGGAATTCCCTTGAGTCATACAATTCCATTTCTGCAAAAAGTTAGAATGATTCATGTTGGCAATCTATATGAACTTCAGATTATTAATCCAGACACTGGTTACATTAAAACATTCGGCACATTGAAGCCTGATGATAGCGAGACTGCCGATTTTCAGTTTGTAAATGAAGAAGTCATTGTTACCATGTGCCTGCCTGACGATTCAACCAACTCAATCGTTAAATCATTCAAGGTCAGTGATATCCACGGCAAATGGGCCCTGATTTATGAATAACCTGAATGAGATAAGATCGATCAGAGAATATTCTTATCCATTCATTTTAGTAAAGTAAAAGCGGTAGGTTGCACCCAGCGTCGCCTGAAGTGACGAACCGACTTGTGTTCCATTGACGTATTGATAAAAAGGAAAATCACTTAATGCATAAATAGTGAAGCTCTTACGCGTGTAACTTACCTGCGGAACTATGGAAAGTTTTTTGTTCCCGGTCGAGTTCACGTCTACATTATAGAGCGCCAACATGTCTAGATTCTTATCATATTTCATCTTCCCGGTTATTTCTCCTTTTACTTGTAGCGTGACACCCACTTTTCTATACAATGTCTTACTGGCAAAAAAACCTACACTCGAATAATCTCCGAATCGCTCACCTAATGCATTCCAACCTTTTTTGATGTAAAGAAAATTAGCAAAAACTCTGAATTGCCTGGCTGGATATCCTCTGAACATGAAGCCATAGAATATGATATCATGAGAACCGTTAGTTGGTTGCACGGTTGGAGGGGATGTGGTATAGTTTTTTTTGCCGGTGACTGGATTGGTATAGACGAGGGTTGAATCGTTATACTTTCCTACAGGGATTTTAAACCCTAACCCAAGTGTTATTTCAGTTCTGGTTTTTTCCGTGTTTTTACTGTACACATTGTATCGTGGGAATAAAATCAGATCGCCGATACCTGACGATTTTATCGTGTCGGATTTATTGAGTCCTATCTGCGTTTTATTGATAAAATACCCTGATTCGACTGACATGGTCAGTTTTTTTGAAACACCATAAGCAAATCTCATATAGAGATAGTTGCTATTGAACCCATCGATGAGATTGGGACTTCGTTTATCACCTGTATAGAATTTGTGAGTCTGAATGTGCTGGTAATTGGCACCTAGCTCAACTTGCCTTTCAAATAAAACCCCTTGGGAGGCTCCACCTGCAATCGGGCTTCCGCTGCCGCCTGAACAGCATCCCTGCGAATTCGATTTGATCGTTAAAAAGGCAAGGATGCTTATCAATATGTATGATTTCATGTTTTTTTGTATTGGTAGAATGAATAAAAAAAATGTTGTTTAAAATCGGGTAAAGGTACGTGGGTTTCCTATTTCAAGGTATATCTGAACCCGGCATAAAACATTCTGCCAAGGACTGGTCCCCAAACATTGCCTGCGTCAAAGAAATTACCATAGGGATGATCTCCGTCAATGATGATATTTTTCTGGGTATAGTTGGCCATATTTTCACATCCTGTATAAATATCTACTTGTCTAAGAACATAGGTAATCTGGCAAAGCATCTTGAAATAGTTCGGTGAATAGGCTGCCAATCGCATCCCTTCTGGATTTGTATTATAATTGGGTAGCCTTTGCCTGCCTACCCATTGTGTGGTATAGTCGAACTTCCAATGCTTGTTACGCGTTTCATAGGCGATATTGAATAGTGCTTTGTGTTTTGCATTCAAGGTTTTTTCAAGTAGGACACCATGTTGAGTTACTCTCACATCGTTGAATTTATATGCCAAACGAATATCCAGGTTTCGAATGACTTCTTTGTATAATTCAGCCTGCAAGTACCACGCGTAGGATTTTCCATTCAGGTTATAGATAAAAGCCGTTTGCGGTGAAACATCAAAATCAACAACGGATTGCTGTATGAAGTCTGTTTTGAAAACATCCAGGCTGATCCGGCCTTCCTTACTGGAGTGTTTTTCATGAAAAGAATAGGAGATATTGAAACCATAATTCCAACTATATTCAGGTTGGAGAGCTTCGGTGAACTGGATGGTTCGGTTACTGGCAAAAATCTGTGCATTTTCCGATAGGATATTGGCCGTGCGGAAGCCACTTCCGGCAGAGGCTCTGATGGCAATATCACGGGTAAGACTGTATTTGAGGTTGACACGTGGTATAAAAAAGAATTTCTTTAAACGTATATTATAATCGCCTCGCAGCCCCAAAAGACCACTGAATTTATCACTTCCTTTGTACGTGTATTCACCAAACAATCCGACTACTGGTTCCTTTCTGTCAAGCACATAATTTTGGTTGTGCAATTTGTCCATGTAATTCTCCTTGATATTATCGTACAGCAAGCCGCCGCCCATTCTGAGGTCATGATTGTTATTGCCGAACGGTGTTTGATATATCAGATTGGCAAAGACTGATTGCTGGCTCCCGTTATATAGGTTCCTTCCATAAAACCCATCGGCCAAATGGTTCGTGTAATTTAGCTGAAGACCCAAACTCTTACTGCCTGTTGCATTGAATGCGTGACTGGCTTTTGTGAAGGCTTCCCAGCGTTTCGTGGTGATATTGAAGCCATAATAAGGTTGCAAAACCGAGGATCTCAAATTCTTGTCGAATCGGGTGTCTCCTCCGAGTTTATCATCATAAAGCCCCTTGACACCGAACATACATTCGAGCTGGTCACTCGTGTATTTCCATCTGTTGACGAATTGAGCCTGCTTATACAAAGGCCTGTCAAGATAATGGTCCTTATTCATATCCACCTTGTTGTTGATTTCGCTTCCGTGTGCCATCAACGACGTACTCCATTTCTTCGTGATAACTTTAGAAACTATTGTATTAAGTTCTGTTCTCAATCGGGAATTGACGTAGGTATTGATAAAGAAGCGTGGCGATTTTTCAGGTTTCATCAATTCGATATCGATCTGTCCTGTCATACTTTCAAAGCCGTTTGTTACACTACCGGGGCCTTTATTGATGAAAATTGAATTGACAAATGGTCCGGGAATGTTTGAAAAGCCTGAAGCATAATTCAATCCACGTACAGTTGGCAATAAGTCGGTCATGGTTTGTACATAAATGCCACTGAGACCCAGCATCTGTATTTGTCGTGCTCCGGTAACGGCATTGGTGAAACTCACTTCCACGCTCGGGTTGGTTTCAAAACTTTCGGCCAGATTACAGCAGGCATTTTTTTTCAATTCGACCTGTGTTATTTTTTCAGTCCGGATAGGATTTAGCTGTTGCATTTCATTTCCGTTGTTTCGCTGAATGACCTTCACTTCGCGAAGAGACTTATTTTTAATAGTGTCCTTTTTTGTCTGGCCGAATGAAAGATTCGGAAGCAATATGATGAAAAGTAACAATTGAGTATATTTCATTTTCTGTTTTTTATTGATTAATGATGTCTAGTGTTCAGATTTTGTTATACATGCTGTCTAGCCTCAGATGTAGGTTTAGCGTTTGTCGCAGGCACTAAATTCAATTGTATGCGTTACAGGTTGCATACCTTATGCATATGCCTGATTGCGCATATATACAACGTGCTATCTGATCAAATCAATAAATGTCGGTAAAGAATAAAAAGGGGTGGTGAATGATCCGGAGGATCCTCCAGATTGTAAATAAGGGAGTTATTATCAGATACAAACTGTCTGATAGTAAATTCGAATGGTGATTTTTGAAAGTCGGCTGTCGATAAGGATTGCTTGATAAGAAAGTGACTGCAGGTAGTACTTTCATTTTTCTGCGATTTTACTTCCAGTTTTTTGTTCTCACAACATTTCTTTTTCACTGATTCAAGGGAATGGTCGCAGCCGCAGGTGGAACCGACGGGAATGCTGAAAATGGAAAACGAACGCTCGCCGTTGCAGATATGCACATCTAAATTCAAACCCACCGTAGAAAACAAATGAGATAGAATAAGATAGATGGATAAAAATATTTTCATAATATCTGAACGGATACAAAGCTACTATTATATTGGAAATTCATAGCATACGTTAACAAAATTGCATTGGAGTGGAGTGAATCAATCATGATTGAAAAGTTACCAGCAAAGTAGTATAGTAAAAGATGGGTAGGGAATCAATTCAATAAAGATAAAAATATCTTTAAAATATGGAAAAGTGGTATCTTAGCACATGAATTCTGATCAGGCTAATTGAATCGATTGGTATTGGGTGGCTTGCAAGTTCTGGTTCTGAAAGTATTGATAAAAGTAAACTCTTAATAATTTATTGGATGAAAAATATGTTCTTTTTGTCGGTATTATTGATAATGGGCCTTTATTCTTGTAAGAAAAGTGACAGGAAATATTCTCAGGTGGTCCTAAATGTGAAATATAAAGTAGATGATCTTTCACTGCAGAAAGATACAGTGAGGTACCTGAACAATGCGGGTAATCTTTACAGCGTGACGCACCTTGAATACTACATATCCGGTATCACTTTTCACGAAGAAAGTGGTCATGATTTTCATTGTACGGGTATTCATTACATCAATGGTTTTTCTCCTCAAACGAATCAGATTCTGATTGATTCGGTTCCTTGTGGAATTTACACTTCAGTGACTTGCAATATTGGGTTGTCGCATGCCTTAAATGTAAGTAACTCATTGACTAATACGGCCGAGAATGTGAATATGGCATGGCCTGACAATATGGGAGGAGGGTATCATTTTTTAAAGATGGAGGGTTATGTCAAAACACCTGCAGGTAATATGGGTTATGTTGTACACTTGGGTACAGATACGAGCTTAGTATCCTGTGTAATGACCCAACAATTATATGTATTTGCTGTCAGGTCAGAATTTGATATGACTATGAACCTCAATGAGTGGTATAGGAGCCCGGCAGTCTATAACTTGCTCACGGATGGCAATAATACAATGGGTAATCCATCGTCAATGTCAAAAATTGCGGCCAATGGTTACAATGTGTTTACACTTCAATTAAATTAACGAACTATGAGCATCAAGTCATTATCATCGAATGCAAAAAAACGATTAAGCGAAGCATGTTTTTCTATTTCAATTCTAGTATTGTTAGCCTCTTGTCACAAGCAGAAAGAAACGCCCCCGCCTGTTTCTTCTGGATTGACTCCTTACGAAATCAAGTATCCGTTTACATTTCCAGCATTGAATATACCGTCTGACAACCCTCTGACGGTTGAAGGTATCGCACTTGGTAAGGCATTATACGGTGATCCGATTCTTTCGAATGACGGTAGGTCGTGTTCTGCTTGTCATGTGAAGAGTACATCTTTTTCCAGCTTTTCAGCGAATGCCATACCTCATATCAATGAAGGATGGAATACGAAATTTCTTTGGCGCGGTGGAGTAGAAGGTACCCTTGAAGATGCTATGTCCTTTGAAGTGAACGAATTCTTTAAAACGGATGTTACAAAGTTAAATGCCAATCAGGACTATAAGGCGAGGTTTAAAAATGTATATGGTGTAGAAACCATCAGCAGGAAAGATGTGGCTTATGCCTTAGCCCAATATCTTAGATCATTGACATCTGTTGATTCACGTTTTGACAGATATGTTCGTAAAGAATCGATGATCACAATGTCTGAATTGAATGGTTTCTATATTTTTAATTCAGAAAAAGGTGAGTGTTTTCATTGCCATAGTCTAGGTTTGTTTGCAGATAATGCGTATCACAATAATGGAATCGATTCGATCTTCACCGGTAATAATGCCGGGCGATATGATGTGACTAAGAATCCGAATGACCTTGGAAAATTTAAGACACCGACGTTGAGGAATATTGAATTGACTGCGCCATATATGCACGACGGACGTTACCTGACCTTGGAGGAAGTGGTGGAACACTATAATAGCGGAGTGAAAAAGACAGCCACGATTGATCCCATCATGACTTTGCCAAGTTTTGAAAATGGACTCCAATTGACGGCCCAGCAAAAATCTGACCTCGTTGCTTTTCTGAAAACATTGACAGATACAAGTTTTGTCAATAACCCACTACATTAATGTAAGGCTCCTATCTATCGGGGGCTTTCTTGACCGAGTGATTTTAAGTGTAAAATAATCCGGCATGTTGCCGGATTATTTATTTCAATAGACAATGAACTGTTTTTTTCTGAAAACTAGTTTGGTTGGATTGATCCTATAAAGTTGTTAATGTTGTCTTCAATGATTGGAATATCCAGCAGATCCGCGTTGCCATCACCATTGATATCAGTGGCGATGTAATTGTAGGCAAAATTATTAATATCATTCTCTAGTATCGAAAGATCCAGCAAGTCGACATTCTCATCATGATTCAGGTCGCCGGTATAGAAAGCCCAGATACCAGGTTCTATCTCAATCATATTATCGCCGTATGCTTTATTGGCCGCGGTGGTAAAATCGTAGTTGGTAGGATTAGGTCCCAGAAGAATCGAATCAGAACTCCAGGTTTGAACCGTATTCCGATGTGACACTGATATATAATGCCAACCAAAAATTGTCGGGAAATTACAAGTAACCGTTCCATCAGTATGCAATAAAGCCTTTTTTGAAGATACGACTGAATATGGTGCATGGTTATCTCTCAATTGGATCACGATCGTGTCGGTCAGGTCGGGATTGCTGCCGACGCCTTCATTCATCAAAGTGCTTACCATATTACCGAACCCTGAATAATAGGATTCAAGGTATAGATTCAGATTCACGATTGTATTACATTGTTGTGACACAATCTGAATAGTTGATGAATGGGTGCAGCCGTTCAAGTTGGTAGCGGTGAGTGTGTAAGTACCTGCGCCAACAAGAATATTCTGCGTATTGCCAACAACGCCACCGCTGTTACTCCATGTATAAGCAAGGCCTGTAGGAGTTGACAACGAAGCCTGTGTTCCATTACAGATGGTATCTTCACCGATAATCGGTGCCGGGTCATTATTATGGACATAAGATGTTCGTGTAACAGAGCACCCATTTGCATCGGTCACGATGACAGAGTAATCTCCGGTTCCTAAATGATTGATAGTCGGTGTTGTTTGGCCATTACTCCAAAGATACAGATATGGGGTTACACCGCCAGAAGCTGTCACACTGAGTATCCCTGAAGGCACTGTCGTGATACTATCACAATTTGTCATGAAATTCGTACTACTGGCATTCAATATCGGTGGACTCAGGATGATTGCATTCGCCGTGTCCCAGCAACCATGTGTGTCAGTGACAGTCACACTATATGTGCCGAGGGGCTGATTCGCTTGAAATGGTGCTGTCGAACCATTACTCCATGAAAAAGTATATGGACCATTACCTCCACTTCCAGTCACAGAAAGTAAACCGATCTGGTTCCCACATCCGATATAGGTGCCGAATGCATAGGCTGTCACCTGAGTGGGTTGGATTACTTGAACCTGGGCAACCTTAGTACATGCTCGTGAATCAGTAACAGTAACCAAATAGAAATTGGCCGCCAGATTTGAAATGCCAGGTGAAGTAGCTCCTGTCGACCACGTATAAGTATACGGAGAGTTTCCTCCGCTCGCACTTACAGAAGCGGTGCCGTTATGGTCGCCGTAGCAATTCAACAAGGACCCTGTTACGTTAGTGACAATGGCTGTCGGTTCATGTAGGATAATAGAATCTGTTGCAACACATCCTAGCGTATCGGTTATGATAACATGATAGTTACCTGCATATAAAGAAGTCCTGTTTTGGGTATATGCCGTGTCAGTCCAGAAATAATGATATGGTGCGGTGCCACCACCAGTGGTAACATTGATAGTTCCATTATTCATGCCATGGCAACTGACATTATAACCACTAAAAATAGATGCCGTCAGCGTCTTGGTAAGCAGGGCAGGTTGCGTTAACGCTGCACTCGAGCTGGCAGTACATCCTACTGAATCAGTGGCAATGACGCTATAACTTCCGAGACTTAATCCGACGGCTGTCTGACCTGTCTGGCCATTGGACCATAAATAGGTGAAGTTAGCTGTCCCTCCTGTCGGTAGTGCCGTGATGCTTCCATTGGATCCGCCAAAACAACTGATATTCTTTCCTCCATAAAATACATGTGGACTAACCGTAAGTGAAATGGATGCTGGCTGAACCAAGGTAACGGTGGCAGTGGCAGCTGCACAGTTATGAGAATCATGGACGGTGACCGTATAAGTCCCGGCACTCAGTCCTGTAATAGTAGACGTTGTTGCACCGGTGCTCCAGAGGTAAGTATAAGGAGGTGTTCCACCGCTTGGAAACACTGTGGCGCTACCGTTACTTGAACCATGGCAACTTACATTGTAACCTCTAGTATTAGTCGGGGTAGTTGCTGATGCAGATACGGCAGCCGGTTGAGTGACGATATAACCAGTAGTGGATGTACAACCATTGTTATCCGTTACCCGTACAGTATACGTTGCTGCCGCAAGCGAACTGATAGTCTGCGTGGTAGCACCTGTATTCCATAAATACATGTATGGAGAAACCGTTCCCGAAGCTGTAGCATTGAGGGTGGCATTTGTTGCCCCGTTGCATTGCAGGAAGGCTGTTTGTGAAATAGATGGAACTGGTAATGAAAGAACATTCACCGCAATGCTGTTTGTCATGGATGAGCAACCGGTCAGCGTGTCAATGATTTCTGCTGAATAGGTTCCAGTTGTAGAAGCTGCATATGAGTACCCAAAGACATTATAAGGGGTATAACAACTGCAATAAATACTATAGGAAAAATACGTAATTGGGCTTCCATTTACATACCATTTATAAATGCAATTCGGAGAACCGGATGTATTCAAGGTTACAGCATTGCCAGAACAAATTGTCGTCGGTCCCGCCGCTGTAATATTCCCCAGTGGTAATGGGTTAACAACGATATTCACAGGCCCGGCATTCGAGGCACAGCCATTGACGTCTGTCACCGTCAGGCTATAAGAACCGGAAGTAGTGATATTCGAAAGTGTTGCATTTGTTGATCCGTTTGACCACAGAAACGTGCCACTCGGATGCCCTGTCAGACTGACATTGGCACCAGCACAAAATGTGGTAGGTCCGCTTGTAGTGATACTGGCCACAGGGTAGAAACTCACCGGTGTTACATTAGATGCGCGAGTACAACCATTGATATCAGTAATGGTTACTACATAATTACCCTGTGTTGATGCAACAATAGTTTGTGTTGTAGCACCCGTAGACCAAAGATAGGAAACGGCAGGTGTCGAACTCAAAGTGGTGTTTGCCCCTATACAGACTGTCGTTCCTCCGTTCGCTGTAATGACTGGTTGAGGGGGAACTATGAATGTGGCGACAATACTATTTGTCATAGAGATACAACCCGTCAAAGTATCGATAATTTCTGCTGTATAAGTTCCGCCACTACCTGTGGAAAATGAATTACCATAGGTATAATACGGGACATAGCAACTACAATTGATATTATAAGAATAGTTAGTAATTGGACTACCGTTGAGGAACCATCTGAATTTAGTATGTGCAGAGCCGGTGGCATTAAAAGTGACCGTATTTCCACTACATACTGTGATAGGACCCTGAGCAGCAATACTTCCTGTAGGCAACGGATTGACTAACACATTCATATAGGCTGTATCACGGCATCCTAATCCGATTTCAGTAGCAATCATCGACAAGTTTTGTGTGGATGAAATATTGACGCTTGGCGTGGTGGCTCCATTTGACCAGTTATAAGTAACACCATTTGCAGGGGAAGCCGTCAATGTAACTGATCCTCCAAAGCAGAATGTTGTCGGTCCGCTGGAACTTATTGAAGCCACTGGATGAACATTGATCACAGCAGGCGAAGACCATGATTTACACCCAAAGACATTTGTCACTGTGTCGATAAACGTACCTGAAATATAAACTGTTTGTGACTGAGAAGTAATCCCGTTATTCCAAGTGTTGTTACTGGCAGAACTTGATGTCAATAGCACATTGCTGCCATTACAGAACGACAACGGGCCATTAGCACTGATTGTTGGTACCGTAGGATTCGGATTCACGGTAACTATTGTTGATGCCGATGAGGTCGGGCAAGAATTTGAATCAATCATGGTTACCGAGTAGGTACCTGTTGAGGTGATCGCAGTTGACCTGGCAGTTGATCCGGTGGCTACACCCGAGTTATACCAGATATAGGAAAGTCCACCAGGATTTACTGTCAATGTCACATTATTGCCATTGCAAAAAGTAAGTGGTCCATTAGCCGAAACAGTAACCGGCGTTGTATTGTGTTTAACGACATTGGTAATAGTTGATGTTGATTTACATCCATTCGCGCCTGTAACTGTGACTGTATACGAACCGGTCGTATCCACAGTAAATGACTGTGCTGTCTGACCGTTATTCCAAAGTATGTTCGAGTTGGCACTGGATGTAAGCGTCACATTCATGCCAGGGCATAAGGAGGTAGGTCCATTGGCCATGATAGTTGGTGTTGGAGGTTGCGGTAATTGAGTAATCGTAATCGACGTCGACGTCGTACAACCGAATGCATCGGTTGCAGTAACGGTATATGAACCACCGGCACTGATGGCTTTCTTGTTACCAGTACCTCCACCAGACCAAACATAACTAGTAAATCCCGGAGTGGCATATAATGTATCAATAGAACCCTGACAAAAGACTGGCCCAGTTGTAATGTTTACTATCGGATGATGTGAATTCACTACTGTAGGCAACGAAGCACCCGGGCAATTGGTCACATCAGTTACAATCACGATATAAGATCCAGAATCTCTGGCTACCAGCGTTTGTCCTGTTCCGACAATTGAGTTGTTATATACCCATTGATACGAAGTGAAACCACTTGGAGCACTCAACACAGTACTGTCAGGATTGCAAAAAGCAAGTGGTAAAGTATGCGTGATGGTTGGCATCGGTGTCGAAGCGCATGGTGAAACTACGATCGATGAAATGAAATAAGGACCCCAGTTTCCATCAAGCCCTTTCATCCGAACCATGAGACGATGTAATCCGACAGGTATACCTGAACTTAACAATGTGGACTGAGTTTGTTCGAGGGCATTGGAGAAATTTCCATTCAATGACACTATCGTCAAAGGCGGGGTATTGTCGATTCTTACTTCGCCTTGTATCACTTTGATATTTCGGGCAAACAAACTGTCTTCAATCGTGATTGAGAGTTTGAACGGATTACTCCAACTGTTTGCTACGTCCTTGAAGCGTACACAAATAGTATGTAAGCCTGTTGGTAGGGTTGGTACATTATTTTTAAAGGCCTGTTCAATGGCATTGTCAAACGCTCCATCAAAAGCCAGCAAGGTGACTGGATTATTCAAGGTGTCATTATCCCAATAAAGTTGACCTGTGACTACATTGATATTCCGGTATGAAATAGGGTTTTCGATGATGAACGAAGTTTTAAAAATAGGGCCCCAATGTGTTGGCACCGAATCGCGAACCTGCACATTTAAGGTGTGTAAGCCAAGACCTGGCGCAGCTAATGTTTGAACCGCTGATTCGATGGCTTCATTGAAGTTGCCATCAAACGCAATCATATTCGGTGAGGCCGGTACATTATTGTCAAACCATACACGGGCAGCATCTACACGAATAGCCCTTACTGTATCGATCGCATTGTCGACCTTTACGATGGTACTGAAAGCGGGACTGTAATTACCGCTGCCATTTGGATCCAGAAGTTGAACATTCAGTTTGTGAACTCCGGCTGTCGAAAATGTCGATAAGGAAGTGGCTGTTATAAATTCATTGACGGCACTCCCTGCATTTCCATTCAGTATGATCAGGCCGACAGTAGTCCCTAAGTTGCTATCCCAGTAAGCTCGTCCTAACGCAGCAGATATGATACGTGTAAATGAAACCGGCGACTCGACAGCAATCGTAGTAGTGAATGCAGGACTCCAGTGACTTGTGCCATCCAGTACTTGAACATTGATGTTATGAGAGCCTGCAGATGGGAAGCTGCTGATTGGTGAAGAGGTGATAAATGAGTTGATCGAATTGGCTATATTGCCATTTACCATGATCATATTGGTAGCTCCGGCTGTATTCGCATCCCAATAGACACGGGCAAGTGAGGCCGAGATGATACGGGGAGCAGCGGTCGGTGATTCGACAGCGATTACTGTGGTGAAGGCAGGTCCCCATTGACCTGTGGGGTCCATCAACTGAACATTGATGGCGTGATCTCCGGCAGAAGGGAACGTGCTGATGGCCGATGAGGTGATAAATGAATTAATGGCGTTTGTGGCGTTCCCGTTTAGTAGTATCAGATTAGTGGCTCCACCAACATTCGCATCCCAATATACCCTGGCTAACGAAGCCGAAATAGGGCGGGGTGCAGCTGATGGAGATTCAACAGCAATTACGGTTGTGAATGCCGGGCTCCATTGACCTGTGGCGTCCAACACTTGTACATTGATGGCATGGTCCCCCGCCGCAGGGAAGGTAGAGATAGCCGATGAGGTGATAAAGGAGTTGATCGCATTTGCCACATTCCCATTGAGCATGATGAGATTGGTTGCACCACCCACATTGGCATCCCAATAAACACGCGCCAGTGTGACACTGATGCTTCGCGATGTAGCAGGGCTTTCAACACTCAGGGTAGTTTTGAAGACAGGTCCCCAATGACCTAATGAATCTTTCATTCGTACATTGATGCTATGCTTTCCCGCTGCAAGACTTTGTGAGGTCGACTGAATGGCAGTCCGCATGGCATCATTCAAATTGCCTTGCAACGTAAGTGCAGTTCCCGAACCTTGTCCGGGGTCTGTGTCGTAATAGAATTCAGCAGCAGTAATCTTACCACGCCCGACCTGTGCGTTTAAATTACCGGCTAATACTACGAGCAGTAGTAATAATCGTATAAATAATTTCATGTTTTTTCGTTTTGGTGATGGTGTGAGAATTGAGTTATTTGTCAAAGCCTACAGCCTTCACATCAATTGTACCATTCACCAGCACTCTTCGTGGTGTGGTTACTAAAATGACACGTGACCAATCACTTGAAGAGAACGGAAAGAAATTATTCAGCGTAAATGAGCCGCCATAGCAGCCTACATCATTACGGGTAAGATTGGTATCATCAAAAGCCGCATCCGGATTTCCACCATTGATGATGTTAGAAGTACCGTTTGTATTTAACCCTTCAGTATTTAACGTGACATTCGTTGCCGTTTGATTAGTACCATCATTCGTTATACCTGTCCAGTTGAAGTTGTTGGCATAATTGTAATGGGCACTGAAATTACCACCGGAAAAAGAAAACGCATATTGATAAAGAGATGCGATGACGAGGTTATTATGAACTTCAGTATTCGAAGTGGCATTTGTGGAGATAGGGAACCCATAATAAAGTACATAAGTCTGTTTAGATACCGTATTGTTTATAATGGAATTCGTTCCGGCAATGGAGGCTTTTGAAGTACTGACCCATATGCCATAGTTGGCATTATTGATTGGATATGTCAATTGTACAAAATTATTCTGTATGCTGAAGAATTGTGAGGTTGAACTCCAGGTGATACCACCGCTATTGGCGCTGGTATAGTATGTGATCTTATTCCCAATGATCTGTACAGTATCTGTCGGATTATTAACAGAAGCGTCTGTA